>NZ_KV811087.1:137035-174230 GCF_001812975.1 Rothia sp. HMSC073B08 | reverse complement strand
GCCTCCAACCACACTCAACTCTGAAGAGCCGTGAAAGGGATGCCAATGGGACCACCAAAAAGGGGGTATTGCAGATTGAAAAGGTCAAAATTGCGCGCGATGTATCCGCCTGCACCTTTCAGTGAATAGGGCTCTGCCGTGTGTCCGGTGGCTACAGCAATCGGTGCGCACAGGAAGACAACAAATAGAATGGATACCCAGTAGCCGGGGAAAATTCTTAGGGCACGACGCTTAACATAGCCGGAGATAGTACCCCGTTGCGCGCTATGAGCAATCAGGAATCCTGAGATGCAAAAGAACATGTTCACAGCCCATTCACCCAAAGTGCCGATATGTTCGGGAACAGGAATTCCGAGAATTCCAGCGTTAAAACCGACAAGAGGGGCAGCATGGGCCACGATAACTAACGAGGCCAATGAGAGGCGAAGAAAGTTCAGTGAATTCGTTCCGCCCAGAATGGCATCGTAGAGGGAACGCGGAGTGGATTCTGCCGCAGACAGAGTGGCAGAATTTTTCGTATGTGATGTGAGTGACATATTTCCTCTATAATTGAGTTCAATATGTCCCTAGAGTAACCTCAATTTCCCAGCTTTAGTACGTCCATTTGCTTATTTTTGCAAAATTGTAGCCAACGCCTCATCTGCAAGGGTGGGTGAGAGCGCATCTAGCCACTGCACGCGCGGGTCCGCACGGAACCAGGTCAGCTGGCGGCGCGCAAACTGGCGGGTCGCAATGGTCGTATCCTCAATCGCCTGCTCCACGCTGTAGTCTGCATCCTCAAGGGCGCGAGCGAACTGCGCGTAACCAATCGCGCGGGAGGCAGTCTTACCCTCCTGCAGTCCCTGCTCGTTCAGGGTACGAATCTCATCGAGCAGACCCTGCTCGTGCATCAGCTCCACACGGCGGTGCAGACGCTCGTGCAGCAGGGCACGATCCATATCCAGACCAATCTGAATACTCTCCGTCACGTACTCGCGCACCGGCATGAACGCCGAGAACGGGCGGCCCGTCACCTCGAACACCTCCAGGGCTCGAATAATGCGGCGCTCATCCTTCACGCGCGCCGCCGACTCCGGGTCGACCTCCGCCAGGCGGGCGTGCAGAACACCAATACCCTCGGTACGCGCTTGCTCCTCCAGGCGCTCACGCACCCGCGCATCCGTGCCGGGAAACTCCAACCTATCCAGGGCGGCACGCATATACAGACCGGAACCACCCACCAGAATCGGGTAGCGGCCACGGCCACGGATCTGCTCAATCAGCTCACGGCTACGCCCCTGAAACTCCGCCACGGACGCCTCATCCCGCACGTCCATAATGTCCAGCAGGTGGTGCGGAACGCCGCGCATCTCCTCCGCGGTGACCTTCGCGGTACCAATATCCATACCCCGGTAGAACTGCATAGAATCAGCGTTAATGCACTCACCGTTCAGGCGCAGAGCCAGCTCAATGGCGAGCGCGCTCTTACCGGTGCCGGTCGGGCCCACAATAGCGATAACGGGCAGAGTTTCGGAGATAGTCATGCGCCCCATTCTACCGGTTCCCTCACCCCCACTTGCGGTGGTGGCAAGAGCCCGAGGAACAGGGCGCATGATTCGTTATAGGTTTTAGGGGCGCAGACCGATGGTCGGCATGCCCAGGCCCACCGGCGCACCGGGCACCTGGGTGGTGCCGGTACCGCAAGAGTCAGCTTGGGAACGGTCCCACGCGTCACCGGCGCGGGTGCGGCGCAGCTGGTACTGCTCGGCGGTCGGGTCAGAAATCAGGTGGAAGGAACCAGCCTCGGTAATAGGCACGGTGACCATATCGCCGGGGCGGGGAATCTCGCAGCCCTCGGGCACCGAGAAATGCACGAGGCGCTGGTCCGGGCCACGACCGGAGAGGCGGTGAGTCTGCTCAGCCTTACGACCTGCCTCCGCAACGACCATCAGCTCAACGGTCTTACCGAGCTGCTTGCGGTTCTCCTCACCGGCGATACGGTCCTGTAGGGCAATCAGACGCTCGTAGCGTTCCTGCACGACCTCCTTCGGAATCTGGTTCTCCATGGTCGCCGCCGGGGTGCCGGGGCGGATCGAGTACTGGAAGGTGAACGCGGAGGAGAAACGAGCCTGCTCCACAACCTTCAGAGTGTCCTGGAAGTCCTCTTCAGTCTCGCCGGGGAAGCCCACAATGATGTCGGTGGTAATCACGGCGTTCGGGATGCGCTCGCGCACCTTGTCCAGAATGTTCAGGAACTTCTTGGAACGGTAGGAGCGGCGCATGTCCTTGAGCACCTTGTCGGAGCCGGACTGCAGCGGCATGTGCAGCACGGGCATGACGTTCGGGGTCTCCGCCATCGCGTCAATCACGTCGTCGGTGAACATTGCCGGGTGCGGGGAGGTGAAGCGTACACGCTCCAGGCCCTCAATCTCACCGCAGGCACGCAGCAGCTTGGAGAACGCCTGGCGGTCGCCGAACTCCACACCGTAGGAGTTCACGTTCTGGCCGAGCAGGGTCACCTCAATAGCGCCATCATCGACCAGCGCCTGAACCTCAGCGAGAATGTCGCCGGGGCGGCGGTCCTTCTCCTTACCGCGCAGAGACGGCACGATGCAGAAGGTGCAGGTGTTGTTACAGCCAACCGAGATGGACACCCAGCCGGAGTACACGTGGTCGCGCTTAGTCGGCAGGGTGGAGGGGAAAACTTCGAGGGATTCGAGCAGTTCTGCCTGCGCCTCGTGGTTGTGGCGGGCACGCTCCAGCAGGGTGGGGAGGGCACCAATGTTGTGGGTACCGAACACGACGTCCACCCAGGGTGCCTTCTCAATGATGGCGTCCTGGTCCTTCTGCGCCAGGCAGCCGCCCACAGCGATCTGCATGCCCTTGTGGGCGCGCTTGACCGGTGCCAGCTGACCGAGGTTGCCGTACAGGCGGTTGGAAGCGTTTTCGCGGACCGCGCAGGTGTTGAAAACCACCAGGTCGGGCTGGGTGCCTTCCTCAGCGCGAACGTAGCCGTTAGCCTCCAGCAGGCCGGACATTCGTTCGGAGTCGTGCACGTTCATCTGGCAGCCGAAAGTGCGCACTTCGTAGGTGCGGGGGCTGGTTTCGGGGGTCTGGGCGGAATCGCTGAGGGTCGAAGTCATGCCCTATAGGGTATCCGATAGGGGATAATGGCTCTATGCAGGTTTCCCTTAGTAGTAACTTTCCGGCTCTGTCACCGAACGATTCTTCCGCCCCCGCCCCTGACGGGGAGCTTCTAAACACCCTCATCGAGGAGGCGATTGCCGCCTACTCTCCCGTGCCGCCTCAGGCGAGCGCTGATTCTGCCTCGATGCGTCAGACCCTGATGCAGCTGCTCAGCTGGGCGCATTCTTTGGATCAGGTAGCTGCCCGTGCGGTTGAGCGCGTGCAGATTCTGGGCACCGGCATGCGTTCCGTTGTGGTGCGTGTCGTGTATGAGCCTGCCGCCGAGTCTGCACAGTCTTTCGAGTCTACACAGTCTTTGCCGACCTCGATTATTGTGAAGCGTTACCGCCGTAAGGATTCGACGGTGAACGCGGGCGGTTTCGGGTACCTGCGTGAGCGCTACGGTTTGGAGGCGCTGAACCGGCAGGTTCCGGGTCTGTTCCCGCAGCTCTATGGCGCGGACGCTGAGCTGCGCGTGCTGGCGCTGGAAGATGTGAGCGCCGGAACCGTTGAGGGCGAGCAGTATTCGGTCGCCCACGCCCTACTGGAGGGCACCGAACAGCAGGCGCTGGACGCGCTGAACTACTACATTGAGGCGTACCGTTCCCTTGCCGCCAGCGGCATTATGGGTGAGGCGGTGGAGGATTACCGCCTGAACCTGGCGCGTGCCGACCGCAAGGCACAGTTCCCGGGCGCTATTGCCTCGCCGGGTTTGGCCGAGCGCGGTTTGAAGAAGCTGTACGGTGTGGCTGACGAGGCGCGCACCCCCGAGCACGATGCTGACAGCCCGGCTTCCAGCTCTGCCGCGCATGAGGACGCGCCCGTTCTTCCCGCCGCCGTTGAGGAGCTGTCCTTCCGTTTCCGCCGCGTTCTGCAACCTTTCTTTACCAAGCGCCCGCCGGTACCCGAGCAGTTCAAGCTCAACCGCGGCAGGGTGTATATGCTCTCTTCGGGCGATTTTTCGCCGCAGAACGTGCTGATCGGTTCGGCAGACGGCGCGCAGGTGCGCATGGTCGATGCGGAAGGCACCTGCCTGCATCACCGCGGCTTCCCCTTCGTTGAGGCGATGCTGGGTTTCCCCTCCTCGCCGGAGTACCCGCGCTACCGGGTGGACCGCAAGAAGGCGCTGCCGGCGCTGTACTCTGCCCTCTTTGAGGACGCCCCGCTGGATGAGCACCTGGCGGAGGATTTGGCGGTGTGCACAGCGGTGACCGTGTGCGCCCTGTTGGAGCTGTACTCCTCTTCGGCGCGTTCCGATCTGTTGCCTCGTATTCGCCGTGAAGGTGCGCAACTGATGCGCCTGCTGCTTGAGATTGCCGGTTCTCAGGATGCAACCCTCGCCGAGTTCGCGAACCGTCTGGGAGCCGCTGAATAAGCAGCAGAGTAAACAGCGGATATAGCCTCCGACAAGGCTTTTTATAAAGATCAAAAACATAAGGGTGAGCCCGCCACAGAGTATCTCTGTAGCGGGCTCACCCTTTATTGTGCCTATTTTTACGGTCACCCCAGCATGGGTCTATCCGTGCGTGCGGACCGTCTTTATTCACCCTCTACCAGAGCTCGTCCTCCGCACCGTAGGCGGCAAGTTCTTCACGAATCACCGACATCGACACCGAGGAGGAGTACCCGCGGCGAGCCAGCATCCCCAGCAGTCGGCGGGTCACCCTATCCTTTTCAGCGCGGTCACTCAAATCCATGCCGGGGCGCAGCTTCTTACGCACCAGCTCGGCGGCGTCCTCACGTTCCTGCTCGTCGGTGCGCTGAGCCAGCGCGCTCTCCGCCTCTTCACCACGCACCCCGCGTTCAGCGAGCTCACGGCGTAGCGCGGCGCGGGAGAGCTTCTTGGTGCGGCTCTTCTGCGCCACAAAGCTTTGGGCGTATTCGGCATCGTCAATGAGTTTTGCAGCCTCGAACTTATCGAGCAGCGGCTCAATGAGCTCCGCGTCGAATCCTTCTGCCTGGAGCTTCTTACGCAGCTGACCTCGGGTTTTTGCCGAGTACGCCAGCTGGTTGTACACGATGGTTTTAGCGCGCGTGTAGGGGTCTGTTTCTTCCGCGGCTCGGGCGGCACGTACCTTCTGCTTCCAGGAGGTCACAGCGCCTTCCGCCTGTGAGGAAGCGCTTCCCTTCTGAAAACCGCGTGTCGGAGAACCGCCCTTTGGGGATCCAGCCGAAGCGGCACGGCGCTTTCCGGTACCGTCGCCCTGCGCCTCCTCCTCGGCAATACCGCGAATGAGTGCTTCTTCGGCGGGGGTGAGTTCTTCGTTCAAGCTACTTCCCTCCCTAAATAGGTTGCTCCCCGAGCCGCGGCCCGCAGGACTCTTGCGGGTTTCCTCGTCGTCACTTCGAGCCCCGAAGGCGGGCGCGTAGGGCGAACGGCTCCGCATTTTCTCTTGCTGCGCCGCACTCATGCGGCGGAACCCACGCTTGTAGTCGGTGTTCTTGGAGGCACGCGAAGACTTGCGTTTCTTCTGCTTAGCCCGCTGAGCGGCTTGCCTCTCGATCTCTTCCTTCTCTTCGGCAGTGAGCCCCGATCCGATGGAGGCGGCACCCGCTCGACTCATACGGCCAGCCGCCATAGGGCGCGGCTCGGCACCGCCGGGGGTGAAGGCACGAATGGGCGCTTCGTCAATGGAGACGGCGGGCAGGTTCGGGTCAACGAGCAGGCTGCGGCGCGGCGATTCGCCGCCTTCCTCAGAACTGCCATCTTCAAAGTTGGCGGGCACAGCCTGCAGGGGCAGCTCGGGTACGCGGAACTCCCCGGCGTAGTCGCCGCCGTTATCGCGGGCGATGCTTTCTTCAACAAAGCCGTGCGCGGCGGGGTGCCAGTCCGGGAACTCCTCAGCGGATACCGAATCCGCGGCCCTGTTCCGCACCCACTTTTTGGGTGCGTTTTCTGTGGCCGCTGACTTCTTCTTAGGCGCTGGCTTCTTCTTATGTGCGAGCTTTTCAGCCTGCCGCGCTTTCGGCTTGGGTTTCTGGGGTGCGGTTTCTTGGCCCCCACGCTGCTCCGCTATCGCTTCTGCGGGTGCCGCTTCGTCCGAGGGTACCCAATATTCCCCTGCATAATATTCCCCTGCGTACTCTGTTTCAGGGTACAAAGGCTCTGCCAGATACGGAGGTTCATCCTCGTAGGGAGGCTCGTCAGGGTATGGAGGCTCATCTTCATACGGGGGCTCTCCAACAATAGGAGGCGCAACGTCAGGAAACGCAACAGCAGGAGGCGCCTCCCAGCTGAGGGTAGGCTCCGCCAGGGCGGCGGGCACCTCAAAATTGAGCGCCTCGAAGCCGCCTACCTCAACCGGCGGGGCTGCAGGTTCAAAGGAAATAGCAGACTCAAAGGAAACAGAGGCTGAGAATACAGAATCACCAAGCACTGAGGAACCGAAGTGCGGTTCGGTCGCATCCAGCGCCGCAAAACCGGCGTCGCCATCACGCGCGCTGTTTCGCTCACGCTCTTCATGACCGTTCTGTTCCGTCAGGCGCTGTTCCGTCATGCGCTGTTCCGTCATGTTCAGTTCCTCCTCTCCCCTGTGTTGGTTCGCTTGGTGGCCCGTGCGCCGGGCTATACGGCGCTCCCCCATTGTAACGAGGCGTTGTCCCGGCGCCCCCGATACTCCCCTTAATGCGCGCCCGTTAACGTGCTTCTTCCGTTAACGACAGATTGCCGTGCACCGTGCGGAATGCACAGCACACGGCAATCAGTCGTGGCGTTAGCAAGAAGCTACGCGGGCGGGTTTAGAACTCCTCAGCCAGCTCGTCCAGCGGGTCGTTACCCTCGGACTCAGCAGCTGCCTGCTCGTCAGCTTCTTCCTCAATGATGCCCAGCTTCACCAGAACCTTGTACTGCAGTTCCTCGGTGAGCTCGGGGTTGTCCTTGAGCAGCTTACGAACGTTCTCGCGGCCCTGGCCCAGCTGCTCACCGTCGTAGGTGAACCATGCGCCGGACTTCTTGACGATGTCGTTCTCCACCGCCAGGTCCAGGATGCCGCCCTCAACGGAGATGCCCTCACCGTAGAGGATGTCGAACTCAGCCTGCTTGAAGGGCGGAGCCATCTTATTCTTCACGATCTTGGCGCGGGTGCGGTTACCGATCGGGTTAGCGCCGTCCTTGAGGGTCTCAATGCGGCGGATGTCGATACGGACCGAAGCGTAGAACTTCAGCGCCTTACCACCGGTGGTGGTTTCGGGAGAGCCGAAGAAGACACCAATCTTCTCACGCAGCTGGTTGATGAAGATTGCGGTGGTGCCGGTTGCGGAGAGGCGACCGGTAATCTTACGCAGAGCCTGGCTCATGAGGCGAGCCTGCAGACCCACGTGGGAGTCACCCATGTCGCCTTCAATTTCGGCGCGGGGTACCAGCGCGGCAACGGAGTCGACGACCACGATATCAACGGCGCCGGAACCAACCAGCATGTCCATGATTTCCAGTGCCTGCTCACCGGTGTCGGGCTGAGAGACCAGCAGCTGGTCAATGTCCACGCCCAGCTTAGCCGCGTAAATCGGGTCCAGCGCGTGCTCGGCGTCGATGAATGCTGCCACGCCGCCTGCCTTCTGAACGTTCGCTACAGCGTGCAGCGCAACGGTGGTCTTACCGGAGGACTCGGGACCGTAAATCTCGATGACGCGACCGCGGGGCAGACCGCCAATACCCAGAGCGGCATCCAGGGCGATAGCGCCGGTGGAGATAACCTCGGTCTTGGTGATTTCCTTATCACCCAGGCGCATGACTGCACCCTTGCCGTAGTTCTTGTCGATCTGTGCCATCACGGCTTCAAGTGCCTTGGCGCGACCCTCTTCGGGAACGCGAGCTACGCTCTGAGACTTGGTGTTCTTAGCCACGGTAGTACCTCGTTCTTTGTGTTGTCAGTGGTTGACGGGAGTAATGTTTCTTCGGAATCGGTGGGACTCGTGATCGAGACCTTGAAGGTTTTGGCCTACCGGTTCCTTCTGAGACTACTCTAGGGTCACAGCCTGACAGGATAAGGCCATTTTTTAAAATCTGTGGAAAACTTTGAAGATTTTTCCGAAAAATTCCTGATGTGGAAAAGTCTAGCACGAGTCGAACAAAATTACGACCCGGTTTCGAATAAATCGGATAGGGTTTCGGCATATATTTTCGAAAAACCCCGAAATCTCGACTAATTATTCGAAAATACCTCCCGCGCAGGCGCTAGCACTCGAACACGCGGCAGGCCCCACCCCTATGCTAGAACACGCCAGACTTACCGACTAGCGCAACGGCTCCTTATCGGGACCCAGGCGGCGCTCCTGCGGAATCTCCTGCTCCTCACAGATCGCAAGCCACACATCCTTCGGGTTAACGCCCTGGTCCAGCGCCTCCGCAGCGGTCACATGACCCAGCGCGCCCAGCACCAAATCACGCGCCAGCACCGGAGCATACCCGGCACCGAACTCATACTCCATGCACGCCCAAAATTCGCTCAGCTTCACAAGCACTCCTTACGCTTCACTGCTAGTTCGCTTCATAATTCGTCACATCACCCACATCTCGCCCGAGAGCAACCCCCAGAATAAACCGAGAGTAAAGCCAGAATAAGCGATGCCGCACACCCCCACTTTACGGGGATGCACGGCATCGCTTCACGTTTAGCGCGGCATGTGCCGCCTCTCGTTACTTCGAGAGAATGTAGTAATCGCTCTTGTACTGCTCAGACATCTCAGCCGGAACAGTATCCGGAATCTGAACGCCCTCGAGAACCGCCATACGGTCGGCAACCTCACGCAGCATCTGGGACATCGGAATGTCCAGAGCCTGGCAAATCCACGCCAGCAGTTCGGAGGAAGCTTCCTTCTGACCGCGCTCAACTTCGCTCAGGTAACCGAGGGAAACACGGGCACGCTGGGAAACCTCGCGCAGGGTGCGGCCCTGACGCTGGCGAACATCGCGAAGAACCTCACCGATTGCCTGTCGCAGGGGAACAACCTTAGCTTCCTCAACGACCGGGGCGACCTGTCGGGGGGTCTCCTCGATTTCCTTCCACTTAGTAATGCCATTAATCGATACGCGCTGCTTAGCCATGAGCTTCTATATCACTTTCCTGAGTAGGTATTCCCGACCTGCGGGACTGTACAGAGTTAAGCCTAACTGATTTTTGGAGCGTGAGCTAGGGGCCCCGCCATTTTCGTCCTCTTCTTACGGCTTGTATCTATTCAAACAGGCGAACCTATGCCTTTATTCCTGTGGAGCTGAAAGAACCCTGTGAATATATTTGAACCGTAAATTTTTTTAGGTAGGCGCCGCACCGACGACGACACAGCCGTTCCAGGCGCCGCACAGCCCGGCACGCTACGCCAGCTCGTCCTTCAGAACCCCACCGGCGCCGCCGCGCACCGCACGCGCCAGCAAAGCAATCGCATCCGCGCTCGCCGCCGCACGAATCTGCGCCCGATCTCCCGAATAGTGGCGCTCAAACACCTCAGAACCGCCAGGGGAACACACGCCGATATAGACCGTACCCACCGGCTGGCCATCCGCAGGATCAGGACCGGCAACACCCGTGGTAGACACCGCATAATCGGCACCGCACACACGCGCCGCACCGACCGCCATCTGCACCGCCACCGCAGGATGCACCGCACCCTCACGCGCCAGCAGCTGAGCGTCCACGCCCAGCACCTGAGCCTTCACCTCGTAGGCATAGGAAATCACGCCGCCGCGGTAATACGCGGATGCGCCCGGCACCGTACAAATCGCGCCGCCCACATCCCCGCCGGTCAGCGACTCAGCTGTAGCCACCAGCACCGGGCCCTCCTGGGCGGCGCGCAACTGCACCGCATCACGTAGCAACAGCGCCGCCGCCTCCGGGGTACCGGAGAAAACCTCAGCGGAGGAAAGCTCAGAGGACAGAGCATCTTCAAGTACGAGGGGAACCATTATTCTCTCCTTTCAGCGGCGAACCACCGCCCAAAACCTCACGCGGCACACAACGCACCGCAGGTACAGCGAAGGGGAGTAGCACACGCCACTCCCCTCGCCTCTAATGACCGCCGCCCTGGGAGGCCTGAGCCTGCAACCAGTTACGACGCAAAATATACGCATCACGCACATACACCAGGCCGGTCCACACGGTAATCGCGGTGACCGCGCCCATCAGAACCCAACCAGGAATCAGCCAGCCAAGACCCAGCTGGCCCAGCGGCAGAAGCATCAGCACCAGCGCCACCGTCTGCAGCACGGTCTTAATCTTGCCGCCCTTACTAGCGGCCATCACACCGTACTTAATAACGAACAGACGCATGATTGTGATGCCCCACTCGCGCAGCAGAATCACAATCGTGACCCACCACCACAGCTCACCCAGCGCCGACAGCACAATGAACGCCGCGCCGGTGAGGAACTTATCGGCAATCGGGTCAGCAATCTTGCCGAAGCTCGTAATCAGGTTACGCGAGCGCGCCAGGTAGCCATCCGCCCAGTCCGTGAGCATGGCAAGAATGAAAATAATCCACGCCAGCCAGCGGTGCGTCGGATCAGCGGCACCAAAAGTACCGCCCGCAACCAGGGCAACAATGAAGAAAGGAACCGCAATAATACGCAGAACCGTCAACACATTCGGCACATTCCAGTTCGAAGGCTTCGCTGTGCTGACCGCACCGGCGGGTGCGGAATTGCGAGCTTCACTCATAACGGCTCCTTACGGGTAGATGGCTTTCGACGGTGAGAGACCGCGTACGCACCGACACCTAAACGTATCGGGGATACGCAAACACCCCGTACCGTCCATTATACGTGTGCCGTAGCAGACATCACAGGGACGATACGGGGTGCATGTCGCGAGTTCACTCAGCTGAGTGGACTCAGCCGAATGGATAGGGCGCTGAAGGACTAGCGGCCGGTCAGCTGCCAAGCGTCCTCCGAACCCTCATCATCGGGCTCATCAAAATAGTCGGTGACCGCCTCGCCCGGGTCCACCGCATTCGCGTAAGGGTCAGCAGCCGGAGGCTCCTCACCGCGAATACGCGCCAGGGTCGCCTGCAGGTCGTCGGGGCGGATGAGCACCTCGCGGGCCTTCGAACCCTCCGAGGGGCCCACCACGCCCTGCGACTCCAGCAGGTCCATGATGCGGCCAGCCTTCGCGAAGCCCATGCGCAGCTTACGCTGCAGCATCGAGGTCGAACCGAACTGGGTCGTAATCACAATCTCTGCCGCCTGCAGCAGATCGTCGAGGTCATCGCCGATTTCCTCATCAATCTGCTTCTTCGCGGCAGAGACCATCACGTCCTCACGGTAGATGGTCGGCGCCTGCTTCTTCACGTGCTCAACCACGGCGTGAATCTCAGACTCAGACACCCACGCACCCTGAACACGCATCGGCTTCGAGGCACCCATCGGCAGGAAGAGCGCGTCACCCTGACCAATCAGCTTCTCAGCGCCGGGCTGATCCAGCACCACGCGAGAGTCAGTGACCGAGGAGGTCGCAAACGCCATACGAGACGGAACGTTCGCCTTAATCAGACCGGTCACCACATCCACCGAAGGACGCTGGGTTGCCAGCACCAGGTGAATACCCGCCGCACGCGCCAGCTGCGTAATACGAACAATCGCCTCTTCCACGTCACGCGGGGCGACCATCATCAGGTCGGCGAGCTCGTCAACAATCACCAGCAGGTACGGGTACTCGTGAATCGTGCGCTTGCTACCGGGATCGGGCTGAACCTTACCCTCACGCACCGCCTTGTTGAAGTCGTCCACGTGCTTGTAGCCGTAGTGGGCGAGGTCGTCGTAGCGGGCGTCCATCTCACGAACCACCCACTGAAGAGCCTCAGCGGCCTTCTTCGGGTTCGTAATGATGGGCGTAATCAGGTGCGGAATACCCTCATAGGCGGTCAGCTCCACACGCTTCGGGTCAACCATCACCAGGCGCACCTGGTCCGGGGTTGCACGCATCAGAATCGAGGTAATCATCGAGTTCACAAACGAAGACTTACCGGCACCGGTCGCACCAGCGACCAGCATATGCGGCATCTTCGCGAGGTTCGCCAGCACGAAGCCGCCCTCAACGTCCTTACCCACACCCATGACCATCGGGTGGTGGTTCGCGTGAGCCTGCGGGGAACGCAACACGTCACCCAGGGCAACGGTCTCACGGTCCGTATTCGGAATCTCAATACCGATTGCGGACTTACCCGGAATCGGGGACAGAATACGAACATCCGGGCTCGCCACAGCGTACGCAATGTTCTTGCTCAGGGCGGTCACACGCTCTACCTTCGTGGCGGGGCCCAGCTCAATCTCGTAGCGGGTCACGGTCGGGCCACGCGAGAAGCCGGTGACCTGCGCATCCACCTTGAACTGCTCCAGCACATTCGTCAGAGCCTCAACCACGTGCTCGTTGACCTCGGAAGATTCCTTGGCGGGCGGACCAGAAACCAGCATCTCCTCAGAAGGCAGCACGTACGCGCCGCGGGAGGATTGCACAACCTGCTCGCCGCGCGCCTGCTCGGTGGTCGCCACCTGAGTATTGTTCTGCAGCGGGCGGGATGCGCCAGCCTCGGGCGCTCGCGAAGCCGCGGGAGCCGCGTTCTTCGGGTGCGCACCCGGCGAGTGCATGCGGGTCGGAATCGGAGGCTGAGCCGCGGGTGCGGCAGGAGCCTGAGCGGCGGGAGCCGGGGCGGCGGGCTGTGCAGCAGACTGTGCAGGGTTCACCACCTGGTGCGGCTTCGTCTGCGGTGCGGCTTCCTCAGCGGTGCCGAAGCCGTCGTATGCCTCAACGTCAAAGAGAGGCTCCTCGCCAGGAATACGGTTCACGCGGCCGTTCGCCACGGCGGCGCGCTGCACCTGATCCAGGCGGGCTGCGGGCGCATCCGATGCCTCAACGTCGAAGAGGTCAGGGCTGCTCGAATAAGCACCGTTCTGTGCAGACGTACCCTGGGCGGACGCACCCTGCGCGGCCGGTGCCTGGTTGAGGCGACCGGGCAGACGGGACAGACGGTTCGGCTTAGCCGCCGGGCGCGTCTGCTGAGCGGATCCCTGCGCAGAATCCTGTGCAGAGTCCGCCGACTGTACCGGCATCTGTGTGGTCTCCGGGTGAGTTTCATCCACCACGGCGCTCACGAATGCTTCATCACCGGCGTACTCGTCCAGGGAAGAATCAGTCGACGCAGCGGGAGCAATACCCAACCAGCCGCGCAGACGCGAGAGCAGTCCACCAGACTTCTGAGCCGAGCGCGCCGGCTTCTCATCGTCACCGTACAGGTAACTGCGGTCGTGCTCCTCAGCGTTCAGATCCACGGTCTGAGTCGCATCCGAAGGGCTATCCTTCGCGGAGGTTCGAGTCGTGCCGTTCGGCTTCTCACCCAGAGCCAGTCCGACCAAGTGCAGGGTACGCGGCACCACCTGACGAATCGGAGTGTTCGTCAGAACCATCAGACCGGCAATACCCAGCAGCAGGTGGATCAGAATCTCAACGAACGCAATACCGCCGCTCACACGCACAATGGGGGTGCCCAGCAGCACGCCAGACACGCCACCACCAGCCCAGACGGCATCAAAACCATCCGCGAAGGTCGGGTGACCCGCATGCCGAGCAAAGAACAAGGAGGTCGCCACCAGAATGATGAAGGAGCCCAACGCCACGCGGTTATTACGTTTAATCAGGTCGGGCCCACGGAAAATGCACCACGCCATGATGAGGCTAAGCACCGGAATCAGCAGGGCGCCCTGACCGAAAATACCGCCGAGCATGGTGTGCCAGGCGTCCAGGGGCGCACGCAACAAACCGAGGGAGGTGTGGGCACGCCAGTTGTACCACTCCACTCCGGCGCTAATCAGGCCGAACAGCAGGATGGTGAGCGCGCCGCCGTCACGGCGGTCTTCGGACGCAAGGTCGGTGCGCACCGCGCCAATGGAGCGGAAGAGCCCACCGATAGCGTGAGCGATGCTCAGCCAGACGGAGGAGATAGCGCCCGCTACAGGGTTCGCCGCGTTGGCACCGCGCTGGGCACCGCCTCGGGAGGTGGTGCGCTTGCGGGTGGTCTTCTTAGTGTTTGCTTTAGTAGAGGTCGTGTTACGACCCTTCGTGGTCCGTGGAGCCATACCTTTTAGGGTATCAACCTTCCCGTTAATGTACCGATTCTTTCGTTATCAGTGAGCTAAAAAGTGTGCCCCGCCCTGTGCCTGTGAGGGCATTGATAGGGCGCTGATGAGGCGATTCTCCCCTGCTATGTTCGCTTTCGCGCAGCTTTCGCCCAGCTTTCGCGCAGACGTTCGGCAGATACACAGCAGGCGGGGTCGACACAACGTATCGACCCCGCCTTTTCGCTATGACAGGCGACTAGCCTCGCGCAGAGTGTTAGTTCTTCGCGGCCTTCGAGGAGTTCTCAACAACCACGGGAACAATCATGGGCTTGCGGCGCAGACGGCGAGAAATCCAGGCACCGATGGTGCGGCGCACAATCTGCTGCAGCTGCTGCACGGTGTGCACCTTCTCGGGTGCGCGGTGCAGAGCATCCTCCAGGGCGGCGGTAATCTTTGGAACAATCTCGTCGAATACCGCGTCGTCCTCCGCGATACCGCGAGCGTGAATATCCGGGCCGGTCACCACGCGCTTGGTTGCGCGGTCAATGACGGTCACGATGGACACGAAGCCCTCTTCACCCAGGATACGGCGGTCCTTCAGATCGCTCTCGGTGACCTCACCGACGGAGCGGCCGTCAACGTACAGGTACTCGCAGGGAACCTCGCCCACCACGGACGCCACGCCATCACGCAGATCCACGACGGTGCCGGACTCGCAGAGCAGCACATTCTTCTTCGGAACGCCGGTCTCCATCGCAAGGTCACCGCTAGCAATCAGGTGGCGAACCTCGCCGTGAACCGGCATAACGTTCTTCGGCTTGAGAATGTTGTAGCAGTACAGCAGCTCACCCGCGGCAGCGTGACCGGAAACGTGAACCTTCGCATTGCCCTTGTGCACCACGTTAGCGCCCAGCTTCATGAGGGCGTTAATGATGCGGAAGACGCTGGTCTCGTTACCGGGAATCAACGAGGAGGCGAGCACCACGGTGTCGCCGGGCTCAATCTGAATCTTGTGGTCACCGTTCGCCATGCGCGACAGTGCCGCCATCGGCTCGCCCTGCGAACCGGTGCACATCATCACGATCTGGTCGGGGCGGTAGTCGTCAACCTTCTTCAGGTCCACCAGCACGTTGGCGGGGACCTTCAGGTAGCCCAGCTTCTCAGCGATGGTCATGTTACGCACCATGGAACGGCCCACGAGCACGACCTTGCGGCCACGCTCAGCGGCTGCGTCCAGCACCTGCTGCACGCGGTGGACGTGCGAGGAGAAGGACGCCACAATGATGCGGCCGCTTGCGTCACGGAAAACGTTCGACAGCACCGGACCGATGTGCTTCTCGGTCGGGGTGAAGCCGGGAACCTCAGCGTTGGTGGAGTCCGGCAGGAACAGGTCCACGCCCTCCTCGCCCAGGTGAGCAAAGTGGCGCAGGTCGGTGATGCGGCCGTCCAGCGGCAGCTGGTCCATCTTGAAGTCACCGGTGTGCAGAACCTTGCCGGCCTTGGTGCGGATGTAGACAGCCAGCGCGTCCGGAATCGAGTGGTTCACAGCAACGAACTCGCACTCGAACGGGCCGAAACGCTCCACCTGGTGTTCCTTCACCGCGAGGGTGTAGGGCTTGATGCGGTGCTCGGCGAGCTTCGCCTCAACCAGTGCCAGGGTCAGTTCGGAACCGACCAGGGGGATGTCGGGACGGCGGCGCAGCAGGTAGGGAACCGCGCCGATGTGGTCCTCGTGGCCGTGGGTCAGCACCATGGCAACCACGTCGTCCAGACGGTCGACAATGTAGCTGAAGTCGGGCAGGATCAGGTCCACGCCGGGCTGGGACTCTTCGGGGAAGAGCACGCCGCAGTCAACAATCAGCAGCTTGCCGTTAATTTCGTACACGGTCATGTTACGACCGACTTCGCCCAGACCGCCCAGGGGCACCACGCGCAGGGTGTCCTTCTTCAGGCGGGGAGGGAGGGGAAGATTCGCTTCAAAGACGCTCATCGTGTGTCTCCTCTTTCTTCTATGTTTTCTTGTGATGTCTGTGATTCGTAGGCGACGCTTCGTACCGCATGCGCTCCCGCCGGTTCGGCTCTCACATGCCGAGGAGGTGGGGTGCTGCCGGTGCGTCCAAATCACCGAAAGTATTCAAAAGTATTGGGGGTGTAGTGCGCGGGTGCCTCTGCCTAAGCTGGGCCCCTGTCTGAGTGGTGGCCGAATCATTGGGCGGTAAACCGCGGCAATACGCCAGAGCGGACCCCTCACCTAGTGTTAGGTGTGGAGTCCGCGTCCGTTGGCTACATCATGCGCCCGAAGTCGGGGTGTGACGGTAGCCGAAGTCCTCTATATATACGCGCTCTGCACGATAAGTTGTGCAGGTTCTGCGTTAAAGTTTAGGCGTTCTTCAGGGTGTGAGCGATGCTCGAGGAGAGCAGGTCAGCTCGCATCGCCTGGGCAACCTCCGGTTCGGAGAGTACGTGCGGCAGGCGAACGACGGGCTCATCCAGCACACCCTGCCAGGAAAGAATTTCCTTGGCGGCAACGCAACCGGGGGCACGGCCCATGGTTGCTCGGACAATCGGAGTCAGTTCCAGGTGAAGACGCTGAGCCTCCACCAGGTCCTGTGCAACGACAGCATCAATCAGGGCACGGAAGAGTGCGGGTGCCACGTGTGCGGTCACCGAGACGAGGCCGACGGCGCCCATTGCCATCCAGGGAAGGGTCAGTCCGTCGTCGCCGCTGTAGTAGTGCAGGTCGGTGGTTGCCATAACTTCGGTTGCGGCACCGAAGTCTGCCTTGGCGTCTTTCACCGCTACAATACTATCAATTTCTGCAAGGCGACGGTAGGTTTCGGGTGCGATGGGGATGCCCGCACGACCCGGAATATCGTAAAGCATGACGGGGGTCTCAGTTGCCTGCGCAACGGTCGCAAAATGGGCGTAGACACCCGGCTGAGTCGGCTTGTTGTAGTAGGGAGTCACGACCAGCAGGCCGTCCACACCAATCTTTTCGGCACGGTGCGCCAGCTCAATAGTATGCGCCGTATCGTTTGAACCAACACCGGCAATAATCTTCGCGCGAGAACCGACGGTGTCCTTCACAATCTGGAAGACGCGTTCATTCTCGTCATCGGTCATGGTGGAGTATTCGCCGGTGGTACCGCAGACTACCAGACCATCGTGACCGTTCTCCACAAGGTAGTTCGCCAGGTCTGCGACCTGCTTTTCATCAACGGAGCCGTCCTTCGCGAAGGGGGTCACCATTGCGGTCAGGAGGCGACCGAAGACGGGTTCAACAAAAGTACCGGGGTTCGAAAGGTTCTCAGACATATGTCTAGAGTACGCCCGAAATGCAGATTTTTCCGTTAGAACGCATAAGTTTTCATGCGTGTTCTACTATTCGGACTCTTTCAAACCCGCGGTACTTCCACGAGAGCCTATGAAACCGGGCACATAGCCTCGGCGTTATCAGTCTCATACCGAAAATAAATGTGGCATTGACTAGGGATCGCAGGGTCAGAGCCTAACGCATGCCCTTCGCCTGACCGCCCGAACGCAACGACCACGCGTTACGCATCGCCGCACGGGCACGCTTGCGTTCACCACCGGCATCGTACATGCACGCCAGGTTGAACCACGCCTTCCAGTTCTCGGGGTCCTGCTCAACCGCCGCCGCGAAGCCTTCAAACTCCACCGTTGCCGCCTCACGGTCCACCTTACCGCTCGGGGTGCGAGGCAGGGTATCCTCCGCCAGTTCGCCTGACGCCGCCAGTTCCTGAGCCATACGCTGAATACGAGCGCCGAAAAGCACCTCACGCACCAGCGCCCACGCACCCAGAATCGGCAGCAGAATCATACCCGCACCAAGAACAATGCCAGCCACCGAACCGGAGGTGAGCATCACGAACCCCTGCTGCGCAATATGCACCAGGTACAGGGTCAGCAGCGCGCAAGTCAGCGCCGCGAAGGTCTTGCCGAATCCGCCAGCATCCACCGTCACAAAGACAGCACTAAAAATCAGCACACCCAAAATAGAGGCACGCGCCGCCAAAGGCAACGGAAGAATCAGCACGGTCAGCACCATCAGCACGCACGCACAGATAGTCCACAGACGCAGTGAAGTCCACCAGGGGCTACGAGCCTCGGAAGATACCTGCGAGGCGTCGGGTGAAGTCTGTTCAGACATAACGCTCCCCTACGACAAATCCATGTAGGCGTCCAAGCCCACGCTCAAACCCGGATGCGCCGCCACCTCACGCACACCCAACAGTACGCCGGGCATGAAGGAGGCACGGTCAAAGGAATCGTGACGAATCACGAGCTGCTGACCGGGATCGCCCAGCAGAATCTCCTGATGCGCCACCATGCCGCGCAGACGCACCGCATGTACGTGAATATCGTCGATTACGGCGCCGCGCGAGCCCAAAGGATCGGAGGTGGTGGCATCCGGGCTTGCACCCACGCCAGCCTCCGCGCGGGCGGCAGCCACCTTACGGGCGGTGTGCACAGCGGTACCGGAGGGGGCGTCCACCTTATTTGGGTGGTGAATCTCGATAATCTCTACAGACTCGAAGTAGCGTGCCGCCTTCGCCGCGAACTCGGTGGCGAGAATCGAACCAATCGCAAAGTTCGGGGCGATGAGCACACCCACCTCGGGGTGCTCAGCCAGCAGTTCGCGCAGGGAGTTCAGACGCTCGGGGGTCCAACCGGTCGTACCAACCACCGCGTGCATACCGTGCTCCACCGCGAAGCGCACATTCGCCTCGCTGGAATCGGGAACGGTCAGGTCAATAACAATCTCTGCGCCGGCATCGACCAGCTCCTGCAGGTCGTCGCCGCGGCCCAGTGCCGCCACCAGGTCCATGTCTGCGGAGGTGTTGACGGCGCGCACCGCCTCAGAACCCATACGGCCTGCGGCACCGAGTACCGCAACCTTCCAGATTTTTTCGTTACCCTCGCGGGCCATCTTCTCTCCTCCGTAACTTATGAGCACCCCGACGATGGGGCAGACGCTGTGACGTACAGCCTCTATTATCCCCGTGTGAGCGCGGTGCACGCCATCGCACACGCTGGGTGAGATGCCCTGCGGAACCTCAGCGGCATAAAAAGCGAAGTAATCTAACCGTCATACAAGCCGTTTAATACGTTATCTAAAGTTAGCAACCATATAATTAGGAAGTATTTCTATAATTTCCATCCTACGGAGTGCCTTGACAGTATGAAGTCCCTCTTTACCTCCTCCGTGCGTCCAGATGAGGCTAACCGGCGTTATATTCTGCCGGGTCTGGACGGTCTGCGAGCAATCGCTGTGCTCCTCGTGATGGTGTACCATTTCTGGCCCACCGTACTACCCGGCGGCATGATCGGCGTGGATATTTTCTTCGTCATCTCCGGTTTCCTGATTACCTCCCTGCTTCTGCGTGAAGGTGCTCTCACCGGCAAAATTGCCCTGGGCAACTTCTGGATTCGCCGTGCCCGCCGATTGCTTCCCGCCATTACCCTGCTGATTCTGGTCATGGGACCGGTCAGCCTGCTCATTGGCGGCGATATTCAGGTGAACCTCGGCCGACAGCTCGCCGGTGCGGCGACCTTCTCGTCCAACTGGATTTCCATTTTTGCCGGTAATGACTACTTCGCGCAGACCTCCCCGGAGCTCTTCACGAACTTCTGGTCCCTGGCGGTGGAAGAACAGTTCTACGTGGTGTGGCCGCTGCTGATTGTTGCGGCTGGTCTGTTGCTGCGCCGCCGCTGGCGTCGTTTTAGCGTGGTCATGGTGCTGGGTATTATTGCGTCGCTGAGCACCGCCACCGCTCTTCTGATGTCTGGCGCACCCATTAGCCGCGTCTACTACGGTACCGACACGCACCTGTACGGCCTGCTGCTCGGCGCCCTGCTGGCGTTCGCGCGCCCCTGGTCGCTGTACCCGCCGCTGCAGCAGTCCGTGCTGTACCGTGTGGCTCAGCCCTTCGGCCTGGTCGCGTTCGCCCGCGTCATGATTAGCTGGCTGTCCCTGTTCGCGCTGATTCCCTACGCAATTCTGGTTCCCGAGTCGGCACCCGGTGCGATTCCCTGGGGTCTGTTCGGCGCCTCCCTGCTGGCGCTGGGCGTGATTCAGGGTATGCTGCCCGACATGCTCGCTGGTGCCTCCGAGATGCTGCGCCGCCTGCTGAACTTCGCGCCCCTGCGCTGGGTGGGCGAACGTTCCTACGGCCTGTACCTGTGGCACTGGCCGCTCGCCGTGGTCATGCACTACCTGATGGGTGCGGACCGCTCCCCGCTGGTAAATGTGGGCGTTTTGGTGGCGACCTTCGCGATTGCGGAGATGTCGTACCGCTGGGTTGAGACCCCGATTCGCCGCTACGGTTTCCGCGGTAGCGCTAACCGTGTGGTGGCGGCTTTCCAGTCTTCACGCACTAGGCTCCTGCCGGTTTCGGTGGCTCTTGCCGTTGTTGTGGCTGCTGCTTCGACCGGCCTGGCGGTGCACACCGCTCCGGCGATGACTACCGCCCAGCAGTCCGTTGAGGACGGCAAGCGTGCCGCCGCTGAACGCCTGAAGGCTCGTCAGGAGGCGCAGGCTGCGAGCGCATCGGCAAGCCCGAGCGCTGCGGGTAAGGACGCGAAGGCTTCGGCAAGCCCCTCGGCGTCGAAGGCTGCAACCGGTTCCGTAAACTCTTCGCAGGTGACCATTGTGGGTGACTCCATTGTGGTGGCGGTATCCCCCGAGCTGTACGACAAGATGCCCGAAGCGTCCATCGATGCGGCTGAGGCACGCACCATCGCCAAGGCCCTGCCGATTATTAAGTCCATGGGTGCCAACGGCCAAATTCGTAAAACCTTCGTGCTGTCGGTGACCGCGAACTCGACCATTCTGGACGGTCAGCTCGACGAGGTTCTGGCGGCTATGCCTGCCGATTCTAAGCTGGTGCTGGTCACCGGTTACGGCCCGCGCAACCTGACCTGGATTGACTACTCGAACGGTAAGATTCGTGAGTTTGCGGCTCAGCATTCTGATCGTGTGATTATTGCGGATTGGAACTCTACGATCCGCCAGGCTCTGCAGACTCAGAGCGGTCTGCTGGCCTCTGACGGTGTTCACCCGGAGGCTGCCGGTCAGGAGCTCTATGCCCAGGTGCTGATGGAAGCTATTGCCAAGGCACAGAAGTAGCCCTGAGCAGTAGCTCTCAGAGGTAGCTTTTTCGGTTCTGCCGCTCATGCTGAGCGTCAAGAGCATGGGCGGCAGAGCGCCCGGAAGCACTTCTTGGAGGCATCTCTTTGATAGGTGCCGATACATACAAAATGCCCGTTCCCTCCCCCGATTTAGTGGGGTGTGGGAACGGGCATTCTGTACCTTATTCGCGTTGAGGGTTAGCGCACGATGGTGGTAATCATCTGCTGCTGCCCCAGGTACGCCGCCAGGTCACGAACCTCCTCCAGGGAGACCGCGCGGATCTTCTCCAGCAGCTCATCGGTGCTGGTGAACAGTCCAGAGTCCAGCTCGGCGCGGCCCAGGCGGGACATGCGCGAGCCCGAATCCTCGCTACCGAGCACGGTGGAGCCAGCCAGCTGGCCGCGGACCTTCGTCAGCTCCTCCTCGGTAATACCGGCGGTGGCGAGCTTATCGAACTCGTAGCCCATAACCTCGCGCACTTGCTCGGTCTTAGCGGGCAGGCAGCCCGCGTACATGCCGAAGTAGCCGGCATCCGAGTACGCGCCGGAGAACGCGAACGTGCTGTAGGCGAGACCGCGCTTCTCACGAATCTCCTGGAACAGGCGCGAGGACATGCCCGCACCGAACGCGCTGGTCAGCACGCTCATCGCGTAGCGGCGGTCGTCACCGGCGATAATGCTCGGGCAGCCCATCACAATGTTGGTCTGTTCGAAGCCCTTCTCCACCTCACGCAGCTCACTCAGCGGAACAATGCCGCTGTCGGTGCGTACGCGACGCGGTGCCGGTGCCACGCCCTCCTGCAGGTTCCAGCCGTAGCGGGTCAGCGCCTCCAGCACGAGGCGGACCATGGTGCTGTGCTCCAGCGAACCGGCGGCAGAGATGACCAGGCGGTCCGGGGTGTAGTAGCGCTTGTAGTGCTCCCACACGGCGTCACGCGGCACCTCAGTAATCTCCTGCGGGGTACCGCCGATGGGTCGGCCCAGCGGGTTCTCACCCATGAGCTGCTCCACGAAGTTTTCGAAAGCGACGTCGGTCGGGTCGTCCTGGTCCATGGCGATCTCTTCGAGGATCACGCCGCGTTCCTGTTCCAGGTGAGCCGGGTCCAGCAGGGCGTTGGTGACCATGTCGGTGATGACGTCCACCGCCATGGGCGCGTCATCGTCGAGCACACGCGCGTAGTAGCAGGTGTGCTCCTTAGCGGTCAGGGCGTTGGATTCGCCGCCTACCGCGTCGAAGGAGGATGCGATGTCCAGGGCGGTGCGGGTGCCGGTGCCCTTGAACAGCAGGTGCTCCAGGAAGTGGGTGGAGCCGAGCATGCCGGGGGCCTCGTCACGCGAGCCCACGCCCACCCAGAAACCGATAGACACGCCGCGGGTACCGGGCATCTTTTCGGTAATGACGCGCACGCCACCGGGCAGGATGGAGCGGCGCACCTCGTTGCCGCCCGCGCCCTCGTAGATGAGGCGGCCACGCTCGTAGTCGAGCTCCTCGGCAATGGCGTCAAGCTCGACGGGCAGGGAAATAGACATTCAGTGTCCTTCGATGTGAGTTCGGTTAGCTAATCTTTTGTTCGATGGGACGCGGCAGGGTAAAGAGCGGAATCCGGAGCTTTCGTGCGCAGTACCCCAGCAGCAGCGAGGCGAGGATCGCAAAGATCGTACCGCCCACCAGGAACAGAGGTACCGAGAAAAGACCAGACTTCGTCAGTACGAAACGGAAAGCGGCACCGCACACGATGTGCGCGATAAAGATTTCCAGGGAGTGGCGTCCCAGGTAGGCGAGCCAGCCGCTCCACGGAATCCGTGCCAGCAGGTAGGAGATCGAGAGCACCGCCAGCGACGACAGCAGGGAGGCGACAATACCGACAGCAATAGCTGCCGGGTTGTTCGCAAAGTACGGCACGACGGTCGGCGGAGCGGCCTGCACATTCACCAGGATGACGGTGTAGACAACCAGACCAACGACCGCGATAACGGCATGAATCGCCAGCGATACAGACTCCATCATAGCCTGGAACTTCTCGTGGCCAAGAGCCACGCCAAGCATGAAGAAGACCGCCAGGGAGATACCCTGCGTTCCCACGTAGTCACCGCTGTAGCCCCAGAACGCAACGGCAAGGATTGCGCATACCGCCACAATAACGTAGGCCTTGACGTCCTTCTGCCAGACGCGCCCCAGCACAGCGATGACGGTGACAATCATGAGCCAGGGGAAGAACCAAAGCTGCCCCTCAGGCTTCCACAGCTCCAGCAGGCTCATCACAGTCGTCTTATCGGAAGAATTAGACGGAAGTACAAGCTTCATACCCACCTGTAGAACCTGCCAAATGACATACAGGTATCCGAAGAGAACCAGACGTTTCGTCAGGTACGAGGAGGGAGTAGTCTTCAACGCTCCTCGCGACACGAACAGGCCGCTCAGGAAGGCAAAAACTACCAGGTGCCAGAAGTAAACCCCGTAATCCAGCATGAACTTGTAGGGACGCAGGGCCTCGGTGCCCAACCCTGACGCCCACATTCCTCGATGAATATGACCAAAGACGATCGCGATAATCGCGAGGCCCTTGGCAACGTCAATCGTCGTATCTCGTCGAGTCGACAATTCCGATATTCCTTTCATAGCGAAAACAGCAGTCTGCATTCTGTTGTTCTCTATCCTCATAAAAAAATGAGGGGCGCCCGGTGCATCCGGCGGGGAATGAACCGCACCGGGTGCGCCGAACGCCCCTCATCACTTAGCGGGGGTTACGACTACTCGTCGTCGCCACCCTCAACGACCGGTGCCAGCGAGAGCTTGCCGCGGTCATCAATCTTGGTGATCTCCACCTGGACCTTCTGGCCCACGGAGACAACGTCCTCAGCGTCAACAACGCGCTTGCCGCCGTTGAGCTTACGCATCTCGGAGATGTGCAGCAGGCCGTCCTTACCGGGGGTCAGCGAGATGAACGCACCGAAGTCGGTCACCTTCACCACGGTACCCAGGTAGCGTTCGCCCACCTCGGGAACCTGCGGGTTAGCGATAGCGTTCACTGCCGAACGTGCAGCCTCGGCGGAGGGGCCGTCAGCTGCGCCGATGTACACGGTGCCGTCGTCCTCAATCGAGATGTCTGCGCCGGTGTCTTCCTGGATCTGGTTGATCATCTTACCCTTGGGGCCGATGACCTCACCGATCTTGGCAACCGGGATCTTCACGGAAATAATGCGCGGTGCGAACTCGCTCATCTCATCCGGTGCGTCAATCGCGCTGACGAGCACCTCGAGGATGTGCAGGCGAGCCTCACGTGCCTGGGTCAGCGCGCCAGCGAGCACGGATGCGGGGATACCGTCGAGCTTGGTGTCCAGCTGGATAGCGGTCACGAACTCGGAGGTACCTGCAACCTTGAAGTCCATATCGCCCAGTGCGTCTTCCGCGCCGAGGATGTCGGTCAGGGCTGCGTAGCGGGTCTCGCCGTCAACCTCGTCAGAGACCAGGCCCATTGCGATACCTGCAACGGGTGCGCGCAGCGGCACACCGGCGTTCAGCAGGGACAGGGTCGATGCGCAGACCGAACCCATGGAGGTCGAGCCGTTGGAGCCCAGAGCCTCAGAGACCTGACGGATTGCGTAGGGGAACTCTTCGCGGGAGGGCAGCACCGGGGTGATTGCACGCTCTGCGAGTGCACCGTGGCCGATTTCGCGGCGCTTGGGCGAACCCACGCGGCCGGTCTCACCGGTGGAGTACGGCGGGAAGTTGTAGTGGTGGATGTAGCGCTTGGACTTGACCGGGTGCAGGGAGTCCAGCTGCTGCTCCATCTTGAGCATGTTCAGGGTGGTGATACCCATGATCTGGGTTTCGCCGCGCTCGAAGAGCGAGGAGCCGTGAACGCGGGGCAGGATTTCGACCTCAGCGGTGAGCTGGCGGATGTCGGTCAGGCCGCGGCCGTCGATACGGACCTGATCGGTGAGGATGCGCTGGCGCACCACGTGCTTGGTCAGGGCAGCGAATGCTACGGAAACCTCGTTGGAGCGCTCTTCGAATTCCTTACCTTCGCCGGTGAGAGCTTCCATGAGCTCTTCCTGCAGCTCGGCTGCTGCTGCTTCGCGTTCCTGCTTGCCAGCGATGGAGTACACCTCTGCCAGGCGGTCTGCTGCGAATGCTTCAACTGCTGCGTCGACGTCTTCGCCGTGGCCGCCGAAGAAGGGCAGTTCCAGGGCGGGCTTGCCTGCGCGAGCCACCAGGTCAGCCTGCGCCTTGCACAGTGCTGCGATGAAGGGCTTAGCTGCTTCCAGGCCTTCTGCGACGATCTCTTCGGTGGGGGCGGTCTGGCCGTCTTCCTTGATGAGCTTCCAGGAGTTGTCGGTTGCTTCTGCCTCAACCATCATGATGGCGACGTCTTCGGTACCGTCAGCCTTAGTGACGATACGACCTGCAACAGCCATGTCGAACACAGCATTTTCCAGCTGGGAGTACTTGGGGAAGCAAACCCACTGGCCGTCAATCAGTGCCATGCGCACGCCACCGATGGGGCCGTTGAACGGCGCACCGGACAGGGAAGTCGATGCGGATGCAGCGTTGATTGCGAAGGTGTTGTAGATTTCGTCCGGCTCGTAGGTCAGGACGGTCACAACGACCTGCACCTCGTTGCGGATGCCCTTGGTGAAGGCGGGGCGCAGCGGGCGGTCAATCAGGCGTGCAGCCAGGATTGCTTCGGTGCTGGGGCGGCCTTCGCGGCGGAAGTACGATGCGGGGATCTTGCCGCCTGCGTACATGCGCTCTTCCACGTCCACGGTCAGCGGGAAGAAGTCGAAGCCCTCACGGGGAGACTTGCCGATTGCGGTTGCGGAGAGCAGGGTGGTCTCGTCATCGATGGTGACGAGGACGGAGCCAGCAGCCTGCTTTGCGAGGCGGCCGGTTTCAAAGCGCACGTGGCGCTTACCGTGAATGCCGTTGTCGATTTCGACTTCAGCAAACTTGATTTCGGGACCTTCCACGGTTCCTTCTTTCTTCTTGGCAGGCCGTACGGCGCACGAGTCGGCCTTCGATAGGAAACCACGGCACCTCTCCCCCGCCTTTTCGTGTGCTCGACGTGTGTCGGCACGGTTGTGGGGGTGGTGTTGTTCCGTAATTCGCTACCGAGGACCGCGGCGTGTGTGCCGGCACGGCCTTCTGTTCTTTCTTTCAGGTGGGGCGGCGTCTTCTACCGATTTCTCGCTGTGAATCTCGCGTTGGAATCTAGCGAGCGGAAGATGCGCCCCTCAACGCGGCAGTACGGACGCGCTGGCGCTACCCGCCTCCGTGTTGGAGGGTTGGTAGTGCTGACAGCACGTCCGCACACACCGCCTAAAGGCGATTAATCACCACAAAAGCGTCAAGACGCTCCTGTTTTATCGGCGCAGACCCAGGCGCTCGATCAGCGAACGGTAACGCTCGATGTCGACGCTCTTCAGGTAGCCGAGCATGTTGCGGCGACGACCAACGAGGATCATCAGGCCACGACGGGAGTGGTGATCGTGCTTGTGGAACTTCAGGTGCTCGGTCAGGTCGGCGATACGACGAGACAGAACTGCAATCTGAACCTCGGGCGAACCGGTGTCGCCCTCGTGGGTTGCGTATTCCTTGATGATTGCCTGCTTGACAGCGGGATCCAGTGCCACTTTTAACTCCTAGAGTTAGTACCGCATACGTCCCGTACGGACGGTTGCCGCCGGGTGGTGGGCTTACGCCCTGTAATACACGTCGTCTACTGCGGACTGCAGACGCGTTCTTCCCATTCTACGCTACCGGGGCGCTTTCGTGGAAGGGTGAGCAGAACCCCGACGACAGGTAGCTCATCACACTACCGGTCGCCGGGCTTCACAGCCGGGTTCTCACGCAGGGTTCTCACGCCGAGTCCTCGCACCGGGCTCTACGTTTATTCGGTGTCTGTGCTTCTGCTCCCTATGCTTCTGCTACTTCAGTACGAGCGCGCACCACCACGAGGCGGTAGTAGCCCAGCAGGAACAGGCACCAGATTGCGCCCATCACCAGCGCCAGCTGGGTGTCGGCGAAGCAGCCGAAGAGCACCACGATAAAGATCATGAACGCCAACGCCAGGTAGCTCAGCCACAGGGGCTGGCGTACCGGCTGCGCCTCGGTATCGGCGCCACTGCGCTTGAACGCGATGTGCGCCAGCAGAATCATGACCCACACGAATACGGTCGCGAAGGTTGCCAGGGAGGCGACCACCTCGAACGCGTTCTCGAAGAGCACGTTCACGATCACGCCGACCGCCATGACCAGCACCATGATGAGGGTGGTCATCCAGGGCGCACCGTTCTTGGTAACCTTCGCAAAGGAAGCCGGCGCCAGGTTCTGCTTCGCCAGGCCGTACATCATGCGGCCGGCACCGTACACGTCCGCGTTCAGCGCAGAGATGGCGGCGGTAATGATGACCACGTTCAGAATTGAAGCAGCAGCCGGAATGCCCAGACCTTCAAAGATCTGCACGAACGGCGAGTTCGCCTTGGTCACCGAGTACCAGGGGTACAGGGACATGATGACCGACAGGGTCAGAATGTAGAAGATGAGGATGCGGAACGGCACCGTGCGAATCGCCTTGGGAATCGAGGTGCGCGGGTCCTTCGCCTCACCGGCGGCAATACCGATGTTCTCAATACCGCCGAACGCAAACATCACCACGGTAAAGCAGGCGAGGAAGCCGGTAAAACCGTTCGCGAAGAAGCCACCCTCAAGAGCCCAGAGGTTCGTGACGGAGGGCGCCACGGAGTCGTGTGCCTGCACACCCACGAAGAGCAGGGCGATACCGCCAACAATCATGGCGATAATGGCGCTGACCTTCACGAGCGTGAACCAGAATTCGGTCTCACCAAACGCATTGACCTTCGCCAGGTTAATAGCGAGCAGAATCAGCAGGACCGAGACAATCCAAATCCAGGAGGGGCTGTTCGGGAACCAGAACTTCATGTACACGGCAAAGGCGGTGACGTCCGCAATGGCGACCAGCGCCATCTCCAGGGCGTAGGTCCAGCCGGTCACAAAACCAGCCCAGCGTCCGAGGTAGCGGGTGGCGTATTCGGAGAACGCTCCGGAGACCGGGTGCGCCAGGGCGAGTTCGCCCATTGCGCGCATCACCATGAACACAGCCGCGCCGCCAATAACGTAGGCAAGCAGCACGGAGGGGCCCGCCAGCTGAATGGCGGATGCCGAACCGTAGAACAGGCCGGTGCCGATGGCGGAGCCGAGGGCGATGAACATGATGTGGCGCAGGGAGAGTCCACGCGCTAGCTGCGGGCTCTCGGAGGCTACTGCTCCCTGCTGTACCGGGGATGAGTCCGGAGTGGTATTCATCTTCTTCTTTTCCTTTACCTCGTGGGGTGTACCCGCCGGTGGCGGGGAAACTTATCGGGTGGTGCCGCAGCTCAGCAGGCGGCTGAGAGCGGTACCGGTTGATTCACTCCCCATCGAGTGATGGGGCGTTGCGCGGAAGGTGTTGCCTTCGCGCGTCGCCCCATCGCATCCCCACCCAACCGGTACGGTGGGAGGGAACGCAAAAGACGGCGGGAAGGCAACGTTGCCTTTCCGCCGTCTTTTCGTCAAAGACTACTTCTGTCGCTTACGTCCAATGACGATAGAGCACAGAGCGGTTGCAGCAGTCACGGTGTAGACTGCAGGCCACGCGCCAAGCTTCTTGGCGAGCGGATGAGCGGCGCCGAACGCGCCGAGGTAGACAGCGGTGAGGAAGGTGGCACGGCCTGCGCCAGCCTTACGCTTCCAATTCTTGTAAGCCACGGCACCGCACAGTGCCAGGATAGCGCCACCGAGCGGGCGGATGCCGGTGCTAGATGCAACCTTGTAGCCACCGAGCAGACCGGTGACGGAGGCGAGAGTCGGGCAGAACTTCACGACGTACTCCTCTGTGAGATCGGACAGTTTCCTCATTCATAGTACTCCACGACACACAGAATGTATATTCACCGCGGTTAATATTTCTGCGTTTCTTACGGACCGGGTACATCAGGTGCCGGGCAATAGAGGAACTGGGGTACAAAAACCAGTACAAAAAGACCAGCACAAAAATGCCGGGGCGTAAACCCGTCAGGTTCACGCCCCGGCACTTGGCGCATGCGAGCTCACATCGTGCCGCATGCTCTAGAGCTTTAGAGAGCCAGCTCCAGTGCCTCCAGCTGCGCCTCGGTCCACAGCTCAGCAGCCAGCTGCAGAGCGTAACGAGCCGAACGAGGAGCCACCACGTCCACGGAGAGATGGAAGTCCTGGTCAGCCTCCGGGCCGCACAGATCAGACACGCAACGCACTCCGATAAACGGAATCTCGTAGTTGTGGCAGACCTGCGCAATAGCGGTGGTCTCCATGTCGGTGCTGATGGCGCCCTCGAACGCCTCGCGGGTGTCCTTCACGTTGTGGGCGGTTACGAAGGAGTTGCCCGCCAGCATCTGGCCGCGGCGCACCTCCCACGCGCTCTCAGCCTGCTCACGTACCGGTTCCAGTGCGGCGAGCGCATGCTCCAGAGCATCCTGCCACTCGTCCGCCTGGCCGTCGTAGCTTTCGGGCATGCCCGGAACCTGGCCGCGCGCGTAACCGAACGCGGTCGCGTCGGCGTCAGTGTAGGTGTAGTTCTCGCCAATCAGCACGTCGCCCACGTTAATGCCGCGAGCCAAACCGCCGGCGGTACCTGCGCTGATGACGCCCAGGCAGTTCGAGGAGTAGCTAATCGCCTCGGTGACGGCGCTCGCCGCGTTCACCAGACCAATCTTGGAGCGAACCAGCAGCAGCGGAACCTGGTCCTCGCCCACCTGCAGGTAACGCGGGTGGAATAGTGCGGCGCCCTCGGTGAAGGACGGCTGCAGCTCCTCGGTCACCTTCAGGAAGGGTGCAAGCTCCTCATCCATAGCCACCTGAATGATGATGGCGTTGGACATGCCGTCCATCAGCTCAAACATGCTGTTGAATGCCTCAGCCGGGTCGAAAGCGTTCGGGTCAAAGTCCACCGGGTTGAAGGCGGATGCGAAAGCGTCAGGGATCTGTGCGCTCATTATGCCATCACCTGCGCCCACTCATCGCGTGCCGCGAGGAACTCGCGAGCCGCAGCCTGCGCGCCTTCGAGGGTGTGGTTGGCGCCCCAACCGCACTGCACCTCGTTCGCTGCCGGAACCTCGGTCGCGTTGAGGATATCGTTGAGGGTTGCTTCCAAGATGGGGAAGAACTCCTCGGGCTCCAGGCCCAGGGTCAGCGCGTAGAAACCGGTCTGGCAGCCCATCGGGGAGAAGTCAATCAGACGGTCGGTGTGGTTGCGCATGTGCTCGGCGCTCAGGTGCTCGATGGAGTGCACGGTCGGCATTTCCAGGTGCGCGGTGTTCGGCTGGGTGAAGCGGATATCGTACTTGATGAGGGTGTCGCCACCGGGCAGGACCTTGCGGTCTGCGATACGCACGTAGGGTGCTGCTACGGCGCGGTGGTCGAGGTTGAAGGATTCGACGTTCATTTTTTCCATGACTCTATCTTCTCTTAAAACGGGGACGACTAAAACAGGGGTGCCTCACGGGAGGCGCAGAACGTCAAGGCGTGCGGGGCACGAGGTTTCGTCGGAAGGCGCAGGCGGTCAGGTGTGAAGAAGGTGCCCGCTTTTGCTCATCCGGTCGGGCACGCAAAAGCCCCGGCGGCAGATCCAAAGATCTTACCGCCGGGGCTTCAAAGCCGTTAAAGGCAAAAGCTATAAGCGCAGGATATCGCTCTTAGAAGTGGGGATGCTTCACTTCCGCCTGCACCGGGCACTCCGGCGGGCAGTAGTTCTTCGCGTCCTCAGCCAGCACCTCTCGGGTCTGCACCACGTCATCGTTAATCTGCTCAATCAGCGCCTCAACACCGGTGTACGCCACCATGGGGCGCAGACGCTTCACGAACTCAATCAGCACACGCTGACCGTACAGGTTGAAATCCTCCACGCGCTCTTCCGGGCGGTCAATCACGTGCGCCTCAACCTGGCGGTGCTCAATACCGTCAAAGGTCGGGTTCGTACCCACTGAAATAGCGGAGGGGTGACGGTTACCGGACTCGTCCACGAGCCAGCCGGCGTACACACCGTCTGCGGGAATCAGGCCGCGCGCCTCAAGCTCAAGGTTCGCGGTTGGGAAGCCCAATTCGCGGCCGCGCGCCAGACCGTGCACGACCTCACCAGCCATCATGTGGTGGCGGCCCAGCAGCTCGGTTGCGGCGGGCATATCGCCCTCTAGCAGTAGCTGGCGGATGCGGGTCGAGGAGCAGCGGGTGTTCTCATCCACCATCAGATCCTCAACGACCACGACCTCAAAGCCGTACTTCTCCCCCAGCTCACGCATGGTGTTCAGGTCGCCGGAGTTGTTCTTACCAAAGCGCACGTCGTCACCGATGACCACAAAACGCGCGTTCAGCGCATCCACAAAGGTGGACTTCACGAACTCCTCGGGGGTCTGCGCAGCGAACTCCAGGTTGTAGTTCAGCAGCAGGTAGTCGTTCAGACCCAGCAGGCACATGAAGTAGCGGCGCGAGCCCTGACCCATAATGTCGTGGTGGGCCGCCTCGGGACGGTGCACCTGCATCGGGTGCGGGTCAAAAGAGACCGCGATAGAGCTCAAACCGTGCTCTTCAGCAAGGGAGACCACGCGCGAAATCACGCGGGCATGTCCACGGTGCACGCCGTCAAAATTGCCGATGGTCACGACCGAGGGGCCGTAGCCGGCGGGGACCTCGCTCAAAGCGGTGTAGAGGGTCACGGGCTCTCCTGAAAAAGATAAATGTACCTAACCATCCTAGACCACAGGCGGCAGGATGCAGAATTCAAAACGGGAATCAACAGGGAATGGAACGGCGCCCCTCGCAGGCGGTGCCTTCTCCCCTACCTTTGCGGATACGGCAGGGTATCTGACACGCAACTGTGCAACCTCCGCACCTGGAAAATCCATGTGCAGCACCCGCCCATAAGAAAGCCCGGGCAGGCACCCCACCGTGCGGCAGGAACCTTCCCGGGCGTTACGACTACTTACGAGCCTGGTTACGAGAAGCCTTCAGCATCTCCTCGCGAATCTTATTGGACTTGTTAATCCAGCCGTACCACACCAGCAGGCACGGAGGAATCACAAGCTCAGTCACCATCAGCACAATCAGCGACCAGTGCGGGGTGCCGAAGAACGCCCACGACAGGATACGACCCACGCCGCCCAGAAAAACCACCAGGCAGGAGAACGCGAGCATGTTCACCCACTTGAACTTCACGGCAATGAACACGAAGGACAAGCCCACACCCACATAGGTTGCCGCGAAGAACACATAGTTCGACTGCACCGAGGGGTTCGCAAAGTCCTGAGGCGCATCCGGAATAACGCGGATACCGCCCAGAACCTGCCACACACCGTACGCAATCATGAACAGACCGTACAGCGCCACCGCCGCACGGAACGCCGCACGGTTCTGAGGCTTAGCCGCCTCCTCAATGCTCTTGGGGCGGGCAAACGCCTCGCGGGTTGCCTTCTTCTCAGCCTTCTTATCGGCCTTCTGCGACGCCTTATCGCCGGACGCCGGTGAGGCTACACGAACACCCTCGGGTGCCTTCGCCGCAGAAATGGGCTCAGCACTCTTAGCACCGGCAGTCTTCGCGGTACCGCTCTGAGCAGTAGCCCCGGTTACGGTAGCTTCAGCCTGTGCAGACTCCACGCGGGGCACCGGCGCGGTACGAGGCTCACTCGCCTTCTTAGCAGAGCTCTGGTTCTCGCTCATCTTCTCTCCTTCAGCAGGGCCGGGCGGCACCCGCACGAGTAGTCATGTGTGTTCAGGGATGTTTACGTTAGCGTGTTGAATGAATAGGGCGCACATTCGGTAGGGCGCACGTTCAATATGCGCTGAATCAATCAGGATTGAAGGATTCAGTTTTGGGCAAATCAGCTTTGGGTAGGCGCAAACACCGAACCCTCTTCGCCTATCATAAGCCTTCAACGCCTAGTTGAAGGAACGATTCGCCTCAAAAACCAGCACCGGGGCGGCCTGCACCTTCCCGCGCTGCTTCTTATTCTCCAGGAGGGCAACCAGGGTACCGTCCGGGGCGAAGCCCGCCACAATACCCTCAACGCTGGCATGCTGCACCGCGCCGGACTCATCCGCGCTCGCGTGCACGGAACGCTTCACCACAGAACCGTCACCGCTGGGGCTAATACGGCGACCGTAAGAAATATCGCTCGCCTCCGCGGCAGAGAGCTCACGCGCACCAAAGATGCGGCGTGCCGCCTCCTCCAGGGGAAGCAGCGGCAAATCTTCCAGCGGTGCCTCGGACTCTTCACGGCGCTGCTTCAACTGCGCCAGATCGGCGGCATCCTCAAGCACCACCGCACCCACACGGGTACGGCGAAGAGCCGTCAGGTGGCCACCGGTGCCCAGAATTTTGCCCAGATCACGCGTCAAGGCACGAATATAGGTGCCCGAAGAGCACGAAACCGTCACCTTGCAGTCAATCACGGGAACCGAGGTTGCCGCGTGTTCGCCCTCGTTCTCGGGGTCCTCAATCACGTACTCGGCAAAACCAGGGTTGATGGAATGCACCGTGAACTCGCTAATCGTCACCGGACGCGCCGCCAACTCAACCTGCTCACCGCTACGCACACGGGCATACGAACGAACACCGTTAATCTTAATAGCGGACACCGCAGAAGGAACCTGCAGAATATCGCCGCTGAGCTGCGCCACAGCCTCCAGGATGCGCGCACGCATCTGCTCAGCGTCCAAACCGGTCAGCGCCTCAACGGCATCCGGATGCGCGGCAGTGTGCTCACCCTCGGCGTCCTCCGTCAGCGTCTCAATGCCCAGGCGAATCGTCGCGTCATAGGTTTTATCCTGACCGACCAGGTAGGTCAGCAGCTTCGTCGCCTTATTGATGCCCAAAATCAGCACGCCGGTCGCGGCGGGATCCAGCGTACCGGCGTGACCAACCCGCCGGGTGCCAGCAATACGACGCATCTGAGAGACCGCGTCGTGGCTGCTCATCCCGGCGGGCTTATCAATGACCATCAGGCCGGACGGGCCCTGAGGTTGCTTCTTCGCCACTTAGGCGTCCTCACCCTCGGCAGGCTCATCCTTCTTGTAGGGGTCAGCCTCACCAGCGTACTCGGCACCCTCAGCTGCAGCAGCCAGGGCGGCGTCGCGCTCGCGAGTCTCACGCAGAAGCGCCTCAATGTGGAAGGCGTTCTCGGGAACCTCGTCAGCGACGAAAGTCAGGGTGGGGGTCAGGCGGGCAGTAATGTTCTTACCCACCTCAGCGCGCAGAATACCCTTAGCGGATTCCAGCGCCTTCTTGGTGTTTGCGGCGTCCTCTTCGGAACCGAACACGGTGTAGTACAGGGTTGCGTGCTGCAGGTCGTTGGTCACGCGGGCATCGGTAATGGTCACAAAACCGAGGCGGGGATCCTTAACACGACGCTCCAGCGCCTTCGCCACAATTACCTTGATGCGGTCGGCAAGTCGTGCCGCGCGGGCTGCATCAGCCATGTGTTTCTCCTTGAAATATCGTGGCGCCTTCCGCGAACACTCGGGGTGTTACGGAGGCGTTCCAGGTAATGCGGAAGCGCCCGCCCCGCCAGCGTCCGCCCCGCAGGCTCCAGTTTTAGAAGCCTACGGGTGCGGGAACACTAGCGGGTGACGGGCGCATCAGCGTGTGAGTCTTAGACACGCGGCTTTTCGCGCATCTCCCAAGTCTCGATAATGTCGCCTTCCTTGATGTCGTTGAAGGAGCCGAGGCCAATACCACACTCGAAACCTTCGCGAACCTCGGTAGCGTCGTCCTTGAAACGGCGCAGCGACTCGATGGTGAGGTTGTCTGCCACCACGGAACCGTCGCGCACCAGGCGTGCCTTGGCGTTGCGCTTGATGATGCCGTTCTTGACGATCGAACCTGCGATGTTGCCCCACTTGGAGGAGCGGAAGACCTCGCGGATCTCTGCGGAGCCGAGCTCCACTTCCTCGTACTCGGGCTTGAGCATACCCTTGACGGCCTGCTCAATTTCCTCAATCGCACGGTAGATGACCGAGTAGAACTTCATCTCGACGCCTTCGCGGTCGGCAAGTTCTGCAACGCGCTCTGCCGGGCGGACGTTGAAGCCGATGATGACCGCGTTGTCCACGGTAGCCAGGTTCACGTCGTTCTGGGTAATAGCACCCACACCGCGGTGGATGACGCGCAGCTGAACCTCGTCGCCACCGGCGTCGATCTTCATCAGGGACTCTTCCAGCGCTTCGACAGCACCGGAGACGTCACCCTTAATGATCAGGTTCAGGGTGTCCATCTTGCCCTCAGCCACAGCGGCGTCGAAGGACTCGAGGGTCACGCGCTTACGACGCTTAGCCAGCTGAGCGTTACGATCAGCAGCCTCACGCTTCTCAGCAATCTGACGAGCAGTGCGCTCTTCCTCGGTGGAGAGGAAGGTGTCGCCTGCACGAGGAACGGTGGACAGACCCAGCACCTGAACGGGGCGGGACGGGCCAGCTTCCTTCACAGCCTGACCGTTCTCATCGAACATTGCACGAACGCGACCGTGAGCAACACCGGCAACGATAGCGTCACCGACGTGCAGGGTACCGGACTGAACCAGGACGGTGGAAACCGCACCGCGGCCCTTGTCCAGGTTTGCTTCAATAGCAACGCCGCGTGCTTCCTTGTTCGGGTTAGCGGTCAGTTCGAGCACGTCAGCGGTCAGGGTGACAGCCTCAAGCAGCTCGTCGATGTTGGTGCCGTTGCGAGCGGAGACGTCCACGAACATGGTGTCGCCACCGTACTCTTCGGGGATCAGACCGTACTCGGTGAGCTGGCCGCGGATCTTGTCCGGGGACGCGCCTTCCTTATCGATCTTGTTCACAGCAACCACGATCGGCACGTTAGCTGCCTGTGCGTGGTTCAGTGCCTCAACGGTCTGGGGCATAACGCCGTCATCAGCTGCGACCACGAGGATTGCCACGTCGGTGACCTTCGCACCACGGGCACGCATAGCGGTGAACGCCTCGTGACCGGGGGTATCGATGAAGGTAATCGCGCGGTCTTCACCCTCAACAGTGGTGTGGACCTGGTATGCACCAATGTGCTGGGTAATGCCGCCGGCCTCACCCTCAATGACGTTGGTGTTACGGATAGCGTCCAGCAGGCGGGTCTTACCGTGGTCAACGTGACCCATGACGGTAACAACCGGGGGACGAACCTCCAGGACATCCTCGCCCTCAGCTTCTGCTTCGGCTTCGAGGTTGATGTCGAAGGACTCGAGCAGCTCGCGCTCCTCATCCTCCGGGGAAACGATCTTGATGACGTAGCCCAGTTCGGCACCCAGCAGCTCGAAGGTCTCCTCGTCCAGGGACTGAGTCTGGGTAGCCATCTCACCCAGGTGGAAGAGAACCGTAATCAGCGATGCCGGGTTTGCGCCAATCTTCTCAGCGAAGTCCATGATGGACGCGCCACGGCGCAGACGAATCTCGGTCGAGCCGTCGCCGCGAGGAACAACCACGCCACCGGGTGCCGGTGCGTTCAGCTGCTCCTGCTCATGGCGGCGAGCTGCCTTGGACTTGCGGCCCTTACGCTTGGAGCCGCCGCGACCGAACGCACCCTGTGCATTACCGCGACCGCCGGGGCCGGGACGACCCGGACCGCGGTTGAAGCCGCCGGAACCGCCGCCGCGACGTGCGCCGCCGCCGTTACCGCCACCGTTGTTGGAACCGGACGCGCCGCCACCAACGTTGGAAACCTTGGGCATCATCGAGGGGTTCGGGCGTGCGCCGCCGCCACCAGCCGGACGGGGTGCACCGGGACGTGCGCCACCTGCGGGGCGGGGACCGCCGTT
>NZ_KV811087.1:127230-136935 GCF_001812975.1 Rothia sp. HMSC073B08 | reverse complement strand
ATGCCCTGCTGGGATGCGAAGGGGTTGTTACCGGGGCGAGGACCGGGCTTGGGGCCGGGCTTCGGAGCGGCAGGCTTGGGTGCTGCCGGCTTCGGTGCTGCCTCGGGGCGTGCCATGCCCTGCTGGGATGCGAAGGGGTTGTTACCCGGGCGGGGGCCGCCGGGCTTGGGTGCTGCTGCCGGCTTTGCGGCGGGCTTAGCTGCTGCAGGCTTGGGAGCTGCGCTCTCAGCTGCGGGCTTGGGTGCCGGCTTAGCGGCAGGCTTTGCCGCTGCGGGCTTGGGTGCCGGCTTAGCTGCAGGCTTAGCCGCTGCAGGCTTGGGAGCCGGCTTAGCGGCCGACTCTGCGGGACCTGCCTTTGCGGCAGGCTTAGCGGCTGCGGCGGGGAATTCCGCGCGCAGCTTCTTCAGAACCATGGGGTTCAGGGTGGAAGAGGAGCTCTTAACGAACTCGCCCATATCCTTGAGCTTGGCGATAACTTCCTTGGAAGGTACGCCTACTTCTTTAGCAAACTCGTGTACTCGAGGCTGAGCCAAATTTTCTCCATTCCCGGTCCGCACCGGGAATGGTGCGGACACTAATGTTTACGGGGTGCACGCCCGAAGGCGCGCCAATTCGTGAAATTGCCGGTGGGTGAGCACGAAAGGGTACTCATTTCGCGGCACTCATTAGATATCCATCAGTTTTCTGACTCGCTTTCAGATAAGAAGTCGTCAAACTCGTTGACTTACAGAGGGCATATACCCGAAAAGCGTCTACGAGGGGGTCGAGTCCGCAATCACGGCTCGAATCTGCTCACAGCACGCCTGCAACTGGGCTGCAGGGACCGCTTTTTTGAAGGCGCGCGCCAGACCGTTCTTTTTCTGCAGAGCGGCTACGCACTTTTCGCTCGGATGGATCCAAGCGCCTCGTCCGGGCATAGTTCCCGCCGTATCGGGCTGATAGGGCGGGGTGTCCGCCTGCTCGGTAGCAGACGTGACGGGTGTGCGGGCGATGCGCAGCAGGTTGCGCTGTTCATCGCGGGCACGGCATCCGATGCAGGTGCGGACCGGTCCTCCAAACGCTTCGGAGGTTGCGGTGAGGTCGTGATTGCTCATGGTCCTCTCCCCTCTCTAGCGTGTGTGCAGAACCGCGTTCGCAGTACATTCGTGATGCTCTATCCGGTGTGTGCGAGGGCGCGTTAAAGCGCCCGGTTACACACCGGCACATCTTAATAGTGTATCCCGTTTTTAAGAATCATGGGCAAAACTGTGACGCAGGCGCAAGAACACCGGGCACGTTCCTGCCCGATCTCTTGCGCCTGCATCAAAAGGATATGCCGCGGGATACGCCCCTCACCGGGGCTAATGCTTATTCAGCGTCCTGTGCGGACTCTTCTTCTGCTTCTTCAGCCAGGCTACGAGCCACGCGAGCTGCAACCTCTTCCTCGGCACGAACCTGAGCGTACTTGGACTCGGAGAGAATATCGATACGCCAGCCGGTCAGCTTCGCTGCCAGACGTGCGTTCTGACCCTCACGGCCGATAGCCAGGGACAGCTGATCGTCCGGAACCACGGCACGAGCGGAGTACTCACGCGGGTTCGCGATAATGACCTCGGTGACCTTCGCCGGGGACAGCGCCGCAGCGATGAAGGTTGCCGGATCGGTCGAGTAGTCGACAATGTCAATCTTCTCGTCGTTCAGCTCGGCAGCAACCGCACGCACGCGGGCACCCATATCGCCGATGCACGCACCCTTAGCGTTAATGGTCGGGTTCTTCGCGGACACAGCAATCTTGGAGCGGTGGCCAGCTTCACGTGCGATGGAGTTAATGGAAACCAGGCCCTCAGAGATTTCGGGAACCTCGTGCTCGAACAGGCGCAGAACCAGGTTCGGGTGCGAACGAGAAACCACAATCGAGGGACCCTTGGGGCCGCGGCGAGCCTCCACCAGGTAGGCGCGCAGGCGGGTACCGTGCGGGTACTTCTCGCCCGGAACCTGCTCGTTGCTGGGCAGAACAGCCTCAACGGTGCCCAGGTCAACCTGAACCATACGCGGGTTGTTGCCCTGCTGAATCACGCCGGACACCAGGGTGCCCTCACGGTCCTTGAACTCACCCAGAACGGATGCGTCCTCAGCGTCACGCAGACGCTGCGACAGAACCTGACGGACGGTTGCGGCAGCGATACGGCCAAAGTTGTTCGGGGTATCGTCGAACTCGTCAATCTTCTGGTTGTCCTCATCAAGCTCAGGAGCCAGAATGACGAACTCGCCGGTGGTGCGGTCGATGACGGCACGAGAGCCCTTAATAGCGCCGGGCTGCTTCATGTATGCGAGCAGCAGGGCGTTCTCAACCAGGGTGAAGAGCTCCTCCATGACGAGAGAGCGCTGCTTCGCCAATGCGCGCAGTGCGCCCAGGTCAATAGTTTTAATATCCTCCACGCTTTTCAGCCTTTCCCAGTTAGCACGGCGCCGGGACGCTTAGTGCGCCCCGGCTCCCGAACGGTATATACCTGGCACGGAGCACCCCGTGCCTGAAGCTTTAATAACTCTATTCTACCGGCTCAGCAGGCGAATTGAAGTCAATCTCGACGTGAGCAGAAGCAATATTTTCCCACGGAAGCAAAGACGGCTCGTGGTAGGACTCCTTCTGGCCCTTCTTCGTGTTCTTCTTACGAGCCAGCACCGGCCCCTCATCCTGCACCTCGTGCAGACGCGCCAGGTACTCGGTGCCGTCGGGTGCGGTGACCGCAATCAGGCGGGTGCGGGCACGCTCCCAGTGGCGGCGCTCGGTCAGGGCGCGGGTAGCGCCGGGCGAGGACACCTCCAGCTCGTAGGGGAAGAACTCGTCGTTTTCATCCGCACGATCCAGGGCGCTCGAAATCGCACCGGAAATCTCCGCGAGGGAATCCAGCGACAGCGAATCGGTACGCTCAGCGGTGTAGTCCACCGTAATCTTCACGGTGCGGTTCGCCGCCGGGCCCGAAATCTTCAGGCCCTCCAGCACCAGCGAGAATTCGGAGATAACCGGGGCAATCGCCTCGGCAACTTCTTCCTCACGGATCGCGCGGGTACCCACGCGCACCGGTGCCTCCACCACGGGCTCACTCTCAACGCGAGTGCGGGGAGTGTTCACACCATTGGCCACGCGGGATGCGGCACGGCGAGCGCGCGCATTCGGGGCGCTCTTCTTAGAGCCAGAACGCTTCGGCTTGTATGCCATAGTTCTCTTCTTTCATTCTTCCGCCGCTTGCTCTGCCCCACCTCTTGGGAGGCGGGGCAGGTGGCGATGGTTTTACGTTTTTGCGGGCTAGTGGCGTGCCTTAGGCGCCGCGCACCTCAGCGATGACCTCAGCCACCGCATTCTCGACGGACACCTCGCGAGCCTCACCGCTGCGGCGGTCCTTCAGTTCCAGCACGCCGTCCTTGAAGCCGCGACCAATCACCAGGATGGTGGGCACACCCAGCAGCTCGGCGTCGCCGAATTTCACGCCGGGGCTGGTCTTCGGGCGGTCATCCAGCATGACCTGCAGGCCGGCGGATTCCAGGGATGCGCTGAGCTCTTCAGCGTACTCGTGGGATGCTGCGTCCTTGCCGGTGATGACAATGTGCACGTCTGCCGGTGCCAGGTTACGCGGCCAGATCAGGCCCTTCTCGTCGTGGTTGCCCTCGGCGATAGCGGCCAGTGCGCGGGTCACGCCCACGCCGTAGGAGCCCATGGTCACGGTCTGCAACTTGCCGTTCTGATCCAGGACCTTCAGGCCCAGTGCCTCAGCATACTTGCGGCCCAGGGCGAAGATGTGGCCCATCTCGATACCGCGGGCTGCGACCAGTTCGCCGGAGCCGTCCGGTGCCGGGTCGCCTTCGCGCACCTCGCACGCCTCGATCACGCCGTCGGCGGTGAAGTCGCGACCGAAGACCAGGTTCGCCACGTGCTTGCCCTCTTCGTTTGCGCCGGTCACCCAGCGGGTACCGCGCACCACGCGGGGGTCAACGAAGAAGGGAATGCCGGTTGCGGAAGCTACCGCATCCTCGTCCTCGGTGTGCGCACCGAACAGGGGCGCGTCCAGGCTCAGGCCGGGGCCAATGTAGCCCTTGACCAGCTGCGGGTATGCCTTCAGGTCCTCTTCGCTGGCTGCCTCAACCTCAACCTCGCCACCGATGCCCAGCAGGGCGCCGATGTTGACCTCAACGCGGCCCAGGTCCACGGCACGGTCGCCGGGAACGCCCACGGCGAAGACCTTACGCTCACCGGAGGGGGTGATGACGGTGCCCAGGAAGCACTTGAGGGTCTGCGAAGCTTCCAGGGTGCCGTCGATAAGCTCGGAGTGCAGTTCGTTCATGCGCTCGACGAGAGTCTCGATGGTCGCAGAGTCGGGGGTGTCCACGACGATTGCCGCCGGGGTTTCCTCGGTGATTTCGATTTCCTCGGGAACCACGGTGGTGACGGCCTCAACGTTTGCCGCGTAGCCGCCCGCGGAACGCACGAAGGTGTCCTCACCGATAGGGGTCGGGTGCAGGAACTCTTCACTGCGGGAGCCGCCCATCGCGCCGGACTGCGCGGTCACAATGACAATCTCCAGGCCCAGGCGCTCGAAAATGCGCTGGTAGGCGGCACGGTGCGCCATGTACGCCTCGTTCAGGCCCTCATCGTCAATGTTGAAGGAGTAGGAGTCCTTCATGACGAACTCGCGGCCACGCAGCAGACCCGCGCGGGGGCGCGCCTCATCGCGGTACTTGGTCTGAATCTGGTACAGGTAAACCGGCAAATCCTTGTAGGAGGAGTACAGGTCCTTGACCAGCAGGGTGAACATTTCCTCGTGGGTGGGTGCCAGCAGCATGTCTGCACCCTTGCGGTCCTTGAGGCGGAAGAGGTTATCGCCGTACTCGTCCCAGCGGTTGGTTGCTTCGTAGGGCTCGCGGGGCAGCAGTGCGGGGAAGTGAACTTCCTGCGCACCAATGGCGTCCATCTCTTCGCGGATGATGTTCTCGACCTTGCGCAGTACCTTCAGGCCCAGGGGCAGCCAGGTGTACACGCCGGGGGCTGCGCGGCGGATGTAACCGGCGCGGACCAGCAGCTTGTGGCTGGCGACCTCAGCGTCTACGGGGTCCTCGCGCAGAGTGCGCACGAAGAGGTTGGAAAGGCGAAGTACCACGATTCTCCTTGAAAGGTCGATAGGTTTAGGTAGGGTGCCCGAGGCTCACCGGGTGAGCCGTGAAAAAGGCACAGTCGTCTTTAATTTTATAGCGTTTTAGGGTTCGGCGTGTTTAGCGCTCAAAAATGATGGTCGAGAACTGCCCAATCTGCTCCCAACCAGTCCCCCGGTACATGGCAAGAGCACGGGCGTTGTAGTCGTTCACGTACAGGCTCAAATGCGGGTAGTAGCGCTGCAGAATCTGCGCGGCGGCGGCAAAGAACGGCTTAGCCAGACCGTAGCCGCGGTAGTCCGGATGCAGCCACACGCCCTGCACCTGCGCGGCGTCCAGGTTCACGATGCCCGCATCCGCCTTGAAGATAACCCGCCCGTTCACATCGGTGACAATGGCGCTGCGCTGACCGGCAATGAGCGTGCGCAGGCGCGCCGCATAGCCGTCACCGTAGCGAGCAACCGGGTCGAAGCCGACCTCCTCGGTGAACATGGCGGCCGCGGCGGGCAGAAGCTCCCTCAGGTCCGCAGAGGTGGCAAGGCGCGCATACCCGGCAGGCTCACCGCTGAGTTGGACAGCACCGGCGGGGCTCTGCCCCGGCTTGAGGGGCTCGGGTTTGATGGGCACGGGTTTGAGAGGCGCGGGCAGGTGCGCCGGCAGCTCAGGAAGCTCCGCGGCGTAGAAGCGAGCGAGATCCTTCTCCGGCGGCAGATACAGCAGCGGCTGATTGGAACGCTCCGACAGAACCCGCGCACGGTGATCACAACCGTCACCCAGGCTCGGCTGCAGTATCTGCAACAGCGGGCTCTTACCGCCGCGAGTCTGCTCGCACAGCTCCTGCATGCGCGTCCACAGGGGCATCACGAAGGCGCTCTCACCGAACATGGAATCCAGGCGAGAACCCACCTGCAGAAGTAGCTGAGCCAGCGCGTCACGATGCGCGAGCGCCGTAGCATCCAGGGTGGGAGTGTCCGGGGCGGGGGCATCCGCCGCTTCAGCCCCATGAGAGTCCGCACCTTGCTCAGCATGTTCAACAGCGACACCGCACAGCCGCACCGGCACCACATTCGAACCCAACAACAGCACACAGCACAGCTGCCCATCGCGCTCACAGCCCACAAAACCCTGATAGTAGTGCAGCGGAATACGCGGGGACCTCACCGGAAGAGGGCACGCCAAATAATGCTCAATGGAGTACAGATTCGGGACCGGGTCACTGAACAGGACCTCCTCCAGCTCATCGCACCACCGAGCATCCAGAGCAAAAACGTGTTCCTTCACGCGATCAGGCATAGGGAAAGAATCCATCGACGAAACAGCAGCAGACGAAACAGCAGCACGCCGGGCACGATTAGCCTTACGGCGGCGAGAAAAAAGAGTGAACATGACCTGTTGAGTGATAGAGAAAGAGCGACAAAAATAAGTGAAAATACGGGGACACGCACCCCCGAAAAAGCAACCGGATCCTGCGGCCACAACCGGCAGCGGCAAGCACCAAGCCTGCCACCACCATAACCAGACATAACCGGAAAAGCGCGGAGGCGCCCTCACCAGGGCGCCTCCGCGCACAAAAGCTAACTAGCTCACCGAAACAGCCGGGGAACCCTCGGGAACGTACTCGCCCGAAGCCTCCATCTCAGCAGCAATACGGGTCGCCTCTTCAATCAGAGTCTCAACAATCTGATCCTCAGGCACGGTCTTAATGACCTCACCCTTCACGAAAATCTGGCCCTTACCGTTACCGGACGCCACACCCAGGTCAGCCTCACGAGCCTCACCCGGACCGTTCACCACGCAACCCATCACGGCAACACGCAGCGGAACCTTCATGTGCTCCAGGCCCTTAGTCACGTTCTCAGCAAGCTCCCACACGTTCACCTGCGCACGACCGCACGACGGGCAAGAAACGATATCCAGCTTGCGGGGGCGAAGGTTCAGCGACTCCAGGATCTTGGTGCCCACCTTCACCTCCTCAACCGGAGGAGCAGACAGCGACACGCGAATAGTATCGCCGATACCCTGAGACAGCAGAGTACCGAACGCCACCGAGCTCTTAATAGTGCCCTGGAACGCCGGACCAGCCTCAGTCACACCCAGGTGCAGGGGCCAGTCACCGCGCTCAGCCAGCTGACGGTACGCCTCCACCATCACCACAGGGTCATTATGCTTCACAGAAATCTTGAAATCGCGGAAACCGTGCTCCTCAAAGAGCGACGCCTCCCACACAGCAGACTCAACCAGAGCCTCCGGAGTAGCCTTACCGTACTTCTCCAACAGACGCTTATCCAGCGAACCAGCATTCACACCAATACGCAGAGAAACGCCGTGGTCCGAAGCCATCTGAGCGATTTCCTTCACCTGGTCATCGAACTTACGGATATTACCCGGGTTCACACGCACAGCACCGCAACCAGCCTGAATAGCCGCATACACGTACTTCGGCTGGAAGTGAATATCAGCAATCACCGGAATACGGGACTGCTTCGCAATAATGGGCAGAGCCTCCGCATCCTTATCAGTCGGGCACGCCACACGCACAATATCGCAACCGGCAGCGGTCAACTCAGCAATCTGCTGCAGAGTCGCACCAATGTCGTGGGTCTTAGTGGTCGTCATCGACTGCACCGAAATCGGAGATTCAGAACCAACACCGACAGAACCCACCTTAAACTGGCGAGTCTTACGACGCGGGGACAGAACCGCGGGAGCGGGCTTCGGCATACCAAGGCTGACCGACAAGGTTTTCCTCCATACATGGGTTATGAAGGACGTACGACGCATCCTTCGTTCAACTTTTTATTGTGCCACTGACGCGAAAGAAAGCACTAATACGGGTACCCTTACCGCGCGCAACAACACACTAAAACAGGGTGATGGGCTTAACAATATCCGCCACAATCAGAATGACAGACATCACAATAAACGCGCCTGCCACCACATACGTCAACGGCAACAACTTCACCGGATCAAACGGACCCGGATCCTTACGCCCAGTCAAACGTGCAAAGAAACGACGCACCCCCTCCCAGAGCGCACCCAACACGTGGCCACCATCCAGAGGCAGAAGCGGAATCAGATTAAACGCAAAAAGCATCAAATTCATATTCGCCACCAGCGAGACCAACATCGCAGCCTTCGCCTTCACATCAATACGGTCAGTAGCCGTCACCTCACCGGCAATACGACTCACACCAACCACAGACACCGGCGACTCAACACTACGCTCACCACCAGTCACCAAAGTCACCGTCAACTCCCACACACGCTGCGGCAACGACAACATCGACGAACCCACACGAGAGAGCGTATCGCCCACCATCGCAGGCACCTCAGTAATAGAACCAGGCACCAACTCACTCGACGGCGACACACCCACAAAACCGCCGCGAGTCGTCGCAATCGAACCATCCGCAGCACGCGCATACTGGCCCTTACCATCAGAAACCGGGCGGATCATCTCAACCGGAGTCACCAACAAATCCAGACGCTGACCATCACGCTCCACCGTCAAAGTGCTCGGGTGAGAACCCGCCGCACGAATCGCCGAAGACACCGCCTCCCACGAACCCGTCGACGCACCATTCACAGCAACCACACGGTCACCCACCCGCACACCAGCAGCCTTCGCAGGCGACGGAGTGGACTTATCCGTACACTCGCCATAGCTAATCGAATCATGAGTGACATTCACGCTCGGCACGCACTCAGACACCGCTGACACCTTATTCGTCACCTGCGCCGTACCAAAACCACAAATCAGCACAGCAGTACACACCACACCAATCAGCAGGTTCATCGTCGGGCCACCCAGCATAATCACCATGCGCTTGAGCACCGGCAACTTATAGAACAGGCGGTCCTCATCGCCGGGCTTCAGACGCTCAGCATCCGCCGCACGCGCTTCCTCAGCCAAGGACGCAAACGGGCTGGTACTGCCCGAATGGCCCTCCTCATGGTGCTCCTTCACCTCAGCAGGGCTCGGCGGGTACATGCCAATCATCGAAATGTAGCCGCCCAACGGGATCGCCTTGAAACCGTACTCAGTCTCGCCGCGGCGGAAAGAGAACACGGTCTTACCGAAGCCAATCATGTACTGCGGAACGCGCACATTGAACAGCTTCGCGGGCACCAGATGCCCCACCTCGTGCAGGGCAATCGAGACGGCAATAGCGATTGCCATGAGGATAATGCCCACAGCGTACAGCAGGATTTCCACGCTTTTTCTCGTTTCGGTTCGGGGATACGAAGCTTCTAGGATACTCGCTTAGCCTGTGAAGGCGCCCTCCCCCGCCTCATATGACTATGCAGGACGGTGTGGGTGGGTACGCTATACCCTTCCTCCGGTGAGGTGCGGGCATGTGGAGGGGTGGTGTTCGTCCTCGTTCCTACAGGGGCACCCGCCCTCGCTTCGCTTCGGGCACCCTGATGTCACGTTCGGACGACACCGCCCCTCCACACGCACGCTAGGCTACCCGAGGTGGCGCGCCGTGTTTTCCGGATGCGCCCTCAGGGTGTCACACGGACGCTCTTCCGCAGCGAAGCGAGGAGAAAGCGGAGCGTCCGGGTGACGGGTGCCCCTGC
>NZ_KV811087.1:87369-127130 GCF_001812975.1 Rothia sp. HMSC073B08 | reverse complement strand
CCCCTGCGTAGGCGCGGAGGAAACATGCGGCGTGCCTCCCCAAACGCTATGGTGCTGAATGAGGACGAACACCGCCCCTTCACGCCTTCCTCAACGACTAGCCTGCCGCCAGGGTCTGTGCCGGATCAATACGCGAAGCCTTCGCCGCCGGGTACAGACCAGCCAACACACCAACCAGCGCACCAGCACCCAGGCCCAGCAGAATAGTGTCGGCACTAATAATCGGCGTCCAACGGTTCATCAAAGACACAATCGAGATGCCGTTAACCGCCAGCACAATACCAGCCACAGCGCCCAGGATGCCGGTCAGCAACGCCTCCGCCGAGAACTGAAGCAGAATACCCGAAGGGCGCATACCAATAGCCAGACGCAAACCAACCTCACGGCGACGCTCCATCACCGCAACCAAGAACGTATTCATAATGCCCATCGCACCAATTACGAGGGTAATAACGCTCATGGCTATAAGCATGGTGCGTTGCTGCTGGTCGACAGCCTCACGAAGGGTCTTCGGCTCCGGCGGCACACTCACGCTATACAGGGCGGGACGTTCCGGCGAGAGCGCGTACGGTGCTTCCTCCGCGATCTGGTTTGCGGCACCGGCAACAGTACTCACCACAATCTGAGTGGAACGCTTACCGGTCTGCGCCGCAACGGCACCGCCACCGGCAGCGGGCTGCGCTTCTTCAACATCGGCACCAGGCTTCGCGCCCAGAGGCAGGTAGACCGAACCGTACGACAGAGTCAGCGAGGGATTCTCCCGCACCACACCGATAACGGTGTACGGCTCATCGCGAATATAGACCGTAACTCCGGGGCTATAGGGTAGCGCAAGCTGGCGCATCACGCTTTCGCTGAGCACCACGACCTTATCGTTCCGCTCCACATGCCCCTCGTCGAAAGTGCGGCCCCACACCAGTTCATGACCCTGCACGCTAAAGATGCTGGGGGTTGCCGCACGGACGGCAGCGGTCACGTTCGCGCCGCGCTCACCGAAGTTATCTGGACCGCGCTGAATATCCGCGGATTCATACAGCTGATCCACCAGCGCGGTACCGGTCACTCCGTTCAGTTGGCTAACACGCCGGTAGTTCTCACTTGCCGCCAGGCTCAATAGTTCAGCGCGGCTCATGGATTCGGTTCGGGTCGAGCTTATCGTCAGGTGCTTAGCCCTAAAAATATCGAAGCTGTCAGCCAACTGCCCAGAAATGGTGGCGGTCAGACCAACGGTCAGCACGAGCGAAGCGATACCCAGCACCACACCAAGCATGGTGAAGATATTGCGCCTCACCCGGTGCACGGTAGCGTCCCAGGCTTCTTTGAGGGAGGCGAGCGCCCAGGGTGCACGCCCACTGCCCTGCGGCGTAGAAACTTGTTCCTCAGCAAAGCTAGGCAGGTTCAGAGACGCACGGGCGGTCGTTTCTTCCTGCCGCTGTGCATCCTGCTCGATGAGCTGCCCCTCGTGCATACGTAGCACCCGGTCGCAGTGCTCCGCCACGAGCGGGTCGTGGGTAATCACAATCGTGCTTTGCTGATCGCCCGTACATTCGCGGAGCAAGTCAATGACTTCACGGGTGAGCTCTTCATCCAGCGAGCCGGTCGGCTCATCGCAGAGCAGCAACGCCGGTTCCCCAATGAGCGCACGAGCAATAGCCACACGTTGCTTTTCACCGCCTGAGAGAGTGGTGATGGGTGCATCCGTTCGGTGGCTCAACCCCAGCAGGGCGAGAGTGTCCGCAACCCGTTGTGCTCGTTCCGCTTTGGGCACGCCACGGTAGATGAGCGGTAGCTCAACGTTGCGGTACACGTTCTTATGCTCGATGAGGTGGAACGCCTGGAAGACGAAACCGATGCTGTCCAGGCGCGCTTCAGCTCGCTGTGCCGCGTTGAAGGTTGCGGTGTCTGTACCGTCCAGCAGGTAGCTGCCGGAGGCGGGCGTGCTGAGCAGACCGAGGATGTTCAGCAGGGTTGATTTGCCGCTGCCGGACGGTCCCAGGATTGCGACGACTTCTCCGTAGCGGACTTTCAGGTCAATATTTTTGAGCACGTCAATTCGAGTGTCACCCTGCATAAAGTGCTGGGACACTCCCTGAATATCGACGCTATAGGCTGGTGGGTGCGCGTGAGCGGCGCGGGAGTCAGTCATGGCTACTCCCTACTTTTTCTCGCGCATGATTTTGACGCTGTCGCCTTCGTGCAGGTCACCGGTGACGGCGTTCTTGCCGTTGGCGTTGCTGATGACGGTAACGGTTACCTCGCGTTCTTCGCGGGCCTTCGATCCGTTGGAGCTTTCGGGGCCGAGCACGATGACTCGGGTCTGTCCGTCACGGGTGTAGAGCGCCGATGAGGGCACGACCAGGTGTGCTTCGGGGGTTTCTTCGAGGGTGAGTTCCGCGTTGACGGCGCCTCGGAGGCTGTCCGCCTTATCCCCTACGTCGAGGGTGAGGATGCGTTCCCCTTCGGTGCTTCCTGCCGCACCGGCTGCGCCGTTGAGGTTGGAGCCAGCCGCACCTTCTGCACCATTGGCCTGACGACCGGCCTGGCTGTTGCCTGCGGCACCGGCGGCTTCGGTGGTGTTCTTGTATCCGAGGGTTGCGACGTACTCAGTATCACCGAGGGAGGGCACGGTTACCTTCTGGCCGCTACGGGCTTCGGGGGTGAGCCTACCGGTGGTTCCGGTGCAGCTGAGGGTCTTGCTACCTTCTGCGATGGTGGCTACGGGACCATCTGCGATAGCGCCAGTTGCGCGGGGGTTGCCGGTGACAACTCCGGCACGGTTGATGATGAGGAAGTAGCGGGCGGGAATAGGCTGGTCAGTCTTGACGTGCGCGTAGCCGAGGCTGTCGAGGAGGTTGTTGAGAGCCTCGTAGGTGTCTTCGGTGATGCGTGCGGGCTGCGGACCCTGGCGTCCCATGGCGGTCAGTGCCTCATTGAGGAGTGCGGCGTCGGGGCCGCTGTCGTCGAGTTTGAGGTCGCGGTAGAGCGCGAAGCCGCCGGTGAGGGTGATGAGAGGTTCACCGTTGACTTCCGCGATGAGCGTTCCGTTGCCGACGGTGTCACCGTTTTTGATGGTGATTGCGGTGTACTGTCCTTCACCGCTGTAGCGTAGCGGGGTTGAGGTGGCGTAGTTCGCGGTGCAGGTCAGGGGCACGGTGGTGCGCAGTTTCTCGCGGGTGACCGTGGCGGTGATAGTGGAGGGGTCCGGGGGTGCCGCTTCCGCGTCTTTTTGGGCGGTGGTTTTGATGTTTTGGGCGCTGATGAGCGTACCCACGGTGATAATGAGGAGCAGGGCGATAATGCCGTAGAGCCAGAGGGTTTTCTTCTGGCGGGTGGGGGTGGCGCTCATGGTGTCCCTTCTTTGGGTGCGCGTACGGGAACGCTATTGTCTGTGCCGTTTGGGCTTAGGGGCGGCGATGCCGTGTGGGGTTAGTTTATGCCCGGCACGGGGATACGTGCCGGGCACAATACGCTGTGACGAGGTGTAGCTGTTGCAGCTACTCTGTACGCTTGTTCTGGATAGTCCGGTCTGGATAGTCCGGTCTGATTAGTCCGGAGGGTTAACTCAGAATCTTTCGGGCGTTTTCTTCAGCAGTTTTCTTAATCGTGGTCACCTGTTCGATGAGACCCTGCTCCTTTTCGAGGAAAGAACTCAGGTAAGCGATAGCCGTCTTTCGCTGTTCGGCATCCAGCCCGGTTGCTTCACGGCAGGTCGCATCGTTGATCGCCAGTTCGTGGGTGTCCTGGTTGTTCTGGCGGTACTGTAGGCGAGCCATATCCGGAGACGTGTAGTCGCCTCCGAAGCGTTCTTTCATGCACTGTGCCCACTTCTCGGTGGCAGGCCCAAGGTCTTTGGTAATCGCGTCGTTGTTAAGATAGTGAACCGCAGTAATGTAGACCTTTCGTATGGTCGCGCGGGATTCTTCTGAGCCGAAGACTGCGCGGGTGGCTTCTTGCTGGCAACCGCCCTTTCCTTCGGTGCCGTTAAGAGCCTGCATTTCAGCGTCGCTCATAGTGCGGCTCTGCTCTTCCAGCTCAGCAGTTACCAAAGACCAGCGCTCTTTGTATCCGCGAGTGCGGGCATCCGCGACGGTGAGAGGTTCGAAACCAGTGGTCTGTAGCAGCGGGGGTTCAGTTTCTCCTGCAGGAGCCTTGTAGTTCGGGAATCCTCGTTCAGCCATGCACTGGCTCAGGGAACGCTGGTAGGCACGAACAACGTTGTCAGAAAGTGAGGCGAGGTTCTCTACTTTTTCGATAGCTTGACTATCGGGGCTCGTGGAGGCGCTATACGCCTTCTCAGCGTTAGCGGACGCCGAGGAACCGGCGCTGGGTTGCCCGGACGCGCAGGAGCTAAGCAGCAGGGTCAGCGGGAGTAGAGCCCCGGCGAGGGTTCGTAGGGTATTCTGTCGACGCATAGGTGGGCACTTCCTCGTGAAATATAGCTGCATCTTTGTCCGCTCGTTCAGGGGCTCATCGTTGTTTGCCCTTGAGAGAACATATTTTGAACACTAGCCTACTATGCGCCGGGGGGGGAGGCAAGGGGGACGGTGTTTATCCTCGCCCCGCTGGTGGGGATGGCACGCCGTACATTTCCTCCGGGATACGACTGGAGGGGGCGGTGTTCGTCCTCATTCTGCACCATAGCGTTTGGGGAGGCACACCGTATGTTTCCTCCGCGCCTACGCAGGGGCACCCGTCACCCGGACGCTCCACCCTCTCCGTGCTTCGCTGCGGAGAGCGTCCGTGTGACACCCTGAGGGCGCATCCGGAAAACACGGCGCGCCACCTCGGGTAGCCTAGCGTGCGTGTGGAGGGGCGGTGTCGTCCGAAAGTGACATCAGGGTGCCCGAAGCGAAGCGAGGGCGGGTGCCCCTGTAGGAACGAGGACGAACACCGCACCGCAGAAGCGATTTAGCGTCCGGGCATACCCAGCAGCTCATTCGCGCGAACGCGAGCCCAACGCTCCGCGTTCAGTACAGCCTCCAGAGTCAAATCAGCGTCAGAGACAGCCTCAGCGCTGCCGGTGTGCTCCTCCAGCACGCGTGCGACCGAATCGACAATGTCGGTAAAGCGAATCGCGCCCGCATGGAATGCAGCGACGGCTTCCTCATTGGCGGCGTTGAACACTGCCGGGTGGGTGCCGCCGATCTTACCGGCGTCCTTAATCATGCGCACGGCGGGGAATGCTTCCTCGTCCAGCGGCTCGAAAGTCCAGGATGCCGCCTTCGACCAGTCGCAGGCGGGCACGGCGCCGGGGATGCGGTGCGGCCAGGTCAGACCCAGCGCGATGGGCAGAACCATACTCGGCGGCGACGCCTGCGCGATAGTGGAGCCGTCCACGAACTGCACCATGGAGTGCACGACGGACTGCGGGTGAACCGCCACGTCAATACGGTCCAGGTCCACGCCGAACAGGTGGTGCGCCTCAAGCACTTCGAGTGCCTTGTTGACCATGGTTGCCGAGTTGGTGGTGACGACCAGGCCCATGTCCCAGGTGGGGTGTGCGAGTGCCTGCGCGGGGGTCACGTCGTGCAGCTGTTCACGCTTGTAGCCGCGGAACGGGCCGCCCGATGCGGTGAGGATGAGTCGGTCGATTTCTGCATCGGTTCCGGAGGCGAGCGCCTGCGCGAGGGCGGAGTGTTCGGAGTCGACAGGCACCATGGGGGTGTTCAGGGGGGATGCGTCGACGGCGGCGCGTACGAGCGGGCCGCCTGCGATGAGGGATTCCTTGTTGGCCAGTGCCACGCGGTAGCCGCTGTTGAGGGCGGTGAGGGTCGGTTCCAGGCCGATGGAGCCGGTGATGCCGTTCAGGACGGTGTCTGCCGGGTGTGCTGCGGCCTGTACGGATGCTTCGGCGCCGTGGGCGATTTGCGGGGTGTAGCCGGTGGCGCCGGCTTCGGAGGCTGCCGCTTCGATGAGTTCGCGGAGGCGCTGTGCGTCGTCGGCGGTGCCGCTGGTGGCGACCAGTTCGGCACGCACGTGCACTGCCTGGCGTGCGAGCAGTTCGAGGGATCGGGAGCCTGCGGAGAGGGCGACGACCTTCAGCGGTGCGTCGGCGGCGGAGGCGCTGGTGCCTTTGAGCGCGGCGAGGTGGTCGATGACTTCCAGGGCTTGGGTGCCGATGGAGCCGGTTGAGCCGAGGAGGGTGACGCGCTGCGGTGCGCGGGTGAGTTCTGTGAGGGCGTCGGTGAGTCGGTCGCGGCTGCCGCCGACGCGTGCTGAGGATCCAAACTTCATGGTTCTAGTGTCTCATGAGCTCGCGGGTGCGTTCGGGTACTGGCGCCGCCTCTCATGTTAGAAGGCCCAGCGTAGACGAACCCCAGAATAGATGAACCCCAGCATAGATGAGCCCCAGCTTAGAAGACCCCAGCGCAGAAGAATCCCCCACCCTGTCATACGGGGCGGGGGATTCAACACTTCACGTTTTAGAGCAGATCCTGCAGCAGCTCAATGCAGCGGTCCAGGAAAGCGTCCACCTGGGATTCCTCGTAGCTGACGGTGCCCGAGGCGGGACGGAACTTTGCGTGGCGCACCACGGAGGGGTCCAGCGGCTCCTCGCTGTTGAGCTGGGCGTACACGCGGTCGCAGATGGCGTCCACGTCGCCGACGAAGTAGCCCATGTGGCGGCGCTTGCTGGGGCGGCGGAAACGCTCACCGGCGGGGCGTTCCAGGCGGCCGGCGAGCAGCTCGCCGGTTTCGACGAGGGAGCGTTCCCAGTTGTCCAGGCCGTACGCCTCAATGTAGCGGCTGCGTTCGAGCTTGGCGAAGCGTTCCTCAATCTTTTCGAGGGCGCGGTCGACCACGTCCAGCTGGTAGCCGCCGGGTTCTTCACGGAAGACGACCTGGCGGATTCGTCGGGAGGTGTAGAGGTCTTCGGGCAGTTCGGAGGCTCCGCTGAGCTTCTCGTAGTCCTCGGCGAGGCGGGTGAACAGGCGGTCTACTTCACTACGCTTGTAGCCGGGTTCGGTTTCTGCTGCACGGGCAAATCCGCCTCCGCGGGTGGTGCTTGCCAAGGTGGGCTCCTCTCGACGATTGAACTTTAAGAATACCAATGCGCAGGCTACCTGACGCAAGGTTGGCGGGCGGTGTCTTAGATATAGTCCCTTGCTTTCCTGACTTCTGCGCCCCTATTCAGCGGGTACAGCAAAGCCGGATACAGCAAAGGCGGGACGCCCCTCCCCCACCTGTGGGAAGAAACGCCCCGCCTCCGAGCAATAAAGCTTGAAGCTTTAGAGCGGCATAATAAACCGGAAAATCAGGCAACCAGCCGCCGCAGCGAAAAGAATCGAGTCCAGGCGATCCATCATGCCGCCGTGACCGGGCAGAATATTCGACATGTCCTTCACACCCATACGGCGCTTGAACACGGACTCCACCAAGTCGCCGGCAGTCGAAGCGACCACCATGACCGCAGCCAGCGGAATAGCCCAATACCAGGGCGAACCCATGACCGCCAGGGCGATAGCACCAACCACCGCCGAGCCGACGAAGGAGCCAGCCAGGCCCTCCCAGCTCTTCTTCGGGGAGATCTTCGGCGCCATCGGGTGCTTACCCCAATTCACGCCGGCAATAAAGCCGAACGTGTCATTGCAGATAGCCATCAGCAGAATCATGAGGACGCCGCGCTCGCCGTGGTCGGTCTGGAAGTAGACCATGGCGATGCCCAGCATCAGCGGCACCCACAGCAGGGCGAGGGCGCTACCGCTCAAAGACTTACCCAGTGAGACCTGACGGTCAGCACGCACGAGAGCAGAAGAGAGCAGCAGCACCAGCAGGCTCACCGCCAGGGCGATGCCCAGACCGGTAAAACCGAACAGGTAAGACACCGCCACAATCGCGCCGGACAGGCCACCGAGCAGATACTCCGGGATGCCGTAGCCGCGGCGGGTGTTGAGCACGTGCCCAATCTCCCAGGCGCCCAGGCCAGCCGCAGCAGCTGCAATCGCCACAAAAATCGGCTGGTAGATCAGACCGAGCACCAACAGCACGCCGAAACCAACACCCACGCCAATGGCGGCGGGCAGGTTACGGCCTGCTTTGGCGCTACGCGACTTCACGGGGGTTACCGCCGTCTGCGGGCTCTGCTGTGGAGCCGGCTGTGCGCCTCTCTCTTCTTTCGCTTCTTTGCGTGCACTCATTTGGGGTTTAGACCTCGAGCAGTTCAGCTTCCTTGTGCTTGTACAGTGCGTCGACCTGGTCGATGTGCTTCTTGGTCAGTGCGTCCAGTTCCTTCTCAGCGCGTGCGCCTTCGTCTTCACCGATTTCGCTGTCCTTGACGAGCTTGTCGATAGCGGTCTTAGCGTGGCGGCGGACGTTACGGATGGAGACACGGGACTCTTCAGCCTTGTGGTTGACGAGCTTGGTGTATTCCTTACGGCGCTCAGCGGTCATTTCGGGCATGACCACGCGGATAGCTGCACCGTCGTTGCTGGGGTTAACACCCAGGTCGGAGTCGCGCAGAGCCTTCTCGATAGCTGCCAGTGCGGTCACGTCGAAGGGAACAATCTTGACGGTACGTGCGTCCTCAACGTTGAAGGACACCAGCTGCTGCAGCGGGGTCGGTGCACCGTAGTACTCTGCGGTCAGGCCGCTGAAGATTGCGGGGTTCACACGACCGGTACGGACCTTAGCGAACTCAGTCTTGGTTGCTTCGATGGTCTTTTCCATCTTCTCGCCGGCTTCGGCAAGGATTTCTTCGATCACGAAAGGATCTCCTTTGTCGGAATTCTGGGGTGCCAGAATTGTCGGTGGGCGTTCGCTCAGCCCTCATGATTCCCTACCGGCTCCACGGCGCATCCGAGGCAAAAACCTTAGGAATAACACAAAGTCGGCGGGAAAGAGGCAGAACGTCGTATTTGATATAAGTCTAGACGGTACCGGCGGGCATAAGCGAGTTTTAGCGCTCACCCGCGCGGTACCGTCCAGAATAAGTCCGCGCTATCGAGCACGGTCACAATCAGAGGGGGCATCAGGCATGCCCCAACCTAAAAATTTAGGTGTTAGCGAGTAACGAGGGTACCCATCTTCTCGCCCAGAATTGCGCGGGTCACGTTGCCCTCGCCCTGCATGCCGAACACGCGCATGGTCACGTTGTTGTCGCGGCACAGGGAGAACGCGGTCTGATCCAGCACGCGGATGTTACGCTGCATAGCCTCATCGTAGGTGAGGTTGTACAGGCGCTCAGCGTTGGGGTCCTTGTTCGGGTCAGCAGTGTAGATGCCATCCACGCCGTTCTTAGCGACCAGCACCTCGTCCGCGTGGATTTCCAGGGCACGCTGCGCAGCCACAGTGTCGGTGGAGAAGTAAGGCAGACCCGCACCAGCACCGAAAATCACGACGCGGTCCTTCTGCATGTGGCGGATTGCGCGGCGAGGAATGTAAGTCTCAGCAACCTGCGGCATGGTGATAGCCGACTGAACGCGGGTGTCAATACCCTCCTGCTCCAGGAAGTCCTGCAGAGCCAGGGAGTTCATCACGGTGCCGAGCATACCCATGTAGTCTGCACGGGAGCGGTCCATACCCGCCTGAGAGAGTTCAGCGCCGCGGAAGAAGTTACCGCCACCAATCACAATGGAGGTCTCAACTTCGCCAACGGTTGCGGCGATCTGCTTAGCGATGCTGCGCACGACCTCGGTCGAAATACCAACTTCACCGCCACCAAAAACCTCACCGGAAAGCTTGAGCAAAACGCGGCGGCGGCCGGTCTCGTCACGGTGCATCGGGCGGGGATTCGCTTCAGTCATGGTTCCTCCAGTGGCTTACCTAGGGGTTGTTATAGGTGATCGGGGCGGACTCCTGCCGCCTAGTCCTTATCAAGGATACAGCAAAGCCGGGTAGCCACCAGTGGTGACTACCCGGCTTCAGGCTATAATCCCAACCTCATACGATTTCCCTTACCGGGAACCCGCAATACGGAAGGGCAGAACTGCAGCGAGTCCTTATGCGCCCACGCGGAAACGTGCGAATGCGGTAGCGGTTGCGCCAGCCTCGGACAGAACCTGTGCGACAGACTTCTTGGAGTCCTTTGCGAAGTCCTGATCCAGCAGGGTGTTCTCCTTGAAGAAGCCCTTCAGGCGACCCTCAACGATCTTGTCCAGAATCTTCTCGGGCTTGCCCTCAGCGATTGCGGTCTCGCGAGCAACGCGCTTCTCGGTCTCGATCTGGTCTGCGGGGATGGACTCGGAATCCAGGTACTTGGGGCTCATTGCAGCAATGTGAACTGCAACGTCGTGTGCGATCTCGTCGGTGTTCTCACCGGAGACAGCCAGCAGAACGCCAACCTGTGCCGGCAGGTCCTTGGAGGTCTTGTGCAGGTAAACTGCAACGTTCTCGCCCTCAACGCGTGCAACGCGGCGGACAACGATCTTCTCGCCGAGCAGTGCACCAGCGTCGGTGGTCAGCTCCTCAACGGTCTTGCCCTCGTAGGATGCAGCCTGCAGCTCTTCCAGGGTGGAAGCGTTAGCAGCAATAGCAGCCTCGAGCACGTTCTGGCCGAAAGCGATGAAGGGGTCGGACTTTGCCACGAAGTCGGTCTCAGAGTTGACCTCGATCATGTAGCCAACGCCGTTCTCAACGCGTGCAGCTACCAGGCCCTCAGCGGTTGCGCGACCCTCGCGCTTGGTGATGCCCTTCAGACCCTTAACGCGGATGATCTCAGCAGCCTTCTGCTGGTCGCCGTTAGCCTCGTCCAGAGCCTTCTTGACGTCGAGCATACCTGCGCCGGTCTTCTCGCGCAGTGCCTTGATGTCTGCTGCGGTGTAGTTCGCCATTGTGAACTCCTTGTGTTGCTGTAATAAATCGGGATGACATCCCGGTGGTACAAATGGCGGACGGCGCCGCGCCCAGGTCAGGGCGGGCGCCGTCCGAACGTGGTCCCCACGGGCGGGGGCCACAAAGCATAAAGCTTAGTGGGCTAAGAAAGCTTACTTAGCAGCCTCTTCAGCCTGTGCAGCCTCGTGCTGCTCCAGGAGCTCGCGCTCCCAAGCTGCCATGGGCTCCTCAGCTGCTTCAGCCTTGCCGTTCTTCTTAGCGTTGCGCTCGATCAGGCCGGCTGCCACTGCGTCAGCAATCACGCGGGTGAGCAGGTTGACGGAGCGGATAGCGTCGTCGTTACCGGGGATCGGGAAAGCAACCTCGTCGGGGTCGCAGTTGGTGTCGAGGATAGCAACAACGGGGATGCCCAGCTTCTGAGCCTCGTTAACTGCCAGGTGCTCCTTCTTGGTGTCAACAACCCACAGGAGGGAGGGAACCTTGGACAGGTTGCGGATACCGCCGAGGGTCTTCTCGAGCTTCTCGAACTCGCGACGCATGAGGAGCAGTTCCTTCTTGGTGTAGCGAGAACCTGCTACATCGTCGAAGTCAATCTGCTCGAGTTCCTTCATGCGCTCGATGCTCTTGGAGATGGTGCTGAAGTTGGTCAGCATACCACCGAGCCAGCGGTGGTTCACGTAGGGCATGTTCACGCGGGTTGCCTGCTCAGCGATAACTTCCTGAGCCTGCTTCTTGGTACCCACGAACAGGATGTTGCCACCGTGTGCGACGGTCGACTTAACAGCCTCGTATGCCTTGTCGATGAAGGCGAGGGACTGCTGCAGGTCGATGATGTAGATGCCGTTGCGCTCGGTCAGGATGAAACGCTTCATCTTGGGGTTCCAACGGCGGGTCTGGTGACCGAAGTGAACGCCGGAGTCCAGCATTTCACGCATAGTTACGACGGGCATGTCGTCTCCTTTTGGGTGCCGCGCAGACCTCCCATTCGGGCTAGCCCAACGCGCGCATAGTAGTTATCAGTTTTTCCTGGCGGCGGTTAGCGTTCACGGTTACCCGTTCAGCTCAGGCCCTAACCACCCCGTGTGGGTGGACCGAAGGTCCCTTATCGGCTCCCCGTTTGAGGATGCCGCTCACGCCGCGCGTCGTCAGTGATGCTGTGCGGCCCCCTCACAGAGGGAGAATACCCGCGCAGGCACACTGCAATACGACATTGTACCGTATATTCCGCGATTAATCCGCCGGATTAGGGTTAAAACCTGCACAGGCGCGGCGGGTGTGTGCAGGGGCACTGTGGATAAAGGATTTTAAGGCGAAAACAGCGGGGTTATCCACAATTTTTCGTGAGGTGCCGCGGGGCGGGGCAATTCGTGATGTGCTCAGAAGATGAAGCAGAACATGATGACATTAGCGACAACGCTACGGCGCGCGATGCTGACGGCGTGCTGCCTGCTGGGTGCACTTGTGAGCGCGGGCGGGCAGGTCTATACGGGTGGGCAACGCTATTCGGGCAGTCAGGGTTATTCGGGTTGGCTCAGTTTTACAGGCGGGGCAGGTTTTACTGAAGGTGCCGCCTCAAGTGCGCAAGCTCCCAGCAGCGCGCACCTTCCCCACACCGTTGAGCTCACCGCAAACCGACTACGCTACCGCTCCCCCACCGCCGAATCCAGGCCGCGGGTGATCCGCCCCTTTGAGAATCCCGCCCAACGCTGGAGCGCAGGGCACCGCGGCGTAGACCTTGCCGTACCCGAGAACAACCGGCGCGTCTACGCACCGGCACCGGGAAAAGTGGTGTTCAGCGGCACGGTCGTCAACCGCAAAGTGTTGGTCATTGCGCATCCGGATGGGCGGCGCAGCACCTTCGAACCCATGGACGAAGCACTACCGGTCGGCACCACCGTTGCAACCGGTGATGTCATCGGCACCGTCGCAGGAACGGCGAACGGCAACAGCGAGCGCCCCTACCTGCGATGCTCCATCCCCTGCCTGTACTGGGGCGTACGACAGGGAGGCGCCCGCGGGGACGGCAGCGGCAAGACCGCCGAGTACGTCAACCCCATGAGCCTGCTGGGGTCGAAGGAGCCGAGCATTTTGCTTCCCGTACCGGGCGGATATTAGGCGCGGGTACTGGATATTAGGCACGGGTACTTGCGCCGAGCATGAGCCGAACCAGATACAGCTGTGGCCCGTCACCTCCGGGGAAGGAGGCAACGGGCCACAGGAGCCAGCCTAAGTTGTGCCCACTAGCGTAGGTGCTAGAGATAGCTACTTACTGGAGGACGTCACCGTCATCAGCACCGAACTGGTTCGGCTGTACAGGCTGCTGAGCAGTCTGACCGGGCTGAACCGGCTGAGTGGGCTGAACCGGCTGCTCAGTCGGAGGGATATACGCGGGCATTGCCTTGGTCGGCTCGTTCTCGCCGTAGTTCACGCCGTGCTGCGGGGTGAACACCTGAGTCGGCGAATCATCCCCCGTAGCGTAGGCGGTGTTCTGCGCCGGGTAGCCCCCCTGTGCCTGGTAACCGGGCTGAGCGGCATAGCCATTCTGAGTAGCGTAGCCGCCCTGTGCCTGGTAGCCGTTCTGTGCGTCAGCCTGGGTTGCGCCGTAACCGGTCGCAACACCCGCCGCCGCGCCCAGTGCCGCAACTGAAGCGGCACGACGCTCACGACCCTTTGCGCGAGCCGCCGCGATTTTCTTGCGGAACAGGAAGAGCAGAACCAGGATGAGCAGTAGCAGACCCACAATAACCGCATCCACGATTACGTCAGTCATACTCAGACCGGACACCGGAACAGTCAGACCGGAGGTGGTGCTGACGCCGTGGTCAGTCTTGACGCTCAGCTCGCCACCATTCACGGTCAGCTGCACGTGCTGAGAGCTCTTCGCGATGCTGTTCGCGGCATCTACCTTCTGCTGCTCCAGCGAGGAGAAGGTCGGCGCCTTGAAGGTGAACTCGAAGGGAGCCGAGTAGTAGCTACCCAGCTTCGAAGAGAGCTTAATCTCAGGGGTCACAATGTAGTCGGAGCCGAAGGGGTGGTAGCCACCGGGGCGGGTAACGGTCACCTTCGAATCGGGCAGGTATTCGTTCAGGCGCTGGTTGAACTCGTTCTGGTCCTTACCGCGAACCTTTACGCTCACGATGGTGGCGTCACCATCCTGGCGGACCTCGGTCTCGTCATTGCCGCCGCCTGCGAAAACGTCCTTGAGCTTCTGCTCAGCACCCGCAACATCTGCGGTCGGGAATGCGTAGAGGAAACGTGCTTCCATGGAACCGTCCAGGCCCAGGGAGGTAGCCACCTTCATGCTCTTCATCTCAATCTGACGTGAAGAAACACGGTCAACCGCAATGAGAGTACTGCTACCACCAGAACGGGAGGAGCTAGCGCGCCCCTCAGGGTCCACAATGTAGGACTTATCGTTGCTGTCCACGATGGTCAGGGTCAGGCCATCACCGTTCGGGGAGCACAGCAGGGAGCAGTCCAGCAGACCCGAAATCTTCTTCTGAACGGTGAAGTTATTATCCTTCGCCACTACCTCACGGCTGGCGGAGAAATCGGTGCTGCTTGCGCCAAACAGCTTCTTGAGACCACTGCCCAGGTCCTCAATCGAAGAAGCGCTAAAGGTCAGGGTACGACCCACTTCTTCCTTCGCACTGGCGGTCGATGCGGAAGGAGCGTATGCCTTCGCCTGCGAGGACTCCAGGCCCTTCTTCAGCTCGGAGCCCTCAGGCTTGACCTGGTTCAGGTAGGCGTCGACCGCAGAAGCGGTCTCGGTGTTCATGATTTCCTTCGCGACGAAGGAAACCATCACGGAGTAACCGCCGTCCTTCTCCTTTACGTCAAGAATGACGTTACGGAAACCGCGGTCCTGAACATCCTTTGCGGAAATCTTAGAACCACCGGAGTTCTTCACTTCCTTCTCGCCAAACTTCACAGTGGTTTCATCGCTGCTGCTGAGAACGCTGTTCTTATTGGAAGCAGACACAACACCGTCCACTACCAGAGCTTCAGGAAGCCAGCCCAGCAGATCGCCCGAGCTGAAGTTTTCCTTCACCTGAATACCCTGCACCAGACCCTGGTCAGAGTTGACGATGCTAATCTGCGGCTTGATGTCGGAGCCCGAAGCCTTCAGCAGAGAGGTCACCTTGGAGTGGTACTCGTCCACGGAGGAGAAGGATACCTTGAAAGTCGCACGAGCCTTGTCACCCTCAGACTGAATACCTTCGTATTCCAGGCCCTCGGGCAGGTGCTTACGTACGGACGCATCCAGCGCCTGGGTTCCACCCTTAACCTTGTCCTGGTTATCCTTCATGTTGAAGGAAACCAGAATGGTGCGGGTACCCTTCTCAGCGCTCTCAAGGCCCAGCTGAGTCTCAATCTTTGCGCTGCAGGCGCTCAGAACCAGGGCGGCAATGGTCAACAGAACCGCCAGGAACATCCAGCGCTGACGAGTCGGCGCGCTCGGGGCGTGAGTCATCGCGTGCATACTAGGCTCCCATCAGGCGAATAGCCACGTAGTAAACAATCATGGATGCCAGAACCCACGCGGTGCTCAGCGCCGCATGCATGATAATCGGGGACTTCGCGAAGCGACCCAGACGATTCAGACCAAGGTAGGTCAGAGCCTCCCCCGAGAACACGGCGAAAGCAAGCACCAGAACCATGAGCATGGTCAGGAAGGACGCACCGTCACCGCTACGGCTGAGGGTCATGAAGAACACGAGCAGGTTCAGCACCAGGAACGAAGGAATCAGCGCCAAAGAAGACACCGACACCGCGTGCATACTCGCGGTGAAAGACGCCGGAGCCTTGCCGATACGCGCGGTCAGCTGCAGCTGCACACCGCGCAGAACCTGCACACCAAAGATTGCAAGAGCCATTAGCACGTACGCCAGAATCATGCGTCCGGTCGGCACGGCCTGCGAGGCGTAGGCGCCACCGTAGGCACCGCCTCGACCGTACATATAGCCCATCATGGACATCGCGACAGTGGCTGCCAGGATTACCAGCTGGCTGAAGAAGAACGCACCCACCAGCGCCTGCAGAGTCGTGGGAACAATCCAACCCCACGCACCTGCGGAAGAGATGCGGGCGTGCGCGGTTGCCGGGTTGCTGGAGAAAACGTCCAGGAACGCGTTCCAGGTAGCACCCAGTGCCTTCACCGCCGGATGCGGTGCGCTCGGCGCATAGGTTGCCTGGCCGGGCTGACCGGGCTGCGCGGCCCCAGGCTGAGGCGCAACACCGGGCTGAGCGGCACCCGGCTGGGGTGCGGCGGCAGGCTGACCAGGCTGCGCGGAGGCTGCCTCAGTATTCGGCTGTGCATTAGCGTTTACCTGAGCGGGCTGAGGCGCCTGCTGAGGCTGAACGGGCTGTTGCGGTACTACCGGTGCGGCAGACTGAGCAACATTACCCTGCTGGCTCGACTGCACAGGCTGGCTCGGCTGAGCAACCTGAGCTGCATTACCCGGCTGAGCAGCCTGACCCGGAAGCGAAGCATCCTGCGCGGGGTGTGCGCCGGCGTCGTAGCCGTAGCCGCCGGCTGCACCCTGCGACGGGTTGTTGGGAGTGTTCTCCGACATTGAGATCCTCTCGTATGGTGTGTGGATGCAACACCTACCGGCTGAATCGGCATCTACCGGCGGCATCACACTGTCTTTCGTGACAAGACTCTTCAACCCTACCGTATTGAACGCTATGGTGCGTCTTCGTTCGTCATTTACTCATTTTCATCACCGTTGATACATTCCATGAACGAAAATACGCGCCTCCGAGAGCATGACAAAAGAGCACGAAAAAGAGGGCGCGAAAAAGCCCCGCCCGCCGACAAGTGGGTGAAGTCGGCGGGCGGGGCCGTAGGGAGTGCGGGGCTCGAACCCGCGACCAAGGGATTATGAGTCCCCTGCTCTAACCGGCTGAGCTAACTCCCCATCCGGTGCAGTGACGGCGCGCAATGGGCGCCAGCACCATCCTCTAGAGTACCTGAACGGCGGCTGAGAACGAAAAACGCTCTACTTCTACTCACCGCTCAGAATCTAGAGAAGCTTAGCGGCGCGAATCCAGGTAACGCTGGTACGGAGCGTCGCTCACGTACAGCTCCTCGAAGGTGCGCCAGGTGTTCTCAGCACTGTGGAAGCCCACAATACGGCGGGACTCGCGGCCCATCTGCTCACGCTCAGCGGCGGGCAGGGAGAGCACCGCCTCCAGCTTCTTCGCCAAATCCTGAGCATTATTGGGTTCGAAGAGGTAGCCGTTCACGCCATCCTCCACCAGGTGCGGCAGAGCCAGCGCGTTCGCGAGCACCACGGGGGTGGAGGCGCTCATCGCCTCCAGAGAGACCAGGGACTGCAGCTCGGCTGTACCGGGCTGGCAGAACACGTCAGCCATCTGGTATACCTCGGGCAGATGCTCATCCGGAACGAAGCCACGGAAAATCACGCGGTCGGACACACCGCAATCGTGTGCCTTCTGTTCGAGTGCTTCACGCAGCTCACCGCCACCGGCGATATCCAGCACCACGTGCTCGAGGGTATCGGGCAGCAGGGAGAGCGCCTCGATGAGCACGTCCACGTTCTTCTCTTCGGCAAGGCGACCCACGAAGGCAATACGCAGCTCACCGGGAACCTTGCCGGCGTCTGCTCCCTCAGGCAGCTCGTAGTCGCTGATTTCAATACCGTTAGAAACCGGCATGACGGGGCGGTCAAAATGACCCAGGTCGCGCATCGCATCCGCACCGATCTGGGTGGGGGTGGTAACGACCGCAGTCTTGGAGAAGCAGAAACGCATGTCCTTCCAGGTGACCTTCTCAATCACACGCTTCACGGGATCGGGGAAGGGCAGGAACGGATCAAGGTTTGCCGGCATGAAGTGGTTGGTTGCGATAACGCGGATACCGCGGCGCTTCGCCTGGAAAATCAGGGCTCGGCCAATAATGTAGTGGCACTGCACGTGCACCACGTCCGGGCGGACCTCGTCAAGGATTGCACCAACCTCGGACCAGATCTCCCAGGGCACGCAGATGCGGTTCGTCTCGTGGGTCGGAGGCAGGTGCGAGCGCAGGCGGTGCTCCACGATGCCACTCTCTACTTCGGTGCGGTAGCTGGGGCCGGGGATGGGGCTGGCGGCGACCACGTGCACGGAGTGACCTCGCTTGAGCATGGAGGTGGCGAGGCGGTGACCGAATTGTGCTGCACCGTTGATGTCCGGCGGGTAGGTTTCTGCGCCAATCAGAATCGTCTTTGCCTGTTCCATGACGGGGCTCCTCATCGGGGTGTAGTGTGTCGGTGACTTTGGGGTTTCGGGTGCGACGGTGCGCCGCTTCTACCTCTGTCTGCCGCGTGCACCGGGTGGGTCCAGTACGTACAGCACTTGTCTATTCTACCTGTGAGCTGCGTCCTTCTCCGACTTATGGCGGGCGGCTTTGGCTGGGAGTTACCTCTAAACCTCCCGTTGAAACAGAAGCCAGCAGCCTGCCTGTAGACGCACAAACGCCCCGATACAAGTATCGGGGCGTTTGGACGCTTGGCGTTAAACCTATGCGCCGGCTTTAGCGGCGACTGGGTTTATGGTGTACCGGGTTTAGCGGCGTACCAGGCGGTTCAGGAAGTGCAGGACGGTTGCAATGGATGCGCCCAGTGCTGCGAAGGACTTCCAGCGTGCCTGCAGAACCTCGGGCTTGCGCACGTTCTCTGCCAGGCCGCGGCCGGTAGCTGCTGCACCTGCGGCAACCTCGGAGGGCACTGCCTTGAGAGCATCCAGAGCCTGCTGGGTGTTGGACTGAACGTCGCCGGTGTAGGACTGCAGGTCATCGCGCAGGGCTGCCAGGTGCTGGCGACGCTCTGCGGTGCGCTGCTTGAGCTCTTCGAAGGTCGGCGGCTTGGGCTCTTCCTCGCCGCGTGCCTTGCGCTCTTCAGCTTCCTGACGTGCGCGTTCTGCTGCTTCTTCAGCTTCCTTAGCCTTCTGCTCTGCACGCTCTGCCTGTTCCTTCTTCAGGCGCTCAGCGGACATGGCGGTACCTTCCTTGAGTACGCCGAGGTCGAAGAGCAGACCGAAGATTGCGGATTCGGGCTTGAACGGCAGCTGTGCCTTGACCTTCTTCAGACCGACCAGGGCGCAGATTGCCAGGACGATGAGGAAGACGAGGGCGAAGACCAGCGCGGATGCCCAGTAGGGCATGACGGTGCCGAGGCCGAGGATTGCTGCGGCGACCAGCGCAATGATCAGGAACAGACCGAAGACTGCTGCGACGCCGAAGAAGGCCGCACCCTTACCAACGGCGATGCCCTTGGTCTTCAGCTCGTGCTTTGCAATCTGGATTTCGTCCTTGACCTGGCTGGGTCCGAGGGTCTTGAAGGTTTTGCCAGCGTCGATGATGTTCGCGACGCCGGACTTAATCCCGCTGATGCCAGCAAAGAAACGCTTAGGTGCCTTGGGATTAGTAGTAGTGGTCATGACCACCTCTCCGTGACGTGTTTTTGGAGGCTTCTTTTTCGCACTCCACCTCCTATAGTTTAGCCCCTTATGATACCTCCGCGTGACCGTTTGGGTGGGGGTTTGCGCTATCTCTTCAGGTATTTTCGACTTTCTGGAGGCTGCATTGAGCTGCAGGCGTAGCTTTCTGGGTTTGGTTGCGCCTGTAGATTTGCTCTGGAGTAGGCGTAAGAGGATGCCGATGCGCCGCTCCCCCGCTGTGTCTGGGAGGCGGGTGCGGCGCGTGTGGACGGGGTGAACTTTTCTTGAGGGGTGGGCTTCATAAACTGGTTTGCGAGGGTGGAGGGGAAGGCTCCGACTGGACTCGAACTAGCGAGGCGAAGATTTTCCGAGCGCGCGAGGAAGTAAAAACCGTTAACCCCGCCGAGGGCGTAAGCCCGAGGACCTGGAGGGAGCGCCCCAGCGCCTGCGTATGGCGGAGTGGTTACTGATTCATGACTTGGAGAGAACGTTCCGACTGGACTCGAACTAGCGAGGCGAAGATTTTCCGAGCGCGCGAGGAAGTAAAAACCGTTAACCCCGCCGAGGGCGTAAGCCCGAGGGCCTGGAGGGAGCGCCCCAGCGCTCACGAAGGGTGGAGTGGTTACTGGTTCGAGCCAGAGTAACGTATATAGCAAGAACCCCGGAACTTCGTTCCGGGGTTCTTGCTATATCTGCTCCCCCGACTGGACTCGAACCAGTAACCCTTCGATTAACAGTCGAATGCTCTGCCAATTGAGCTACGGGGGATTATTTTGTTTTTGTTGTTTGGTTTCCCTTGCAACGAGTAATAACTATACCGGGGCTGTTTGGGCTCCGCAACTCGAAATAGCGTGAAGTGTATCACTCTTTAGATTGGGAGCTTGGGCTCCGGTTAACCCGCGCTACTCCCCCCCCCCGGCTGTCTGCGGAACGTAAAACGTTGAGCAGACAGCCGGGGCTCTCACAAGGAACCGCACCTAGCCGCGCTGTGCGGCGAGCTGTCGGCGGCGCATCTCCAATTCGAGGAGCTGACGCTGTACCGCTTCGAATTCTTCGTCGTCGGGGTTGGCGCTGAGCTGTTCCAGGCGCATCATCAGGTCAGATTTTTGGCGGGCAATCTGCTGCTCAAACAGAGCATTGAGCGCACCGGTGACGAAACCGGGCAGACGCTCGGCGCTACTGACCGGTAGCGGTGAGACGGCGAGCTCCGCGATGGCGGGATGTACGCCCTCCACAGCGCCGGAGCGCACGCAGTTAATCCATTCGATGCCGGGGGTGGGCGCCATGACGGTTGCCGCGTGAATAATGCCGGCGGCCACCTCACGGTGGGTGCGGTAGCGGAACTGCACGGTGGCGAGGTTACGCCACTGTTCCACACTGATGAGCTCGGGGTGCTGCAGGGCAATCTCGAGCGCCGCCTTTTCGAGGCGGGCAACCGGGTCGCGCGGGTCGGGGGTGAGGAATTCCTCGACGGCGGGGGCGGTCACCTCCGGCTGGGGTGCGGCGGGCTGAATGCTGCTCGGCGGGTGCGCGGCAGCGTTCTGACCGGCGTAGGCACTGGGTGCGGCGTGGTCTTCTGGTGGCGGTGCGTCGTAGGCGGGGTCGTAGGGCGCGTCAGCATGAACTGCGCCCTGAGCACCCGCGTAACCCGGCGCGCCCACGTAACCCTGAGCGCCCGCATAGCCCGGCGTGCCCGACACTCCCTGCGGCCCCTCGTTCAGACGCTCGTAACGCGGCGCGGCGGCGGTAGCCTCCGCCTGCTGGGAGCGAGAAAGCTTCGGGTGATTCTGCGCGTACGCCACGGCACGCTGAATCTCGTCGAGCTCCAGACCAAGCTGACCGGATACCTTACGCATGTAGGCGGGGCGCAGGTCGCGGTCCTTAATGCCGGCAATAATCGGGGCGATAGCGCGCATCGCCAGCACACGGCCCTCAAGGGTCGCCAAATCGTACTTGGCGAGGGTCGAATCAATCGCGAACTCGAACAGCGGGCGGCGCGAAGCAATCAGCGAGCGCACGGCGGCGTCACCCTTGTGCAGGCGCAGGTCGCAGGGGTCCATGCCGTTCTCGGCAACCGCCACGAAGGTCTGCGCGACGAAGCGCTGGTCCTCCTGGAATGCAGCCATGGCGGCTTTCTGGCCTGCGGCGTCACCGTCGAAGGTGAAGATGATTTCGCCGCCGGAACCGTCATCGGTAATCATGCGGCGCACCATCTTGATGTGGCCGGGACCGAACGCGGTGCCGCAGGTGGCAACGGCGGTGGTGATGCCGGCGAGGTGTGCCGCCATGACGTCCGTGTAGCCTTCCACGATGACGACCTGCTTGGTCTTGGTCATATCGCGTTTTGCCAGGTCAATGCCGTAAAGCACCTGGGATTTCTTGTACAGCTGCGTCTCGGGGGTGTTCAGGTATTTGGGGCCCTGATCGTCGTCGAAGAGACGGCGGGCACCGAAACCGATGGTTTCACCGGCGATGGTGCGGATTGGCCAGATGATGCGGCCGCGGAAGCGGTCGTACAGGCCGCGGTTGCCCTCCGAGAACATGCCGGTCGCCTTCAGCTCCTCATCAGTGAAACCCTGGGAGCGAAGGTGCTTGAGCAGGTGGTCCCAGCCGCGCGGGGCGTAGCCGACACCGAACTTGCGGGTTGCGGCGGGATCGAAACCGCGGGCGCCGAGGAAGCGCTGCGCCTCCTGAGCATCAGCGCTGTAGAGGTTACGTTCAAAGAACTCGGCGGCAATCTTGTGCGCGTCGAGCAGGCGGCGGCGCATACCCGCCTCGTAGCGGTCGCCGGGCTTACCGCCCTCATAGTGCAGAGTGTAACCAATACGGGCGGCTAGACGCTCCACCGTCTCAACGAAGCTGGTGTGTTCCATCGCCATGACGAAGGAGTACACGTCACCGGATTCACCGCAACCGAAGCAGTGGTACGAGCCGACCTGCGGGCGCACATTGAAGGAGGGCGTGCGCTCGTCGTGGAACGGGCACAGCCCCTTGAAGGTGCCTATACCGGCGCTTTTGAGGCTCACATAGCCTTCAATGATTTCGCGGATATCGGTACGGGCGCGGACTTCGTCAATGTCTTCTTTGCGGATTAATCCAGCCATAAACTCAATTCTACGGTGGGGGTCAACAGGTAGCGTCTGCAGGCGTTATAGGCGCGGAAAATAACGCACAAACAGGCTCGTAAAAAGGATGCGCCGCGACGCGCATACAGCACGCCGCGGCACACAGGTGTTTAGCCGCCGGAAATATCCAGCTCAGCCTCCGCCAGGCCCAGACGCTCAGCATCCCCCAGGATGCGCGAATCCAGCCAGCCATCGGGCAGGTGCGGCTGCTTGGGGCTGCCGGCGCGACCGCGCGAACCCTCCACAGCGGCACCCGGGTAACCAATCGAGTGGTCCAGCTGAGCAATCAGCTCACGGAACGTCGCCAGGTCGGGCACCTGAGCCATCTTCGCTCGCAGCTCACCGCCAACCGGGTAACCCTTGAAGTACCACGCCACGTGCTTGCGGATCTCGCGCAGGCCTCGGGTCTCATCACCGAAGGTTTCCACCAGCAGTTCTGCGTGGCGGTAAATCATGTCCGACACCTCAGTCAGGGTCGGGCGGATACGCTCAGACGAACCCTCAAACGCATTCTGCAGGTCACCAAACAGCCACGGGCGACCCTGGCAACCGCGACCAATCACCACGCCGTCCACGCCGGTCTGCTCGACCATGCGCACCGCATCCTCGGCGGAGAAAATATCGCCATTACCCAGGATCGGCACATCCGGAATCAGCTCACGCAGCTGCGCAATCGAATCCCAGTCCGCCTTACCCGAATAATGCTGAGCTGCAGTACGACCGTGCAGAGCAATCGCCGCGACACCGGCATCACGGGCAATCTTGGCAGATTCCAAGAACGTAATGTGGTCATCGTCGATGCCCTTACGCATCTTAATGGTCAGCGGAATATCGTTGCGGGATGCCTCCTTCACCGCGGTCTGCACAATCGCAGTGAACAGGTCAGTCTTCCAGGGCAGGGCGGCACCGCCACCGCGGCGAGTCACCTTAGGAGCCGGGCAGCCAAAGTTCAAGTCAATGTGGTCGGCACGGTCCTCTTCAACGACCATGCGCACAGCCTTACCGACGTTGACCGCGTCCACACCGTAAATCTGGATGGAGCGGATCTTCTCGTCCGGGTCATGCTCAATAATGCGCATGGACTCGGGCTTACGCTCCACGAGGGCGCGCGCAGTCACCATTTCGGTAACGTACAGGCCGCCGCCATATTCACTGCAGAGGCGGCGGAAAGCCTTATTGGTCACGCCAGCCATCGGGGCGAGAACCACGGGAGTATCAACGGTCAGATTGCCCAGTTTCAGGGGCGGAAGGGTAAGACGGGGTGCTTCAGAATTCACCCCTATATTGTGGCATACGGGGGCAAATCGAGAACCGGACTCAGCTGAGGGGGTACAGGAGCGCAGTGCAAGCTCAGCAACCGTGGGGAGGCGCAGGTACGCGAGAGGGGCGGAGGAGCATTCCACTTCCCCGCCCCTTCAGCAAGAGTCAGCCAGCAGGCTCGATACCGAGAATCTACTTGGCAACCTACGAACCTACTAAAGAATCTACTCGGTCACGTAAATATAGGTCGGGTCGCCCTCCACCGAGGCAGTACCGGCGCGCAGCAGCACGTCGGTCACCTGAACCAGCGCCTCCATGGCGTCGTCAACCTCAACCAGCACCGGGTACTTAGCGCTCAGCAGGGACAGCACCTGCATAATCGCCTCCACAGCGCCCTCATTATCGAAGTCGTAGCCCAGCAGCAGTTCCGTGGCGGTCTTCTCATCCACCAGCGCCGCCTCCGGGTCAGTCTCGAAGGGGTGGTAGCTCACCGCAAACGCAACAATCGGGCCCTTCTTACCCTCAGCAGCAGCCTCACGAATATGGTCACGAAGCACCACGGCACCAAAGGCACGCACCTCATCCGAGAGGAAATAGCGGTTCACGGTGCCCAAACCCACCTCGGCGGGAACATCCCACTCGTGGGCGCGGCGGTAGAAATCCCACAGCGCGGCGGTCAGCTCAACCGAACCGGTCGCCAAATCCTCAATCGCCTGAGTCTCGTTACCGTCAGCGTCCTCACGCAAAGACACCGGAGGAATCGCACCCGGCTCCACACGCACCATACGGGAACGCTGAATCAGCTTCATACCAGCCGCCTGCGCAAACTCCTCACCGTCACTAAACGGCGCCAACTTCACGCGCAGAGCAGTCGTCTGGCCGTGCGCCGCCGCAATCTCACGCAACGCATCCAGCAGGGCAGTACCAATACCCTGACGGCGGTGGTCAGCCGCGACCTCCACATAGGACCATAGACGCGTCGGATGCAGCAGCGAAGCAACCACAGTACCCGCAGCCACCGGCACACCAGAAATAGTCACCACCAGAGTACGGCTGAACGGCGCATCCGTATCCGGGCCGAAAAGGCCACGCTGGCGCTCCTCAACCTCATTGCGGGCAGAGTTCCAAATCTCAAGCAGGGCAAGGTCATCACCCTCCTGCCAGGGGCGAATCTCAAATTTTTCGCTGAGGCGTTCAGCCATATCCGTGCACCTTTCCTTCGCTCGCTTCAATCGTGCCAATCAGTCTAACCAGGGTAGCCCAAATACACGACGGCGGGTAGCCTCTTTCGCTCTAAGAAGCTACCCGCCGACCATGTTATAAATTATTTTTAGCCTGCCAGGCGTGCAGCCAGGTAAGACTTCACCTGATCCAGAGCCACACGCTCCTGGTTCATGGTGTCACGCTCGCGGATGGTCACAGCCTGATCCTCAAGAGTGTCAAAGTCCACGGTGATGCAGAACGGGGTACCGATCTCATCCTGGCGGCGGTAACGGCGACCAATAGCGCCCGCCTCGTCGTAATCCACGTTCCACAGGCCACGCAGCTCATTCGCCAGCTTAGTTGCCGGCTCAGACAGTTCAGCCTTCTTCGACAGCGGCAGAACAGCGGCCTTCACCGGTGCCAGGCGCGGATCAAGCTTCAGCACGACGCGCTTATCCACGCCACCCTTAGTATTCGGTGCCTCATCCTCAACGTATGCGTCAACAAGGAACGCCATCATGGAGCGGGTCAGACCGAAGGACGGCTCAATCACGTACGGCACGTAACGCTCACCGGTAGCCTGGTCGAAGTACTCAAGCTTCGCGTTAGAGTGCTCATTGTGCACACCCAGGTCGTAATCGGTACGGTTCGCAACGCCCATCAGCTCGCCCCACTCGGAACCCTGGAAGCCGAAGCGGTACTCAACGTCAATAGTGCCAGCCGAGTAGTGTGCACGCTCCTCCTTAGGAACGTCGAAGCGGCGCATGTTATCCGGGTTAATACCCAGGTCAACGAACCAGTTCCAGCAGTCCTCAACCCACTCATTGAAGTACTTATCAGCGTCATCCGGGTGCACAAAGTACTCAATTTCCATCTGCTCGAACTCACGAGTACGGAAAATAAAGTTACCGGGAGTGATCTCGTTACGGAACGACTTACCAATCTGGCCAATACCGAACGGCGGGCGCTTACGAGAAGCAGTGACCACATTGTTGAAGTTCACGAAAATACCCTGAGCGGTCTCCGGGCGCAGGAAGTGCAGACCCTCCTCATTATCAACCGGGCCCAGGTAAGTCTTCATCAGACCGGAGAAGTTCTGCGGCTCAGTCCACTCACCACGAGTGCCACAGTTCGGGCAAGCAATCTCTTCCATACCCTCAGCCGCGCGGCCCTTCTTCGCCTCAAAGTTCTCCAGCAGGTGATCCTGACGCAGACGCTTGTGGCACGACAGACACTCAACCAGCGGGTCGGTGAAGGTCGCCACGTGACCGGACGCCTCCCACACCGCACGAGGCAGAATAACGGAGGAATCCAGGCCAACCATGTCCGCACGAGAGCGGACGAAACGCTGCCACCACTGCTGACGGATGTTTTCCTTCAGCTCCGCACCGAGGGGGCCGTAGTCCCATGCGGAGCGGGAACCGCCGTAAATTTCACCGGCCTGGAAAACAAAGCCGCGGCGCTTCGCGAGCGCAATAACGTTATCGAGGGTGGACTTTTCAGCCATAGTTACTCCTTCTGCCCCGCCACCGGCTGTGACGTGCGTGAGTTCGGGTTCATAAGGGACGCGACCCAGAACGGGGCGCCCGTATTCGCGCTCATCGGCGCAATATGCACACTTTTTGATGCAATACACTAGGGTACCATCACCACCCCACCCCTGGGTATGCCTACCCGGCCCACCACACCCCCATTTTTGCCGGACACCAGTATGCACCCGGCGGGATAAACTAGAGAGCATGGAAGAAATTTTTATTCGCGACGACATGATCCGCCTCGGCCAGTTCCTCAAGCTCGCCAACCTCGTAGAGGACGGCGCGCAGGCACGCGAGGTCATTCAGCACGGCCTGGTAAAGGTCAACGGCGACATTGAGGAAGCACGCGGCAAGCAGCTGCACCCCGGCGACACCGTGACTCTCAACGGCGTGACGGTGAAGGTTGCGCACGAGGACTAGTCCTCTCTCTGCTTGGTTAGTGCTTGGTTAGTGCTACAGGCGAGGGGCAGTGACCGTCCTCGTTCCTACAGGGAACCCGCCCTCGCTTCGCTTCGGGCACCCTGATGTCACTTTCGGACGACACCGCCCCTCCGCGCGCACCTCACCGGAGCCGAGGGTAGCTATACCCTCCGAAAGCGACATCAGGGTGCCCACCCGGGCGCTCTCCGCCGCGAAGCAAGGAGAAGCGGAGCGTCCGGGTGCGGCGGGTGCCCCTGCAGGAGCGGAGGAAGGGTATAGCGTCCCACCCACCCAGCCACTGTAGGAACGAGGACGATAACCGCCTTTCCAAGCGGAACTACACGTAAGCCCCCGAGTCGTCAGACCCGGGGGCTTTACGTTTAGTCGATTTAGGCGTCAGAACCCTCGGCGGTGCCGGTCGCCTCCGCAACCTTCTGCGCACGAATACGCGGCTCCTGACCCTGCACCTTCACCTCCAGGAACTCGCCCACATGGCGAATCTCCATGGGGCCAACGCCGTGGCCGATACCGGCGTACAGCACCTTGATGCCGTCGGTGTACTTGCGGATCCAGTCGTAGGTGTAGTTCACTATCTCCTGCGGGATGACGGGGTCTTCCTGATCGCGGCCGAAGAACACCGGCAGTTCGGTCTTCTTCAGCTCCTCGTCCTTGAAGTACGGCGAATCCGAGTCCACGGCGTAGCCGGACAGTCCCACCACTGCGGCGAACTCGCCGGGGGCGTGACGCACCATCGAAGTTGCGATGCCCATACCCTGCGAGAAGCCCAGCAGGGTCACCGAAGCATACGGCTCGCGGTTCGCGCGCACCCACTCCAGCACGTAGTCGCTCGCCTGCTCAATAGCACGCTGGTCGGATTCGAGCTGCTGGTTCAGCGGGTACCACTGGTAGCCGATAGCGTCTGCTGCAATGTAGGCGCCGGTCGAGTCCGCGGAGAACTGGCTGCCAACCGGCTGTGGTGCACGCATGGAGGCGTAGGTGAAGCCCTCCTGCGGAAGGTGCGCCGCCAGAGACAGCAGGTCGTGCTCCTGGGAGCCGTAGCCGTGCAGCATGAGCACCAGGTGGGTGCCTGCACGTTCGTTCGCGGGGCGGGTGTATTCGACGACGTATTTGTTTTCGCTCATGCACCCATCTTAGCGAGGACTCCCCCACAAACCTGCACCGCAGGTTCCGCCGCTAGCTTGACCCTCACCTAACGTCAGGTTCTACAGTGAAACCATGGACGCGAACATAACACCACCTGACGGGCACCACGAATACACCGTAGGAGAAGCGGCATCATTACACGGGCTCACAGTCCGCACGCTTCACCACTGGGAGCAGCGGGGCTTACTCAACCCGGCGCACGATGAGTTCAACGGGTACCGGTACTACACCGATACAGACCTTGAACGAATCACCGTCATCATGGGATACCGCGCCATCGGTATGAGCCTTGACGCCATTCGCAACATACTGCAGGATCGGGCGAACAGCACCGAGCATCTGCTCGCTCAGCGGGATATGCTTCAACGCAAAATCGCCGCGTATGGGCGCATGCTTGAAACCATCGAACGTCTTTTGGAGGACACTATGGCACCTAAAAATGAGCAGCTCACCGCTGCCGAAAAAGCAGAGATTATGGGTGAAGGGTTCAGCCTCGCCCACCAGCAGGAAGCGCAGGAGCGTTACGTGAAAACTGACGACTGGGCTGAATACCAGCGCCGCACTGCCTCGATGGACCGTGCCGACTGGCAGAACGGCAAACAGCAGATTGACGAGGTAGAACAGGCCCTCGTCGAGGCGTTCAACCGCGGCGTGCAGCCGGGTAGTGAGGAGGCGAATGCGCTCGCCGAGCGGCACCGCGCCTCCCTGTTCTTCTTTGAGGTTACCCCCGCTAAGCACGCTATTCTAGCCCGCGGTTACGTTGAGGATGCCCGCTTCAAGGCGTACTACGAGAAGCTTGCGACCGGGCTCGCGGAGTGGTTGCGGGATGTCATCTACGAGAATGCTCGTGCACACGGTATTGACCCGCAGGAAGCTACCTGGGGGTAAGCCTCCGGAGTGGAGATACCTAGTAACTCAGCTTGAGTAGCCGAGCATGCCAGCTGAGCACAAAAATACGCCCGGTATTCCCAACGTTGGGAATACCGGGCGTTTATACGCGTCTGCAGAAGACTAGTTACCTAGCGGGTGCTGTCGAGGTGACGGCGGTGCTCCTGAATACGGCGATCCAGGTGCTCAAGGTTCTGCTGCAACCCCACAATCTCATCCTCAATCTTCTGACGGGCACGCTCCATCACATCAATGGATAGGGCGTGGTCGTCCGGATTGCTCAAAATCGTGCGAATGTCGGCAAGACTCATGCCGGCCTGACGGCAGGTAGCAATAAACCGTGCTGCGGAGATAGACTCCTCATCAAAAATACGGGTTCCGTGAGCATCACGGGGCACCGCAATGAGCCCCTCTTTTTCGTAATATCGCAGGGCGTGGGTGCTCACCCCCAACTGCTCCGCTACCTCTTGAATACTTACCACAGCGTTAATGCTATGGGGTTAGAGCTGGTCTAAAGCAAACCGAGAACCTTTACCTTCCGGTGCAACAGGAGGTTACTTCCGCGATATCTCGCGGAGGTTTCGCAAAACACCCGAAAAACCGGAAAATATTCCCTGACTTGGCATAACACTCTTCGAGAAGATGCAAAGAAACGCCGGGTGCTCACATCATGTGAGCACCCGGCGTCTCCTTATCTAACCTTTAGGGTGAAGGTTAATTCTCGGCGGGCGGAAGAACCTGTGAAGACACTATCTGCCCACCCGGAATTTACCCGCACTTAGGTGGTATAAACAGCGATCAGAGGGGCTTGGGTCAGCACCCCGTGAATACTCGCGGTTCTAGCGGGTCGCCGTAGCATACAGGCGAGTCATCGAATCCAACGCCTCACGTTCACGCTGCGCCTCACTCGGGGCGGCGGATTCATCTTCAACGCCGAGGGCGCGCGCCAGAATCTTCTCCACCTGCTTCGCCTCAATCAAGAAGCCGTCATGGCCGTGGTTCGACTCGATAATGTCCACGGGCACCGGGGTGGGAAGCGCCTCCGCCAGGCGGTGCGACTCGTGCGGGAAGAACAGACGGTCCGTGTTCACCGCCGCAATGGTCCACTCACAATCGGTGTGTGCCAGCGCCTGCGCCAGGGTGCCGCGGCCACGCGCCACATCGTGCGAAATCAGTGCCTCATTGACCGCCAGGTAGCTGTTCGCGTCAAAACGCTCAACCAGCTTAGCGCCGTGGTGGTCCAGGTAGCTTTCGATGGCGTAGCGGCCACGCGGCTCACCCAGCGAACCGCCCACAGTGTTTTCGCCGCGGTTCTCCTCACGGCCGAAGCGGTGCTCCAGTTCGGCGGGGCTGCGGTAGGTGGTGTGCGCGATACGGCGCGCCAGAGCCAGACCGGCAGTCGGTGCAGGACCGGCATAGTAGTCGCCACCGGCAAAGTTCGCATCCGAACGAATCGCAATGTTCTGAGTGTGGGCCCAGGAAATCTGCTCCGCCGTAGCCGAAGGACCGGAGGCAATAACCGCGCATCCGCGCACCAGCTCGGGGTTAGTTGCCGCCCACTCCAGGGCGCGAGCACCACCGAGGGAACCACCAATCACGTAGCGGAAGCTCGTCACGCCCAGTGCACGCGCCAGACGCGCCTCCGCACGTACGGAGTCGCGAATGCTCACCTGCGGGAAGCGGGAACCCCAGTGCTCACCAGCGCCCGGGTAGCCCTCGGGGACGATGCTTGCCGGGCCGGTAGAACCGTAGCAGCCACCCAGAATATTGGGGGCAATCACGAAGTAGCGGTTGGTGTCCACGACCGAGCCGGGGCCCACGATGCCTTCCCACCAGCCGTCCGATTCGATAGCGCGAATCAGCGGGGCGGGCATGTCGGGGGTGGGTACGCCGCGGGAGACATGCGTGTCACCGGTGAGCGCATGCAGGATCAGGATGGCGTTATCGCCGGTCTCGTTGAGGGTACCCCAGGTTTCGTAACCGATGGTCACCTGCGGCAGGGTCACGCCGGACTCGAGCTCCAGGTCGCCGATGTTCAGCTGACGCAGATAGCCTTGCGCTTCGGGGTGCTCGGTGCGGGTGCCCGCCACGGGGATGGGTGCGGTGACAGGCTGGCTGGTAGTGCCGGACTGGCTAGTGCTCTGGGTGGTCATGGGGTTCCCTTCACTGGGTTGGTCGGCGAGGTGGTGCCGGGTGTGAGCGGGGTACTCGTCTGTGGGTAGAAGAAGCAACAGGTTGGGCGGCAGCAACGCCGCACAGTTACAACATGCTCCGTAACGGGGAATCCGCAGGTGGACCGAAAAGCCGTAGCTTGCCGGTCCACCTGCGGGTTGCATCACCGTTTAGGAGAGGGTGTCAAAGCCCAGCTGCAGGTCGGCGAGAATATCGTCAATGTTCTCAATGCCAACTGCCAGGCGGACGAAGTTCGGGTATACGCCAATCTTCTCCAGTTCCTCAGCGGAAAGCTGGGAGTGGGTGGTGGAGGCGGGGTGAATCACGAGCGAGCGCACGTCGCCAATGTTCGCAACGTTGGAGTGCAGCTTCAGGGCGTCCACGAAGTCGCGGGTCTGCTCCAGGGTTGCGTCCTTGAGGGTGAAGCCGAGCACCGCACCGGGGCCCTTGGGCAGGTACTTCTGTGCACGCTCGTACCAGGGGGAGGATTCCACGCCAGCCCAGATAACCTTCTCGACCTGCGGGTTTGCTTCGAGCCAGTGGGCGACCTTGGTGGCGTTCTCAATGTGGCGTTCGATGCGCAGGGAGAGAGTTTCCAGACCGATACCGATGTTGAAGGCGTTGGTCGGGGAGATGGCTGCACCGGTGTCGCGCAGCAGGGAGACGCGCGCCTTCAGGATGTAGGAGAGGTTCGCACCGAATGCGGAGTCCTTGCCCAGGTCGCGTGCGTAGACAAGGCCGTGGTAGCCGGGGGCGGGCTGGTTGAACTTGGGGAACTTCTCGGGGTCTGCACCGTAGTCGAAGTTACCGGAGTCAACAATCACGCCGCCGATGGAGGTTCCGTGGCCACCCAGGTACTTGGTTGCGGAGTGGACGACCACGTCCGCGCCATGTTCGATGGGGCGTAGCAGGTAGGGGGTGGGTACGGTGTTGTCCACAATCAGGGGTACACCGTTTTCGTGCGCAATTGCAGCAATAGGCTCAATGTCGAGCACGTCATTACGGGGGTTGGGTACGGACTCGCCGTAGAAGAGCTTGGTGTTGGGGCGGACTGCGGCGCGCCATGCGTCCAGGTCGTCCGGGTTCTCGACGAAGGTGGTTTCGATACCGAGGTCGGCGAGGGTGTACTTGAGCAGATTGTAGGTGCCGCCGTACACGGAGGGCGATGCAACCACATGGTCGCCTGCACCGGCGATGTTCAGGATTGCGTAGGTGATAGCTGCCTGACCGGATGCCAGCAGCAGCGCGCCGACGCCGCCTTCCAGGGAAGCGATACGGTTTTCGATTACTTCATGGGTGGGGTTGTTGAGGCGAGTGTAAATGGGGCCCAGTTCGGAGAGGGCGAAACGGTTCGCTGCCTGCTCGGCGCTGTCAAAGACATAAGAGGTGGTCTGGTAGATGGGTAGTGCCCGAGCTCCCGTTGCGGCATCCGGCGCCTGACCTGCGTGAATCTGGCGGGTTTCGAACTTCCAACCGGCGGGGTTGGCGGGAGTCGGGACGGTAGTGTTGTTGCTCATGCGTGGCTCCTAATGGGGATTCTTAGGGGGCCGCATGCCGACGGTACAGGAATCGTCGTCGAATAATCCTGTCACGATTGATGTACCGTTATCGGTCACATCGGTCCCGCGCTTGCGTCACGCTTTTGCGTGCCGCCTGGTCTTCACCCAGGGCACCCCACCGCGGAGGAGGGTTGCCGGCCAGCTAGCTGGGGCTTATCGCTGGCGCTCTTGACCTGTTATTTAGAGTGTCATAGGGCACGGGGTGGGGTCAAGGGTTTTGTGGGTGCGCAGTACTTTAAGACATTTCATTGCAAAGATGACGTTTTTTAACGTCTGTCACCAAAAACCGTCTGCAACAAAATGTGAGCGACGGTGCCGGGGCAATCCGAGGGCGAGGCAATCGAGATGCGGAGGCGGACACCCACCATCCACACAGTAACCCCCATCACTTTTATCTACGGCTTTTCGGTACACTGAAATGACACATACACTCACGCAGGGTACAACTCGCTACGCCGTTTATCCTGCTCAGCATCCCTCCGGTATAGGGGCCAGAGGGTCATACCCGAAGGTTACCTACCATGTCTCTTGTTCTTGATGCGGCGCAGCTCAGCCGCGTCTTTGGCAAAGGTGAAAACGCTTTTACCGCCGTCGACCGTGTGTCACTTCGCGTCAGTTCCGGTGAGATTCATGCCCTCCTCGGCCCCAACGGTGCGGGCAAAACGACGACCGTGCAGATGTGCTCGACCCTGCTCACCCCCACCGGCGGTAGCCTCACCGTGAACGGTATTGACGCTATCGCCGACCCGCAGCGGGCGCGCCGTCACGTGGGTCTCGCACTGGGCGGGGAGAACGGCTTCTACCCGCGCGCTAGTGCCCGCGACAATCTGCTGTTCTTCGCCGATGTTGCGGGGGTTTCCGGGCGGACCCGACGACACGAGGTGGAGCATGCCCTAGCCCGTGTGGAACTCACCGATGCGGCAACGCGGCCTGTCCAGGAGTTTTCCCGCGGCATGAAGCAGCGCCTACATATTGCCCGCGCCCTGCTCGGCTCCCCCGCTCTGCTCCTGCTGGATGAGCCGACCAACGGGCTCGACCCCGATATCGCCCTGACCGTGCGTGCCCTCATCAGATCTCTGGCAAATGAAGGTACCGCCATTCTGCTGACGAGCCACCTGCTGGGCGAGATTGAGGACCTGGCGCACACCATCACCGTTTTGGGTGCCGGTTCCGTTGCTGTGAGCGGCAACCTCGAGGACGTTGCCGCGCACGCCGGCATTGCCGCCACGACTGTGGTTCAGGTCGAGGCCACCGCCACCGAGGGGCTTGATACGCTCCGCGGATTCCTCCACGATAAGGCGGCGGTGCTGTTTGCCCCGCGCGGTTCCGGCTGGGAACTCACCCTCTACTGGCACGGCGAGCGCACCACGTTCGAGGCGGGTGAGGCTCACCGCATCCTCACGGAGGGGCTTGCCACCGCGAACATTGGGGCACGGACCGAACCGTACACGCGACCGGCAACTCTGGAAGAGGCATACCTGGCGATGGCGGAGGGGCTCAAGCGATGAACGCTCAGACGCAGCATCCAGCAGAATCTCAACGACCGCGCGACCTGCAGCACCTGCTACACGACGTACAGCAGGAGTGCGCCCGCCAACTGCGACTCATGGGCTTTAGCCTGCGCCAGTTCCTGACGGTCCCCTACTTCATTCAGCTGCTCATCAGTACGGTACTCGGCTCGGTCATCCTTCAGGCGCTCGCCGTGCATGCGGCGGCGCAGAGCTCCGCGGGTCACTCCGTTGACCCGACCCTCGCGTGGACCCGCGCGGGCATTGTGGGCATGTGGTCGGTCTGCATCGTGTCTGCGGGCATCATCAATTTCGAGCGTTTCCGTGGGACCCTCGTGTACCTGTGTTCGGGGTCGATTTCTCCGGTGCGGGTGCTGGCGGCTATCGTTTCGAGCGCATCCATTGTGGGTATGGCGGCTTTGCCCCTGTCGTGGCTCATCTGGGCTCTTGTGACGCTTAACCCGCAGGTCACGGACTTTTCAGCACTCTGGCCGCGCTACGTTCTGGGCGTTCCCCTGCTGTGGCTTGCGTGCCTGTCGGTAACGTTCATGATTGCGGTGTTCTTCGTGGCCACACCGAACGCTATCGCCTACGAGGAGCTGTTGCTCGTGCCGGTTTTTATTCTTTCCGGGGTTCTCTTCACGACCATTGAAGCGCCCGCCTGGCTAGATGCTGTAGGCACGCTCATTCCCCTGCAGGCGCCGGTTCATCTCCTACTTGGGCGTACCACCATCACTACCCCGGCGGATGCGCTCCTGCCCGTGGCACAGACCCTGGTCGTGAGCTTCATCTGGGCGTTGTGTGCTTTCCTCTTTGCCCGGAAGGCTCTTGCCTCCGCCCGCCGTCGCGGCACCCTGGGGGCGATGTAGCGTGCGTATTCTCTCTTCTGCCGCTCTGCCTAGCGTGGCGCGTCGGGCTCTGTCGACCGCCTCTATTGGCTGGTCATCTTCTACTACCTTCGCAACCCTCGGAACGGCTGTCACGACCCTGGTTCTCGTACCCGGTCTTAACGTGCTTTTCACAGTGCTTCTGGGCGCTGATCTTGCCGCAAACGATACTGTACGCATCGGCTGCGCGTCTGCTCTGATTGCCACCCTCAGCTCCGTGGCAGCCGGTATTGTTGCGCGCGTTGCCACAGACCGGTGGATTGGCGTCTTCGAGTACGTGTGTACGGCTCGCCCGGTGGATGCTGGCTACTGGCTCGGTGCGGCGGCGGTACCCGCGTTGCTGGCATCCGTGACGGGTCTGAGCAATGTGGGCATCGTGTGGTTACTGTCCCTCACGGCACCCTCTACCGGGGCGGCTTCGGGGCTTCTGATTGGAGCCATTGCGCTGATGCCGGTTGCGGTTCTGGGCGGGGTCTGCCTGGGCATTTTTGCCGCCGGGCTCGGTCTGTACCTGTCGGATCCGTACACGGGGTCGAATTTTCTGTCGATTATTCTGCCAGTGAGCGCGGGCGTGATTGTGCCGGTGAGTACCTACCCCGGTTGGCTTGCATGGCTGTGTTCCTGGGTTCCGGGGTCCCGGCTGGTGCAGGTTTTAGATGCCTCTAGCGGTATCGCGAACGGCACCGCGCCGGAGCTTTTCGCGCTCCTGGCGACGGACGCGGCACTGGCGGTGCTCTACGCCGCAGTGGGGTTGGGGCTGACTTTGCTTGCCGCCCGCCGCATCCGTGCCGGCGCCCGCGCCTCGCTGTTGTAGACGGTGAACCCTGAAAAAGAACGAACCTTGTAATCACCCGCTATCCGGGCGCCGCAATCCAGAAAGACTATTCCTGTGACCATTACTCCCGCCTCATACACCTTAGAGACCCTCGGTTTCGACCCCTCCTGGCGGGGCGCGGCAATTCGCGCCGCGTTCACCATCGGGGGTACCCTCGAAGACTTCACCCTCGCCCGCGTCAGCGCCGTGCACCGCACCCGCTGCGAGCTACTGACCTGCGAGCAGAGCGAACTTGTGAAGCTCTCCGCTCCCCTGCGCCCGGTCGAAAACGACTACGGCGAAGAAGAGTACCCCGTCGTGGGCGACTGGGTACTCACTCAGCCCATCCCCGGGACCGGTAGCGATAGCCAGCCCGCGGAGCATAAGCCCCTCGCGATTCTGCCCCGCCGAAGCTACCTCACCCGCCCCAGCGCCACCCGCGAATCCTCGGATCAGCCTGTCGCCGCCAACGTGGATATGCTCTGCATCGTTGAGCCGTGCTTCCCCGAGCCGTCCATCGGGCGAATCGAACGCTACACCGCCCTGGCGCACGCCTCCGGGGTGCAGGTCGCGCTGATTCTCACCAAGGGTGATTTGGTGACGGCGGAACAACTCGCCGGGTATCAGGAATCCCTGGGTAGCGGCGTGGATGCGGTGCTCACCGTCTGCACGGACAACGGCTACGACCCCGCCCCGGTTGCGGAGCTTGTCGCCGGGCGTACCGCCGCGTTCCTGGGCCGCAGCGGTGCCGGTAAATCCACCCTGGTCAACGCCCTGCTCAACCCCGGAATTGACCCCCGCGAAGACAGCTCAGAACACCAGGTGCAGGCGACTTCCGCGGTTCGCGATGCCGACGGCAAGGGGCGCCACACCACCACCAGCCGCCAAATGATTGTTCTGCCCGGTGATGCAGACTCCGGTGCAGAATCTTCGGCTGGCACGGTGCTGATTGACACCCCGGGCGTGCGAGCCCTCGCCGCCACGAGCGACAGCGCAGCCATTGATGAGACCTTCGATGACGTTTCCAGCTACGCCTCCTCCTGCCGGTACAGCGACTGCTCCCACGGTTCCGAACCCGGATGCGCGGTGCAGCAGGCGCTCGCCGACGGCTCCCTCGACCCCGAACGTTTTGAACGCTACCGCAGGATGATGGCAGAATCTGCACGCCTGCGCCTGCGCTCTCAGGAGCGCGAGTACCGGCAGAGTAACCGCGCCTTCACGAAGGCAAACAAGGCGGGCCGCCGCACCCTCATGTCCATTAAGGGACGCGCCAACTAGCCGCCGAAAGCGCACGTTGCGGCGAGGCTTCGGTGAGACTTCGGCGGGGCTTCCACAGGCTGAGCCGGGCAACCCCGCGCAGGCGGCAATATAGTAGCCTCCCTCACTCTTCGATACACTAGAACTAGGCGTGCCCACAGTCCCCCGCACACCCTCACCGCCACCCCGGCGGCAGAGGAGGCAGGCGCCTCCGGCACACACCATTCACAAACCCATAACTCATTGAAAGAGGTGGCAGCATGGCTGAACAGAACCTCACCCCGCCCGTACCGAAGAAGGTCGAGCACCGCCGCGAACACCACGGCGACGTCTTCATCGACCACTACGAATGGCTCCGCGACAAGGAAAGCGAAGAGGTCCTCAACTACCTCAAAGCAGAAGCCGAATACACCGAAGCTGTCACCGCAGACCAGCAGCCCCTCCGCGAGTCCATCTTCAACGAGATTAAGAACCGCACCCTGCTGTCGGATCTGACCGTCCCGAACCGTATCGGTGACTGGTGGTACTACAGCCGTATGGTGCCCGGTGGCCAGTACCCCGTCTTCTACCGCTACCCCGCCCTGCACGAGGGCGACGAGGTGGTGCGCTACACCCCGCCGACCGTCACCCCCGGCGAGGTGCTCGAGGGTGAGGTCGTCATCCTCGACTGCAACGAATACGCCAAGGACATGGAGTTCTTCTCCCTGGGCAGCTTCCAGCCGGCACGTAACGGCAAGCTGCTGAGCATCTCCGTGGACGAGAAGGGCGACGAACGCTACGAGCAGCGCTTCCTCAACATGGAAACCGGCACTTTCCTCGAAGACACCATCCCCAACATTGCGGCGGGTTCCTTCTTCATCAACCACGCCGAGCAGCTCATCTACGTGGTCCCCGACGACTCCTGGCGCCCCTGGCGTGTCTACGTGCACGACGTCGGACAGGGCACCGAAGACCACCTCATCTATGAGGAACCGGACAACACCATGTGGCTCTCGGCGGCTATGAGCTCCGACCGTTCCTCCGTGGTGCTCACCAGCTCGAACTCCGAGTACACCGAGGTGCGCATCGTCCCCACTCGCGAACCCAAGGGCGAGCCGACCCTGCTCATCCCCAAGAGCGCGGGCATCGAATACTACGCTGAGCCGCTCAACATTGCCGGCGAGCAGCACCTGCTGATTCAGCACGACTACAATGCGCTGAACTCCGAGCTGGTCCTCGCCGACATGCCGCGCGAGGGCGAAAGCCTCGAAGAGTACGCGCAGCGTTGGGTGCCGGTCATCCGCCACAGCGAGCACGTGCGCCTGGAGGGCTTCACCTTTACCGCAACGCACCTGGTCGTCACCGCCCGCGCAGACACGACCACCCGCATCTTCCTGGCGCCGCGTGAGCAGCTGCCCATCCAGTGGCGCCGCCGCCGACCCGCGGGCGTGACCTTCATGGAACCGGCCGGTTTCGACGAGGAGCTGTACACCGCCTCGGTGCTGCGCGCGGAGAACTACTCCCCCGTGCTGCGCATCGCCTACACCTCGTACCTGACCCCGCGCCGTGTCTACGACTACTTCCCCATGTCGCAGACCCTGCTGCTGCGCCGTGAAACCCCGGTGCTGGGCGGCTACAACCGCGAGGACTACCGCGCCTACCGCGACTGGGCACCCGCAGCGGACGGCACGCTCATCCCGATTTCCGTGATTCACCGCGCCGACCTGGACATGAGCAAGCCGCACCCGGTCATCCAGTACGGTTACGGCTCGTACGAGTCGTCCATGGACCCGATGTTCTCTATCCCGATGCTGTCGATCCTGGACCGCGGCGTCATCTACGTCATCGCGCACATTCGCGGCGGCGGCGAGATGGGCCGCTCCTGGTACCAGAACGGCAAGAAGCTGTCGAAGAAGAACACCTTCACCGACTTCGTGGACGTCACCAGCTACATTGCGGCGAAGCCGTGGGCTGATGAGGCGCGTATCGGCTGCTACGGCGGTAGCGCGGGCGGCCTGCTCATGGGCGCTGTGCTGAACCTCGCCCCCGAAAAGTACGCCGCCTGCCTGGCCGCCGTACCGTTCGTGGATGCGTTGACCACCATCCTCGACCCGGAGCTGCCGCTATCGGCGATGGAGTGGGAAGAGTGGGGCAACCCGATTGAGGACCCGGAAGTGTACGCCTACATGAAGTCGTACACCCCGTACGAGAACATCCGCCCGGTCCGCTACCCGGCGATTGCTGCAGTAACGAGCCTGCACGACACCCGCGTGCTCTACGTGGAGCCCGCCAAGTGGGTTGCGGCGCTGCGTGAGCAGATTGACCCGTCGTCGCCGGTGCCTCTGCTGAAGATTGACATGTCGGGCGGTCACGGTGGTGGTTCCGGCAGGTATACCCGTTGGCGTGAGATCGCGTGGGATTACGCGTTCCTCATGAGCAACCTCGGCGTTACTGAGTAGCTGGTCTCTTAAATAGAACGCTCCGTCTGTATCTAAGTGATACGGACGGAGCGTTCTTCGTTTAAGCACGTTCTGCGTATGAGGGGCGCCGATCGTCCTCGTTCCTCCCCTCACCAAGCAGGGGCGGGGCGCCGCATATTTCCTCCGCGCCTACGCAGGGGCACCCGTCACCCGGACGCTCCGCTTCCTCCTCGCTCCGCATCGGAGAGCGTCCGGGCTGACACCCTGAGGGCGCATCCGGAAAACACGGCCGCACCCGCACAGCACCCCAGCGCGGAAAGGCGGTATCGTCCGAAAGTGACATCAGGGTGCCCGAAGC
>NZ_KV811087.1:0-87269 GCF_001812975.1 Rothia sp. HMSC073B08 | reverse complement strand
ACGAGGACGATAACCGCCTTTCCAAGCGGAACCATGCGGGACTAGAGAGCACGAAAGAGGCGCCGCCTCCCACCTCGGGAGACGACGCCTCTTGCGTTAGAGCCGGGTCAGCAGAAAAGCTTAGCCTTCCACGCCGCACTCAGCCAGAATCAGCTCACGCACGCGGGCGGCATCAGCCTGACCGCGGGTAGCCTTCATGACCTGACCGACGATAGCGCCAGCAGCCTGAACCTTACCGGCACGGATCTTGTCGGCAACGTCGGGCATTGCTGCCAGTGCTTCCTGAACGGCTGCGGTGAGCGCGCCGTCGTCGGAGACCACGGCGAGGCCGCGTGCCTCAACGATTTCGGCGGGGGTGCCTTCACCGGCGAGGACGAACTCGAGCACCTGGCGGGCGATCTTGTCGTTGATCTTGCCTTCGGAGATGAGCGCTTCGAGGGCGACCACGGTTGCGGGCTCCACGCCGAGGGCGGTGAGCTCAACTTCAGCCTGCTTTGCGCGGCGGGCAATCTCGCCCATCCACCACTTGCGGGCTGCTGCTGCGGTTGCGCCTGCGGCGACGGTCTCTTCGATAACGTCGAGTGCGCCAGCGTTGACGACGTCGCGGAACTCTTCGTCAGAGTAGCCCCACTCGCCCTTGAGGCGGCGGCGGCGTTCTGCCGGGGGTTCGGGCAGTTCGGCGCGCAGACGCTCAATCCATTCGCTGTTGGTGACGACCGGTACGAGGTCCGGTTCGGGGAAGTAACGGTAGTCGTCGGCGTCGGACTTGGGGCGGCCCGAGGAGGTTTCGCGGGTGTCTTCGTGCCAGTGGCGGGTCTCCTGGGTGACCTTTTCGCCGCGTTCGAGGATCGCTGCGTGGCGGCGAATCTCGTAGCGGACGGCGCGCTCAACCGAACGCAGGGAGTTCACGTTCTTGGTTTCGGAGCGGGTACCGAACTTCTCGGCGCCCTTGGGCATGAGGGAGACGTTGGCGTCGCATCGGACGTTACCGCGTTCCATGCGGGCGTCGGAGATGCCGAGGGAGCGTACGATGTCGCGGATTGCGGCAACGTAGGCGCGTGCCAGTTCGGGTGCGCGCTCGCCGGCACCGACGATGGGTCGGGTGACAATCTCGATCAGGGGCACGCCTGCGCGGTTGTAGTCGACCAGGGAGGAGGTTGCACCCTGGATTCGGCCGTCTGCGCCGCCGACGTGGGTGAGCTTGCCTGCATCTTCTTCCATGTGGGCGCGCTCAATTTCGACGGTGAAGATGGTGCCGTCTTCGAGCTCGACGTCCAGGGAGCCGTTTTCCGCGATGGGGCCGCCAGCCTGGGAGGTCTGGAAGTTCTTCGGGGAGTCCGGGTAGAAGTAGTTCTTGCGGGCGAAGTAGGACTTGTCTGCAATGTCGCAGCCCAGTGCCAGGCCGAGCTTGATGGCGGACTCAACAGCGGTCTTGTTCACCATGGGCAGCGCGCCGGGCAGGCCGAGCGATACGGGGGTGACGTTGGTGTTGGGTTCGTCGCCGAACTCGTTGGGTGCGGAGTCGAACATCTTGGTTTTGGTGTTCAGTTCGACGTGCACCTCGAAGCCGAGGACCGGGTCGTACTTTTCGATGGCTTCTTCGAAGCTGAGGACTTCTTCACTCATTACTTGGTTCCCCCAAAGTCAAAGTCGCGGATCAGAGTTTCGGTGTCGGGCAGGCTCTTGTAGAGCGGTGCGCCCCATTTTGCGGTGAGCAGTTCTTCCAGTGCTGCGCCGACGCGGTAGAGGCGTGCGTCTTCGCGTGCGGGTGCGGTGAACTGGATGCCGACGGGCAGGTTGTTCTCTTCGGAGAGGCCGCCGGGCAGGGAGAGCGCCGGGACGCCTGCCAGGTTGACGGGCACGGTTGCGACGTCGCCCAGGTACATTGCCATGGGGTCACCTTCGGTCTTCTCGCCGAGCTTGAACGCGGTGGAGGGCGCGGTCGGGGAGATGAGCACGTCGCACTTTTCGAATGCTGCTGCGTAGTCGCGCTGGATGAGGGTGCGTACGCGCAGTGCGGCGCCGTAGTAGGCGTCGAAGTTACCTGCGGACAGTGCGTAGGTGCCGAGGATGATGCGGCGCTTGACCTCGTGGCCGAAACCTGCGGAGCGGGTTGCGGACATGACGCGTTCGATGGTGACGGGGCCGTCTTCGGGTACGACACGCAGGCCGTAGCGGACGCCGTCGTAGCGTGCCAGGTTGGAGGACACCTCGGAGGACATAATCATGTAGTAGGCGCTGATGGCTTCGGTGACGGAGGGCAGGGAGACCTCGATGATCTCTGCGCCTGCGGCACGCAGCTCTTCGACGGATTCGCGGAAGCGTGCGAGGACGCCTGCTTCGAAGCCTTCGCCGTCGCCGCCGCCGAGTTCCTTGATGACGCCGATGCGCAGGCCGGACAGGTCGCCCTTGCGTGCGGCTTCTGCGCCTGCCTTGGCTTCTTCAACGAAGTTGCCGGGCTCATCGGGCAGGGAGGTTGCGTCGAGCGGATCGTGGCCTGCGATGGCTTCATGGAGCAGTGCGGTGTCCAGGACGGTGCGTGCGACGGGGCCTACCTGGTCGAGGGAGGATGCCATGGCGATGACGCCGTAACGGGAGACGGAGCCGTAGGTGGGCTTGACGCCGACGCTACCGGTCAGCGCTGCGGGCTGGCGGATGGAGCCGCCGGTGTCGGTGCCGAGCGCCAGGGGTGCCTGGAAGGCGGTGACGGCTGCTGCGGAGCCGCCGCCGGAGCCGCCGGGTGCGCGGTCGAGTGCCCAGGGGTTGCGGACTACGCCGAATGCGGAGTGCTCGTTGGAGGAGCCCATTGCGAATTCGTCGAGGTTGGTCTTGCCGAGGATGGGCATGCGTGCTTCGCGGACCTTGCGGGTGACGGTACCGTCGTAGGGGCTCATCCAGCCTTCGAGCATGCGCGATGCTGCGGTGGTGGGCTGGCCCTTGGTGACGATGAGGTCCTTGACGGCGATGGGTACGCCTGCGAGCGGGGGCAGTTCCTTGCCTGCTGCGCGGTCTGCGTCCACTGCTGCTGCGGTGGCAAGTGCTTCTTCGGCGTTGATGTGCAGGAAGGCGTTGAGGCCATTCTTACCGTCTGCACGGTTGTCGCTCAGGGGTGCGCCGTCGGTGGCTGCGATGCGGTCCAGGTGTGCCTGGGTGAGCTCGACGGAGGTGATTTCGCCGGATGCGAGCTTTTCTGCTGCTTCTGCGGCGGTGAGCTGGATCAGTTCGTTCACTTGGTTGTTCTCCTCTTAGTCTTCGTCGAGGATTGCCGGCACGCGGAACTTGCCGTCCTGTGCGTCGGGGGCGCCGGAGAGCGCCTCTTCCTGGGTGAGGGTGGTGACGGGTACGTCTTCGCGGAAGACGTTCTCGAGGGGGATGGGGTGGCTGGTCGCGGGGATGTCGGCAGTTGCTTTCTGCGACATGGTCTCAACGGATGCGACGATGACGTCCAGCTCAGACGCCATCGCGGTGAGTTCTTCATCGGTCATCTCAATGAGTGCCAGCGATGCCAGGTGCTTTACCTGTTCAAAGGTGATGGCAGACATGGTTCTCCCGTAGTTTGTTTTCTTGTCTCTTCTCTAGTGTAGTGGAGGTTGCGTTTTCCGTCTCATTGGGGGTTGGAGGGTTTACCTGCTGGTTTGCGTGTTCAGGCGGTGTTCTCCTCCCCTGTTTTGGGGTTAAATGCTCAACGCCCCGCTCCTCGTGTGAGGTGCGGGGCGTTGGGCTACAACGTGTCCACGTTACGCTTGAGGGTTAATCCTTAGGCGGGGATGGTCAGAACCTGGCCGGGGAAGATCAGGTCAACGTTGTAGATGATGTCGGTGTTCGCAGCTGCGATTGCCTGGTAGCCGCCTGCAACGCCGAGCTTTGCAGCGATCAGCGAGAGGGAGTCACCGGGAACCACGGTGTAGGTGCCTGCTGCAGCCTTGGGAGCTGCTGCTACGGGAGCCTCAACTGCCGGCGCTGCTGCGGGAGCTGCGGGAGCCTCAACTGCGGGTGCAGCGGGTGCTACCGGTGCAGCGGGAGCTGCTGCGGGTGCCTCAACTGCTGCGGGTGCAGCCTGAGCTGCAGGAGCTGCGGGTGCAACCTGTGCCGCGGGAGCGGTGTAGGTCTGCTGGGTCTGCGACTGTGCAGCCACGGTGGTGGTGGGCTCGGTGTAGGTGGGAGCTGCGCCGGTCTTGCCGTAGAGGCCAAGCTTAGCGGAGCATGCGGGCCATGCGCCCCAGCCCTGGATAGCGAGCAGACGCTCGCCAGCCTCGATCTGCTGTGCACGGGTAGCGGTCGCGGGGGAGCCGGACATGCCGACGCCGTTCCAGGACTGCTGGGTGAACTGCAGACCGCCGTAGAAGCCGTTACCGGTGTTGATGGACCAGTTGCCACCGGACTCGCACTGTGCCAGTGCGTCCCAGGTAGCACCGTCTACTGCGTTTGCAGCGGGCATCGACATGGTAGCTGCTACAGCGCCACCGATGGCGAGAGCTGCTGCGGTACGACGAATGGAAGTGTTCTTCATAATGCTCCTTGGGGCCGTCCCCGCTCGTTCCGTCCCCGGAACTCTAGCGCGCCGCCGCTCACCCTTTGATAACGAAGTAGGTTACTCATATTCTGGCTCTACCATGTGAGCGGCTCTCCACCGATTTCATGTCACCGTGAGCGATTCTGCACTTATGTGCGGAATCCGGGTGGCACTTCCTCGATGGGGACGTGCGGTAGAACCGGGCATCGTTTCAAGCATTCCAAGCTTGAAACCACACAGGTGATTCTCTTGCGAGAATCCATCTGGTCTCAAAGATAGCCGAGGTTTTTTATGATTCCAACCCGATTTCAAGTTCACAGCGAACGTCCCGGGTTCTCCCAGGGTTCTTCCAGGTTAAAAGTGAAGGAAACATTATTTAAGACCTTGAGCCCCGCGCGCCTTAAGGGTTTCACCCCGGAATTTCGGGGTTTTCTAGGGTTTTAACTCGGATGCGCTCCCCCGCCGAGTTTTCCGATTCGGGGTTGATGGGCACCACCTTTAAGGGTTTTGAACAGCGTGTAAATATTTTTTAAATATTTCTTCGCTTTGGGAGTGTTTTAAGGCGCTTCCGCCTTAAAAGCTGTGGTAATTATAAATGCCAGAAATTGGCATTCAGGCCCTGAAGCACGCACTCCAGAGCCTGAATGCCCTATATATTGCAGGGGTCAGATTCAGGTGCCCCCGCTATCGGGTCTACTCGGCGGTAGCCTCAACAGCCTCCGGACCACCCTCGAGCAGGGCGGTGAAGCCCTCCTCATCCAGCACCTTCAGACCCAGCTGCTGTGCCTTATCCAGCTTCGAGCCGGCGTTCGCGCCCGCAACCACAAAGTGGGTCTTCTTCGAAACCGAGCCGGAGGCCTTACCGCCGCGAGAAATAATGGCTTCCTTCGCACCGTCACGGGTGTAACCATTCAGCGTGCCGGTCACGACCACGGTCAGGCCCTCCAGGGTGCGTTCCACGGACTCGTCACGGGTATCTTCCATGCGCACACCGGCGGCAGCCCAGGAGTCCACAACCTCGGCGTGCCAGTCCTCAGCGAACCACTCAATAATCGAGTCGGCAATCGTGGTGCCCACACCGTCCACAGCGGCAAGGCGTTCACGGTCAGCCTCGCGGATCGCCTGCATCGATCCGAACTCCGCGGCGAGCGCGCGGGCAGCGGTCGGGCCCACGTGGCGAATCGAGAGGGCAACCAGCACGCGCCACAGCGGCTGCTGCTTTGCCTTCTCCAGCTCGGCGAAGAGGTTCAGCGTATTCTTCGTGGGCTTCGGTTCGGGGCGTGCCTTGGTCGGCTTGGTGTAGAAGTAGGGCACGCGCTCCATCTTTCCGGTGCCCACACCCTTGACCTTCTTCTCACGTTCGATGGTGACCTCGCGCAGGTCCTCAATGTTGAGGCTGAACAGGTGCGCCTCGGTCGTTAGCGGAGGGGTATCCGGGGTTGCGGGGCTGGTGAGTGCCTTTGCTGCTTCAAAGCCGAGCGCCTCAATGTCGAAGGCGCCGCGGCTTGCCGCATAGTACACGCGCTCGGTCAGCTGCGCCGGGCAGGAGCGCGGGTTCGTGCAGCGCAGGTCCACATCGCCTTCCTTGCCGGGTGCCAGGGGCGAGCCGCAGGAGGGGCACTCGCCGGGCATCACGAACTCTCGTTCGGTGCCGTCACGTAGAGCAACCACGGGGGCGACGATCTCGGGGATCACGTCGCCTGCCTTGCGCAGCACCACGGTGTCGCCGATGAGCACGCCCTTGGCCTTGACCACGTCCTGGTTGTGCAGGGTGGCGCGTTCGACGGTCGAGCCGGAGACGAACACGGGCTCCATGACGCCGTAGGGGGTCACGCGGCCGGTGCGTCCCACGTCCACGCGGATGTCCAGCAGTTTGGTGTGCACCTCTTCGGGCGGGTACTTGTACGCCACCGCCCAGCGCGGCACGCGGGAGGTGTAGCCCAGCTGAGCCTGGGTCGCGAAGTCGTTGACCTTAATGACGATGCCGTCAATCTCGTGCACCAGGGAGTGGCGCTGCTCGCCGTACTTGTTAATGAAGTCGAAGACCGCCTCGGTGTTGGCGGCGATTTCGCTGTAGGGGCTCACGGGCAGACCCCAGGAGGCGAGCAAATCGTAGGTCTCGTACTGGGTGGCAATATCCAGGCCGGTGCGCGAACCGATGCCGTGCACGTACATGCTCAGCGGGCGCGAGGCGGTAATCGCCGCGTCCTTCTGGCGTAGCGAGCCTGCCGCGGCGTTACGCGGGTTCGCGAAGGGGTTCTTTCCTGCGGCAATCATGGACTCGTTGAGCTTCTCAAAATCGGCGGAGGAGATGAACACTTCGCCGCGGATTTCAATCTCTTCGGGGTGGTTCTCGCCGCTCAGCTGCTGCGGGATGCTCGCGATGGTGCGCACGTTGTGGGTGACGTCTTCGCCGGTGGTGCCGTCGCCGCGGGTTGCCGCGCGTACGAGGGTGCCGTTGCGGTAGAGCAGGTTCACCGCCAGGCCGTCAATCTTCAGCTCGGTCAGCCACTGCGGTGCGCTGCCGGTGAGGGTCCGGGCGCTCTCTTCGGTCTTGGTCAGCCAGGCGCGTAGCTCTTCGAAGGAGAAGACGTCCTCGAGGGAGTACATGCGCTGCAGGTGGGTGACGGGTGCGAAGGCCTCGATGGCTTCGCCGCCGACTTCCTGGGTGGGCGAGTCGTTGGCGATCAGGTGCGGGTGCTCCGCCTCAATGATTTCGAGGCGGCGGTAGAGCTTATCGTACTCGGCGTCAGAGAGGAAGGGCGCGTCCTCGTTGTAGTAGGCGCGGCGGGCGGCACGAATCTTATCGGTCAGTTCCGCGTACTCAGCACGCAGGGCCTCGGTAATCTCCACGGTGTTTTCTGCGGTGTTTTCCACGGAGTTTTCTGCGGGGCTCTCTGCTCGAGTCTCGGCGGGGGCAGTCTGCTGGGGGTGTTGTTCTCAGTCACCCGTCCAGTCTAGCGTTTTTGCTCCGCCTCTCCCCTATCGCTCGTCATATTGCCCGGTTCCGTGCGAGCATGTTCGCCTCACGTCTAGCCAGGGTCGTTCGCGCCCGCACTCAACAGTGCTGAAAGCGGACGCAATTCACCCCGCCTCCTGCAGGCACTCGCACGAGTACCCGAAGAGAGCGGGGGTGAATCACAGAGTATGACGTTTAGGCTTTGACAGTGTCGGCAACAATCACGGTAATGTTGTCACGGCCTCCCGAGCGTAGCGCCTCATGCTGAAGAACGTCAGCGGCATCCTGCGGGTGGCGAATCGAAGTGAGCACACGCGCCATGTACTCGTGCGAAAGCTCACCGGAAAGACCATCGGAGCAGAGCATCAGGCGGTCACCCGGACGAGCGGGCAGAACCCAGAAGTCCGGCTCCCAGTAGTTGCCGGTACCCAACGCACGGGTAATCACGTTGCGGCGCGGGTGGGTCAGCGCCTCCAGGGCGGTAATCTGACCTTCATCGACCAGGTACTGCACCTCGGAGTGGTCGCTAGTGACCTGCTCCAGCGAGGCGGAGCCCTCGGAACCGGGCAGCTTCTCCATGGCGGAGTGGTGAATACCTTCGTCCTCACGCAGCAGGCGGTAGGTGCGGGAGTCACCCACGTTGAAGATAACCCACAGGTTACGGTCGCCAATACGGGTCAGCCATGCACCGGTCAGGGTCGTACCGCCGGAGCGGGAAAGCGCCTGCTTAATCTCCTCGTTGGTTTCGCCGATGATGTCGTGCAGACGGTTGAGGGTGCCCACAATTTCGTTGTTGAGCAGGGTGTTCGCGCGGCGGCGGCGCTTGGTGGGGTCTTCCTCGTCAATAGCGGCCAGGCGCTCAACGTAGGCCTGCTGTTCCTCTTCGCTACGGCCACCGGGCATGGTGAAGAAGGGCGAGTAGGCGAGCTGACGCACGCACAGGCGCGAAGCGACCTCGCCCGCCTCGTGGCCTCCCATGCCGTCCGCGACCACGCAAAGGGAACCGGCGACGACCATCGAATCTTCGTTATTTTCTCGATGTGCGCCGCGGTGCGTTGCACCACCGGTACGTAGTTTCAGTTCAGTCATGAGAGGTCTATCTCCATTGTGTAGTTCACGCGACGAGTCACCGCCACGGGGTCTACGTTACCAAAGCTTCTAACGTTTCGCGTTCCTTGAGAGGTGAGAGTATAGCGATTTCCCACCTGTCGGAGCGTGTTTGCTGTCTCATTATCGGTCAGCACGGTACCCGGTTCAGCCAGGGAAACCAGGCGCGCAGCCAGGTTCACACTGGAGCCGTACACGTCACCGCGGTTAGCCAGAACCTCGCCCCAGATGAAGGCGACGCGGGAGTCCGGCAGCTGCGGGTCGGCACCGATTTTTTCGGACAGACGCAGGCTAATCTCTGCGATAGCGTCCGGGGTTTCGGTGAGGAAGAAAACTTCGTCACCGAGAGTCTTAATAATGCGACCGCCCAGGGGCGCAATAACGTCCAGGCAACTCTGCTCAAAGTGGTTGATGAGCTGAGAAAGAGCCGCCGCGTCTAGGTTACGTACCAGGGAGGTGTACGAGACCAGATCCACGAATCCTACACCACGCACCAAGGGCAGGCGGGAGAGGCCGGAGGTGGTCACGTTGTTTTCGCGCAATCCCAGGCGCAGGATTCCGGCGTACATCTGACGGCGGTATGCGTACAGCGCCAGACGCTCGAGAACCTCAAGGTAGCGTGGGAAGTCTTTAAGAAGCTTGCGGCGGGCATCATTATCGCTGAGGTTTTCGGTGACCATGATGTTGTGCACGAGCGCCTCAATCTGCCAGGCGACGGTGCGGTCGGTCAGTTGACCTTCGGCGCGCACGAGGGATGCCACATATTCCATGCGGATGTCGCCTTCTGCGTCCAACTTCTGTAGGTCGGCGAGCATCTGCACGTCTGTTTCAGTGAAGTAGGGCGAGTGGTTGGGAATCGTCGGGAAGCCCATGTTGTGCCAGATGCGCTGGGCGGTTTCGAAGGGAAGTCCGGCGCATTCTGCGGCTTCTACGGGGGTGTAGCGGCGACCCTGTCCCAGGAGCGACTTTTCGAGGGCTCGGATTCCTGCTTTGGATTCCTCGTCGCGGTAGATATTATTCTGCGCGAGATTCTGCAGGATTTTGAGGTTGAGCATTTGGGTTTCGGGGCCCATGGTGGCGCCGGTGTCCTGCGGAGAGTGCGCAGGTTCATGGCGGTCTGCCGTGCTCATTGCCGCTGCCGTTCCTTTCATCCCTGCCGGAAAATACTGTCTGGTTTACACCGTGGTGGCACGAGGTTACGAGGTGCCTCGTTACGCTCTGTGGGTTTCGCATTGCCTCACTGCGATGATGCTCACCGTGTAACGCCTTGTTAATATACCCCTCCGCTGTGGCGTTTGGGTCACAAAAGCGCCCGCACCCCAGGATAGTTTAGTGGAGTAATTCACATTTAAGAATACTCTAGTCCGCATTTTTTCGGCAGATTTAGCGGCGAGTTTAGGCTCTGAGCCACCCCGATGGTTCCCTCCCAACTCGGTCACAGAGGCGATGAAGCCTAAATATAGCGAGCGCGCAGGGCGTAGTAGTCGCGTCGGGCGGCTTTAATTTCTTTTTCAAAGCGCTTGGGATCGGGCACGTAGGTCAGACGGTGGTGCACCCCGCGGCACACCACGTACACCGACCCGTACCCCAGCCAGGCTCCCGGACCGGGTTGTTTTGCCCAGCGCTCCCCCATGGAGTCCAGGTAGAGCGACTCATCTCCGCTGCGGGTCATGATGCCGCGGCGCACCACGAGCCGGTGGGTGGTCAGCAGGTAGTAGGTGGTTGCCCAACGCCAGGCGGTGCGCACGGCACCGAGCAGGGTACCTACCGCACAGATTGTGCCGAGAGTCCACAGAATCGGTGAGGACCGTGCCGTGGAGGCGAAGGTTGATGCGGCGATTGCAACCAGCAGGTAGGCAAGCGTGGGCAGCAGGGCACCGTAGTGCTGTCGGGTCGCAATGATGACATGCTCACCGGGGTTGAGTTTTCCGCGCAAACGCATGGTGTTCCTTAGCTGTGCTGGTTGTTGTATTCCGGCTGGAGGCGCCGGTTGAGGTGGTGTGGGTTGAGGGGTGTTGCCGTGCCGGGCTGAAATTTTAGGGGCTGCTTCTAGTGTGCCTACTGAAAATCTCCGTAGCTACCGTTGGCGGGACGAAGGTGCTCAATATCGCCCACCGCGTAGGGCTCTAGAGTTCCGCCCTCGCGGCGGATAAGGATTCGCCCCTGCGCGTCGAGGTCTTCGGCAACGCCTTCTACGGTGCTTCCGTCGGGCAGACTCATGCGCACGCTGGCGCCGAGAGTGGCGGTGGCGGCGCGCGCCTGGTCAAGCAGGCTGAGGCTATCAGGGGTGAGCGGGTCGGGGCGTTCCGGGTCGCCGCCGGCGCGCACGAAGGCGCGGTAGCGGCGGGTGAAGATGCTCAGCAGTCGGGTGAGCACCTCGGAGGAGTCAATCACAGTACCGGTGCACAGGCTCAGGCTGGTGGCGGTGGGTACGGGCAGCTGTTCGGCGGACATGTTCGTGTTCTGTCCGATGCCCACAATAATGCTGCGCTGCCCCTCGGTGGAGCCGCTTTCGGGAACGAGCTGGGCGAGGATTCCGCAGCCTTTGGCACCCTGTGCGATGACGTCGTTGGGCCATTTGAGGGCGGCGTCCACGCCGTAGCTGCGCCAAATATCGACCACGCTGAGCCCGGCGATGAGGGTCAGCCAGTGGTAGCTGTCTTCGGGTAGCTCTCGGGCGAGCGGGTCTGCAGAGGCGTGCGGGCGCACCACAATGCTTGCGGCGAGGCAGGCCCCGGGAGGGGCAGTCCAGGCGCGGGCGAGGCGGCCGCGTCCGGCACTTTGGTAGAGGCTGGCGTAGACGGAGAGTTCACCGAGCTGTTCGCGTTCGGGGTCGGTGCCGTCCATGAGTAGTTCGCGGGCGCGGGTGGTGGTGGAGTCGACTTCATCGTAGAGGTTGACGCTGGAGTAGCCCGCATCCAGCGCGATGGTGCGGATGCGGGGAGCATCCAAAACCGAATGGTCGCTCTGGGGGTGTGTGTTTCTCTCCATGGCATGTGCCTTTCTGCGCTATCTGAATCAGCTCTGCGATACGCTGACCCGCTATCAACTCGCCGCCATAATCAGCCAGTTTCTGCCGAGTCACGTTGATTTCTCACCATATCAATTTCTTGCCGCCGGTGATGCCCACCCGGTACCCGAGACGGTACATTAGACAGTGAGGGTGCATCAAGCACCGACCGGCTGCGGAGGTTCCTCCGCCCTGCTCGAAAGAAGACCGCTATGGCTTATTACGCAATTACTTACGTTTACGCAGCTCCCGAGGAGCAGGCGAAGTACCGCCCGGCTCACCGCGAGTACCTTGGTTCGCAGATTGAGGCGGGCAACCTGATCGTTTCCGGTCCTCTGCTGGACGGCGAGACCCCCGCTGGCGCTCTGCTGATTGCAAAGGTTGATTCCGCTGAGGCCGCCGAAAAAATCGTGGCTAACGACCCGATGAACGTTGGTGGCGCGGTTCTGTCTCACACCGTGACCGAGTGGAACCCGGTTCTGGGCACCATCTAAGGTCGAGCACCGCTTCACGCTGGAAAAGCTTGAACGTAAACCCCCTTTCCGTCGACAAGGATTGCCGGCGCGAGAGGGGGTTTTCTGCGCTCTTTTGAGCCACTCTTTCGTACTTTTCGTTTACTATATGCACCTTCTTGGGTACTGAGTGCATAAAAGTGTATCTAGTGTTGATATTCTGGCTTCTCACCTGGCATATGTGCCCTAGTTCGCACTATAGTTGAGGGATATGCACATTGTTCAAGAGCGCTCTTCGGGGCCTTCTGAACAACCATCACCGCAACCACTGGCTCCCGACGATCGGGTGGAGCAGGAACGAGGAATAATGTCCGAGAACCTCCAGCAGGAATTTGATTTGAGCACCACCGCCGGCAAGCTCGCTGATTTTTATGCACGTCGAGAGCGCAGCTTTGCGCCCAGCGGTGAGGCAGCTATCGAGAAGCAGCACGCACGCGGCAAGAACACCGCCCGCGAGCGCATCGAGATGCTTTTGGACGAGGGTTCTTTCGTTGAGTTTGATGCCCTCGCCCGCCACCGCACCACCGCGTTCGGCATGGAGGCGAAGAAGCCCCTGGGTGACGGTTTGGTCTCCGGTTACGGCACCGTGGATGGTCGCCTGGTTGCCGTGTACTCTCAGGATTTCACCGTGTACGGTGGTTCCCTCTCGCAGGTGAACGGCGAGAAGATTGTGAAGGTGCAGAAGTTCGCTCTGAAGAACGGCTGCCCGGTTATCGGCATTAACGATGGTGGTGGCGCCCGCATTCAGGAGGGTGTGGCTTCCCTGGCGATGTTTGCTGACATTTTCCGCATGAACGTGCGTGCGTCCGGCGTGGTTCCGCAGATTTCTGTCATTATGGGCCCCTGCGCTGGCGGTGCCGCGTACTCCCCCGCTCTGACTGACTACATCATCATGGTGGATAAGACTTCGCACATGTTCATTACCGGCCCGGACGTCATTAAGACCGTGACCGGTGAGGATGTGGACATGGAGACCCTCGGCGGTGCGCGTCAGCACAACTCGGTGACCGGTACTAGCACCTACCTGGCTGAGGACGAGGAAGACGCGTTCGATTTTGTGCGTGAGCTTCTGGAGTTCCTGCCCTCGAACAACCTTGCCGAGCCCCTGCCCCTGGAGCACGACCAGGAGCCCGTGGTGACCGTTGACGATCTGGACCTGGACACCCTGATTCCGGATTCGGCGAACCAGCCCTATGACATGCGCGCGGTCATTGAGTCTGTGGTCGATGACGACCACTTCCTGGAGATGCAGGCGCTGTACGCCCCGAACGTGATGATTGGTTACGCCCGCGTTGAGGGCCGTACGGTCGGTATTGTGGCGAACCAGCCGATGCAGTTCGCCGGCTGCCTGGACATTTCTGCGTCCGAGAAGGCTGCCCGCTTCGTGCGCCATTGCGATGCGTTCAACATTCCGATTCTGACTTTTGTGGATGTTCCCGGCTTCCTGCCCGGTACCGATCAGGAGTTCAACGGTATTATTCGCCGCGGCGCTAAGCTGCTCTACGCTTACGCGGAGGCGACCGTTCCGCTGGTCACCGTCATTACCCGCAAGGCATACGGCGGTGCGTACATTGTGATGGGTTCGAAGAAGCTGGGCGCCGACATCAACCTGGCCTGGCCCACCGCCCAGATTGGTGTGATGGGTGCTCAGGGTGCGGTGAATATTCTGTACCGTCGTGAGCTGGCGGCTCTGGCAGCTGAGGGCGGCGATGTTGAGGCTCGCCGCGCTGAGCTGATTGCCAAGTATGAGGAAGAGCTGCTGAACCCGTACCAGGCTGCTGAGCTGGGTTACATTGACGAGGTTATTGCCCCGAGCGAGACTCGCGTGCGCATCATTTCTTCGCTGCGTGCCCTGCACGATAAGCGTGCGGCAACCCCGGCAAAGAAGCACGGCAACATCCCGCTGTAGGCTTCCGTTGTGCCCGCACCATTTGTGGTGCGGGCATTCCCAGGATTTTAGGTTTTCTAAGGAGGCGAGCCTTTGGCTGGCTACAATCCGCTGAGTTATTTCTCGTTCGGCAAGAAGAAGGACAGTTCGGAGGCTGCTGAGAGCCCAGAGCAGCTTGAGCGCGGGTCTTCCCGTACTACCTCTTCCGCCAGTTCTTCTGCGCGCGCGGATACCGCTCCCAGCACCGCGAAGGATTCCGCTCAGTCTTCGGTAGATACTGACGCTGAGCAGGAGCCGCTGCTGAAGGTAGTGAAGGGCTCCCCCACCCCGGAGGAGATTGCCGCTCTAACCGCTGTGGTGGCGATGATGCAGGCGAATGCCGCGCAGCAGGAGCAGAACTCGCTGGTGGGTGCTGCTTCGCGTATCTTGAACCGCGGTCAGCGCCTGGGTGTTTCGTTGCGTCCGGGCCCCGGTTCGTGGAGGCGCGCTCGCCCCAGGTAACGCGAGCTGATAACTCTGCTTCTTATATTCCCGTCACGCCGGTTGGTGTGGCGGGAATATATTGTTTTGCTTCAAATTCAAGATTTATATTGCGTTATTCAACACCTAATGCACTGATTCTTGTGGTTTTGTCATATTAGAAACGATAAAGTCATGATGATACGTACTGATGCTACGATGTATATACCGTCACATTAGTGTTAATAAATTGGCAGGGACCATGGCAAAGATGCTGAATAAAAACCATAGGCCCCCACCGGATGTCTATATCGCGCTTCTGTTGCCGACGCTACGGCGCTTGTCGAAGACTGTGCCTCGCACCGCCGCCTATGTTAGTGAGCAGTTGCGGCAGCAGACTAAGGCATTGGGGTCGAAGAAGAACCTACCCGATCTTGAATCCACCGATTTTGCGGTGGCTGTGCGTACCACCTTGAAAATCTTGGTGGCGCTTCGTTATGCCCAGTTAATGCCTCGTCTAACCCCGTGGGAGAAGAGGAAGTACCTGCTCACTCCTCTGGGTGCCGAGCTGACCTGCACCCCGCATCTGCACGGTTCGGTGCCGCCGCGCGTGGTGAAGCAGGTGCAGGCTCTGTGCGCTCAGAGCCTGACGGCGAGGACGACGAAGAAGCTCAAGAAGCAGGCGAATGCACTCCTGGCGACTGCGGAGGCGGAGCATCGTCTCATTTTTGGTGCTTCTGATGGTGATGCAGTCACCGGTATGGAGCCGTTCCTCCCTGCTACCGATACCGAGGAAACCACCTCCGCCCATGAGGCAATCGGTTCGGGGCACCTTGCACACGCTTTGAATTCTGCGGGTTCTGCGGGGTCGTGCCCTGCGGGTCAGTCTCCTCTAGATATTATTTTGCGTGCCAGCGATTCGCCGGTTATTCATGCTCAGGCGGAATTTGCTGAGCATTTTACGCAGGATTTAATTCAGCATGTTCACGCGGTGACTCCGGAATATTTTGAGCAGATTGTTGCCGATATTTTTACGGCTCTTGGTTTTAGTACCGAGGTGACCGGCGGCGCCGACGATAAGGGAGTGGATGTGATTGCCCGCTACTCTGATGGTCTGGATTTCGCGCCGATTTATATTCAGGTGAAGCACTATTGCGGAACCATGAAGGTCACTCCTAACGAGATTCAGAAGCTTGCCGGTGCGGTGCTTCTGCACGGCGGTTTGCAGGGTGTTTTGGTGACTTGCGGTGCTTTTGCGCAGCCGGTGCCTGAGTATTTGCAGGGTTTGCCGGGGGCACGCAATATTGCTCTGGTTGATCAGCATCAGCTGGTGGAGCTGATGATTCGTCACCGTGTGGGCGTGCTTGATGGTGAGGGCGAGTGCGGTTATCGCATTGACGAGGAGTATTTTGCCCGCGGCATGGAGTAGCCGGGGGTATTTTGGGGTGAGTGTTTCACTCTGAACGTCTCTGCTCTTTGCACATTCCCACGTTATTTCACTAAATGTATTTTCACTTTTCCATGAGGATATTTTTCATATATCGGCTGGTTTTAGAAATCTAGGTTATTTCTTGAACCAGCCGATACAATGAGAGGGTAATGCGTTATATATTCTTCGCATTATTTCACGAAGTGTATATACCCGTGACGGTATCAGCACTTCACCCTAATTTATAGCGTTCTTTTCTGAAGTGTTCGTCATTGAAGACGGTACGTGAGCGGAACGGGCTGAGAAATCCGCCTTTCCTGCTTCTCTTCACGAGGGGTTACCAAAGTGTCGACCCAAAAATAAAGATGGTGTCGCCCAGTATTGTGTGAATATTTTCCCGCTCGAATGACTGCACTTTATGAAGAATGCCCGCACGATAAATAACACCAGATAAGGAGCCCGGCGTGGCTTTTGTGAATAAAACAATGCTCCATATCGACCATTCCGAATTGCACTCTCTGCAGCAGGAAACTTCGTGGGAGGCCCTACCCGAGGAAGCACGCGCTCTCAGCGTTGCGGCGGCTTTCTCCCTGCTCCGCCACTTTGAGCGCGCTCAGGACCGTGGCGAAAAGGTTTTCTTCCCCGATATGTACACCCCCGTAGGTGTGGACCTGGGTTTCAACATGACTCAGCGTTTCATTGCGGTCGGTGACAATGTTCTCTTCCGTGAGGCACTCAATAAGCTGATTGCGGCGCTGGTCAACGCTGACTATCTTGAGGTGTCCCTCAGCCAGCTGCATCCGGGCAACCTGCACTACACCCTCAGCGAGGCTGGCCGTGAACTTTTGGGTACCCCGAAGGAACAGCAGGCGCAGGCTCTTCTGCCGGTCCTGCCCCTCCTCAGCGGCGTGTACCTCTACTACCTGAAGCAGTTCTACCCGGTTCTGCTCTCGCATATTACGGTGCGTGAGCTTCTGCCCATCGTCCTGAGTGTTACCCCGGCCTATCCCGCGGCGGCTCCCGTGAAGATTCGTGAGCTGGTGCTGCGCGAGTGCGGTTTTGTGCAGGGCTGGTACGGCCTGTCGTACCTGGAGCAGCGCATTGTTGAGCCGGTGATTGCTCAGGCGCTGAGCCTGCTGACCCGTGAGGGCTACCTGCGCACCAAGACGATTCACGAGCACACGGATTCTCCGCTGACACTGTACTCGCTGTCGCCTTCGGCGAAGGAACTGGTGACCCGCCACGAGGAGACCGGCGTGCCGGCGAGCGAGCTGAGCTCCGTGCTGACGTTGGTGAAGGATGAGGGCACCTCGATTACCGCCGAGGATATTTCCGCAACCGATGCTTTGCTGACCCACATGGGTGTTCTTCTGCTCAATACTCTCAACGACCATGGCGCCGATGTGGAGCTGAGCCTTCCGAGCCTGGAGCAGGTCTTTGACCGCGACGAGCGCATTCAGCAGGCGTCCTCAAACCCCTATTTTGCGCAGATTGACGCGCAGGATTACATCTACGATGTGCTGATTGCCCACCATTACCTGTCCGAGCGTGAGACCGTCTACTCGTTGGGTTCCGCGCTTGCGCCTGCCCTGGCGCAGATGGCTGAGCCGAGCATTCAGAAGCTGGTGGCTTCGGCGCTGCTGGATCCTGCCGCTGTGGACGCTCTGCCGTACCCGCATCAGCTGCTTCACCCGATTCTGAAGCTTGTGGAGGAGAGCCCGCGCATCTCCTACTACGACATTTACGATGAGCTGAAGCTCGCCCTGGACATCCCCTATCTGCAGGGTGAGGTCGCTCCGCACCGTTACAAGCTGACCCCGCGTCTGCGCAACCGCTACTCGGTGGCGATGCACGTGCTGAAGGGCGAGCGCTACCTGAACGCTCTGCGTGAGGGTACCGGTCGTACTTCCCGTAAGAACCCGGAGCGTTATGAGCTGAGCGAGGCAGGTAAGGAACTGCTGAAGCGCTTCCCGGAGGGTGCTCCGGAGGCTGTGACTGCCCGCATGGCGCCGCTGCCGCCGCAGTCGCTCAAGCACAAGCTGCCTCAGGATATTGCGGCTGAGCTGCAGGCTCGTGAGGAGGCTCTTCAGGCAGCAAAGGAGGCGCGTGCGGCGGAGCGTCAGGCTCGCCTGGCGGCTCGTGAGGGTGCTTCGCGTGAGCCGTTGGCTCCGGTGCCGGGTGCTTCTCCGGCGTTGCTGGCGCGTCCGGCTGGTTCGCCGGTGGCGGCCTCCGCGCAGGTGCCGGTTGAGGTTCCGGTTGCACCGGTCGCTGCTGCACCGATCGCTACTGCCCCCGCCCAGCCGGTTGTTTCCGCTCCGGCTGTTTCGACTGCTGAGCCGTCGGCCGCTCTGCAGGTGGCTGCCGCTCAGGTGCGTGAGGCGCTGAAGCGTTACCGTCAGATCTTCCGCCGCGAGGCGCTGGCTCCGGCACTGGCTCAGGTGTCCGAGGAGCGTTTCCGTAGCATTGGTTTCGATCTGTTCCTGATGCGCGGCTACACGGTAGAGGCTCTGGAAGCTCAGGGCGTGGACGGCGTGGCAATCCCCGCTACCGGCGAAAAAGAGCGAGCATTCTATGTTCGTACTCTGCGCCCGGTAGCTGGCGGTGTTCTGTCCGCAAGCGTTCAGCCGCAGGATATTACCGCGTTCTTCCTGGCGATTCACGCCCGCGGCGGTCAGCTCGGCACCTTCATCACGAACGCACCGTTCAGCGATGAGGCGTACGACGAGTTCATCCGCTGCTCGACCAAGTACCCGAACATTCTGGTGGATTTGGTGTCCGGCGATGAGCTGCAGGACCGCCTCATTGCGCACCGCCTCGGCGTGGTCGAGGGCGCGAACGGTCTGCTGGAACTCAACGGCGAATACTTCGCCGGCTAGCCTACCCCGCTAGTAGCTTGTAGCCCATCTTGGGCACGCCCCGGTCTTCCCTCTCCTGCACGTTCAGGAAGGGGAAAGCCGGGGCGTTTTCGCGCATCCGCCCCAGTGAGTTGTCCACAGGTGAGCTGTTTTCCTCGCGTTCGATACCGCTCAGCCCGTAATATTGCCGGTTTAAGCGACCCATATCACCGAAAATCGTGGTTGAAGGCATACCCCTGAGTTAGGATATGAACATGAGCACTTACCAGGAACTTCCCAGCATCTACCGATTGAAGCGCTCGCTGACCGACGTCGATCAGATTGCTAACGAATATTTTGAAAAGGTCCTCGACCTGAACCCCGTCCATGCAACCGAGCTTGGTCGCAAAGGCGTAGAGACCCTGTACCCCGACTACTCGCCCGCCGGCGAGAAGGCTTTTGCGCGCCTTGCGAAGAAGACCTTGAAGAAGGTCGATAACGTCCTGCCTATTGATGACGTTGACCTGGTCACCCTGGATGCTCTGCAGGAGCGCCTGAGCCTGTACCGCAAGCAGTACAAGGCTGGCTTTGGTGGCTGGCAGATGAATAATATTGCCTCCGTCCCGCAGGAGGTGCGCTCGGTTTTCGACCTGATGAAGCGCAACACCCAGCAGGACTGGGAGCACATCATCGGTCGTATGCACCGCGTGACCGAGGCGCTGGAGGGCTACATCCAGACCCTTGAAGCGGCTCGTGAAGAGGGCAAGGTCGCCCCGCGCCGCCAGGTGGATATTGTCATTGAGCAGACCGCCGCGTACTACGCTCCCGGTGGTTTCTTTGACGAGCTTGCCGCTGAGGTCGCCGAGGCTGTCCCCTCACTGAAGGAGGAGGCTGCCGCAGGTGCCGAGGCTGCAAAGGAAGGCTACCGCCGCCTCAACAGCTACCTGGTGGAGAAGCTGCAGCCGGTCGCTCCCTCCCGCGACGCTGTGGGTCGTAAGGCGTACAGCCTGCACTCCCGTTCGTTCCTGGGTACCACCATTGACCTGGACGAAACCTACGCCTGGGGCGTGAAGGAGCTGGAGAGCATTATCGCTCGTCAGCGTGAGGTTGCCGAGGAGATTGAGCCGGGCGCAAGCATTGAGCGTGCGAAGCAGCTGCTCGATGAAGATCCGGCACGTCAGCTGCACGGCACCGATGAGCTGAAGGCGTGGATGCAGAAGCTCGCCGACGCCGCGGTGGAGAACCTGGCGGGTAGCCACTTTGAAATTGGCGGCCCCATGCGCCGCATTGAGTGCTGCATTGCGCCCACGAACGAGGGCGGTATTTACTACACCGGTCCCTCCCCCGATTTCTCGCGTCCTGGCCGCATGTGGTGGTCGGTTCCCGAGGGTGAGGATACGTTCACTACCTGGCGTGAGACCTCCACCGTGTACCACGAGGGCGTTCCGGGCCACCACCTGCAGATTGCTATCGCTACGGCCCTGAAGGGCACCATGAACTCCTGGCGCACGAACATGCTGTGGGTTTCCGGTCACGGTGAGGGCTGGGCGCTGTACGCCGAGCGCCTCATGGAGGAACTGGGCTACCTGAAGGATCCGGGTGACCGCATGGGCATGCTGAATGCTCAGCGTATGCGCGCCGCCCGCGTGGTCTTCGATATTGGTGTTCACTGCGAGATGCCGATTCCCGCGGAGTGGGCTGAGCAGCTGGGCGTTGAGCCGGGCACCATCTGGACCTCTGAGCTGGGTTATGAGTTCTTGAAGCTGAACCTGGACGAGTCCGAGGGCCACCTGCGCTTCGAGTTCCTGCGTTACCTGGGTTGGCCGGGTCAGGCGCCGAGCTACAAGATTGGCGAGCGCCTCTGGCTGGAACTGCGCGATCAGGCTGTGCGCCGCGGCGATGACATTCGCGCGTTCCACACGCGTGCGCTTCTGCTCGGTTCGGTGGGTCTGGATACTCTGCGCCGCGCCCTGACCGATGAGATGATGCTCCCTCTGGACACTGAGGATGACGACGATGAGGACGACGAGTAGCCTCTAGTCTGCTCGCGCCTCGTTGAGTGGTTTTCTAGAGTCTTCTGAACTGGAGTCTCTGGATAGGAGCCTCTGAACAGGATCTCTATTGACGAAGCCCCCGCTTCAGCTTTGGCTGAGGCGGGGGCTTCGTTGTCGAGTTTTAGCTCTCGGGGCTATCCGAAGTTTGCGGCGCCGGGGTCGGTGGTGCCGAATCCCATGCCGGTGGAATCGTTCAGGTCCACCAGGTGCGGGGCGAAGCGGCACCAGTAGTCGGTGAGCGCGCCGTTCGATTCACGGATGCCCACGCCTACGGTGCGTCCGTCGACCACCCACACGCCAAGGATGGGGTGGCTGACCGGGTTAATAATGCCCTCATAGCGCGGTGCCGGGATGTACTCCTGGTAGATGAATTCGCTTTCGGGGGCGTTAGCGAAGAAATCGTCGTCTTCGGGCTTGATGAAGACGTCGTAGTCGGGGGCGTAGATTTCTACGCCGTCGCCTTCGCGTCCGAAGAGGGGCTTGCGAACCCAGTTGCGCATACCGCCGCGGTGACCCGCGTAGGTGGGTACGAGGTTCGGGTGGCCGGGGTACTTATCCCAGAGCGCGGCGAGCAGCAGCTTATTGGAGAGGAACATCTTCCACGCAGGCTCGATCCAGCGGTCCATGGCGCCGTGGTAGGCGAAGAGGAGCTTGTCGTAGCCTGCTTCGCTGTCGGTGACGAGGTCTTCCCAGGGGTAGAGCTTGAAGAGGTTGGTGATGCGCCGTCCCTGTGCGTCTTCCCAGCTCTTGGTGTCTTCGTTGAAGATGACTTCGTCGATGGGAATCATGTGGGTTTTGATGCCCGCCTGCTGTGCCGAGTAGGCGATGAGCCAGAGGTTGTTGTAGTCCTCGTTGGTCTCGTCAATCTCGGGGGACACGTGCGCCAGGTGCAGTACGGGCTGCACGCCCGCGGTGATTTCGGGGGCGAAGATGTGGCGCCAACGGTTGGTGAATGCTTCACCGATTTCACCCCAGTGGGCGTAGCCGCGGGTGTCGAGGCGCTGGTCTTTCGCCCAAGTTTTCTGGCTGACTGCCGCCTCCACGATGCCGGTGGGGGTGTCTGCGTTGTATTCGAGCAGCTTCATCGGGTCGCCGGGCACACCGGAGTAGCTAAAGTCGAAGCGTCCGTAGAAGTCGGCGTCGCGGCGGTTCCAGGATTCTACGGCAAGGTTGAACGCCGCCTGGGGCAGGCCGAGGGTGCCGAACGCGCCGGAGGCAATGTACTCGACGGTTTCCAAGCACATGCGGTGCATTTCTTCCGCCTGGGCGCGCACAGAGTCCATTTCTTGCGGGCTGAAAATGTAGGCGGCGTATTCGTTCCAATAGTGGTCGGTGTCGTGGGGGCCGTCCACGCTGTAGGTGAGGCCTTCCTCAATGATGACGTTCTCCCAGTCGGGTCGGCCGACGGGAAATTCTTCGCGGCGCATGAGGGGCTAGGCTCCTTCGAAGTAGTGAATGGAAAGCGGTGTTGTTACGTCACCGCGGGTGTGGTTGTTCTGGTGAGGAAAATGCGGGCGGGACCGTTCAGTCCCTGCCCGCATTCAGTGTCATGGCTTATGGCTTAGCCGCCGGAGCGGCCGCCACCGGACTTGGAGCCGCCACCGAAACCGCCCTTGCTGCCGGACTTCGAGGAAGAGCCAGACTTGGACGAAGAGCCAGACTTGGACGAAGAACCGGACTTCGAGGAGGACTTGGAGGTGTTCGACTTGCTGTAGGAGCCGGTGCTACCGCTATTGCTGGTGCCCTGCTTACCGCTGGAGACCGAGCCGGTGGTCTTATTGCGCACCGAGGAGGTCTTACCGGAGTTGTTGGTGCTGGTCACCTTGCCGGAGGAAACGGTGGAGGACTTCTTCGCGGTGCGGTAGGAGTCCTCGAAGCCGCCGCCCTTGGAGGACACGCCGCTGTAGACGGTGCCGTTGCTGGGGCGGGTGGTGCTGCCTCCGGAAAGCTTAGAGCCCACGGGAGGAATGTAGTGGGATCCGGAAGAATTGGATGCGCTCTGGCGACCCAGGTAGTACCAGAGGAACGCATTCGAATTATTGTGGGTGGTGGTCGAACCAGAAGTGCCCGAAGACCCAGAAGAGCCCGAGGAGCTGGAGGAACCGGAAGAACCAGAAGAGCTTGAGGACTCCGTGGAAGAGGCCGAGGGCGAGTCGGTCGGCTCCTGAACGCCTGCCTTCTCACATTCGCTATCTTCCACGCGCAGGCCAGTCTTCGCGTCCTGGCAGACGCGGGCGTACTCTTCGCCCTGCGACAGGAACGCGTTCTCTTCCTGGTGCATGGAGTTGTAGGCGAAGATGCCACCGCCAACCAGTAGCACGCCAGCACCCGCTACGGCAATCATCTTGGCGATGCCGGGGCGGGTCGCACCCAGGTTCAGGGTCTGCTGGGCTGAGGTCTGTGCGGCGCGGGTAGCAAAATCTGCAACCGCTTCCATGCGATTGCGGGGCTTCTTCGGGCCGTTAGGGGTGGTGGTTCCGCCGGGGTATTGGGGAGCAGAACTCATGCATCTCTCCTTGAAAGGTGGTGCGTGGCGTAACGCTCAACGCGTACATGAAGCTGAGTGGGTACAGCATCATCCGGCGACTTTCGCCGGACTATCGGTGTGATTCCAGCATATCAAGCCCTAGCTTTCGGATTATTAGCTGACGGCAAAATCTCAGCAAGCTTCCCCGCATGTTGCGCAGTTGTTTCCTTTCTGTTTGCTTTTGCGGCAATTCCTAATTAACTATCAGCCGATTTAACCGCCTATTGGGGTCAGCTGGCGGCACCGGCGGCACCGGCGGCGGCGTTGGTTGGGCAGCTGGGTTGGGCTGCGTTGCTGGTTGGGCTGCGGGATGTACAGCCGAAAGGTGCTACCGGATGGTCACGGTTCGTCACACATCCCCTCCACTGCACCGGATTGAAACACTTCTTCACACAAACTCGCGCCGGAGCGCGTAAAAGTTTTAGAGTATGCCACATGTCTACACCGCATGCATCATCTCGTTCACGTCTGCCCAAGTGGGCTACTTCTTTCGGCAACCAAATCATTGCCTCACTCATTCTGGGTATCGTTCTCGGCGCGCTCGCCCTCGCACTGGGTGGGGACGCGAAGAGCAACCCCAACTGGCTCATGGTGACCTTAGATACCATCGGCTCCTCCTACGTCACCTTGCTGAAGGCGGCCGTTGTTCCGCTGATTTTCACCGCCGTGGTCGCCTCCATCTCTAACCTGTCGCAGGTGACGAACGCGGCACGCCTGGCGGTTAACACGCTCATCTGGTTTGCGATTACCGCGTTCTTCGCGGTGCTCATCGGTATTGCGATGGGCCTGATTGTTCAGCCGGGCGTGGGTGCGCAGGTGCAGGGCAAGGCATACACCGGATCGACCGGTTCGTGGACCGCGTTCCTGACCGGTCTGATTCCGGTGAACTTCCTGGGTCTGGGTGTCAGTGCTAAGTCCGGTGATTCCGGCATCACCGCGTCGGCGTCCTTTAACGTCCTGCAGGTTCTGGTCATTTCCGGTGCGGTCGGCATTGCCGCGCTGAAGGTCGGCGAGGCTGCCAAGCCGTTCATTGACGTGGTCAAGAGCGCTCTGACAATTATTCAGAAGATTCTGTGGTGGATTATTCGCCTGGCACCGCTGGGTACCGTGGGTCTGATTGCTAAGGCAGTGTTCGCGTACGGTTGGGCGTCGATGGGTTCGCTGGTCGCGTTCGTTATCGCCCTGTACATTGGTCTGCTGCTAGTTTTCCTCGTGGTCTACCCGATTATTGTTCGCGCGAACGGCTTGTCGGTCCGCCAGTACTTCTCGGGTGTGTGGCCGGCGCTTCAGCTGGGCTTCGTGTCCCGCTCTTCGATGGGTTCGATGCCGATGACCCAGACCGTTGCCGAACGTAACCTGGGTGTTCCCCGCGCCTACGCATCCTTCGCGGTTCCGCTGGGTGCAACCACTAAGATGGACGGTTGCGCTTCGGTTTACCCGGCTCTTGCCGCGATTTTCGTGGCTCAGTTCTACGGTATTCAGCTGGACTTCACCCAGTACTTGCTCATTGTGATGGTGTCCGTGCTCGGTTCGGCTGCGACTGCCGGTACGACCGGCGCTATCGTGATGCTGACCCTGACCCTTTCCACTCTGGGTCTGCCCCTGGACGGTGTGGGTCTGCTCCTGGCGATTGACCCTATCGTTGACATGGGCCGTACCGCTCTGAACGTTGCCGGTCAGGCTCTGGTTCCCGCGATTGTGGCTCGCCGCGAGGGCATTCTGGATGAGGAGCTCTACAACGCTCCCCGTTCTGAGGGTGGCTTCGTGGCTCAGGAATTCTACGATGAGCGCATCGCCAGCGAGGCGCAGCGACTTCACGAGGTGGAAGACAACACCGCCGCGGCACACCGCTAATCTGGCGAAGGCTCACGCACGCGGCGCTAGGCGGTACTGCCTAGCGCCGTGTAGCTTCTCCGCCACCCATGCCCCCAGCATGGGCAAAATACATTTGTCAAACGTCATAAAAGTGTCACTATTGATTCTTTTTTTCTTTAAGGTTTGAGAAGAGTTATGATTTTGAACGACGTGTTCCATCTCCTACGTGGTTGAGGGGGATGGGACACGCTCTTTCTATGCCCGCCGGTTTTATGCCACCTCGTTATACCCCTCGGCTCGGCGCTCCAGCCCTCCCGCAGATCCCCCCCCCCAGATTACGCCCCCAGATTATGCGAATGCCCCGTGTTCAACGCTGACACACCGGCGGAGGGTTCCACCCAGTGACCCTCAATCTGCACCCGAGAGTAAAGCTCACCGACAACGCTCTAAAATAGAACCCATGACTACCAGCGCTTCATCACCCCGACTGATTCTTGCCTCTGCCTCCCCGGCGCGCCGCAAGCTCCTGGAAGACTCCCGCATCGCGTTCACGGTGCGCGTCTCTTCCGTAGATGAGGACGCCGCACTCGCTACCGCCAACGAACAGGCGCGAGCGCAGGGACGTGCGGGACTCACCCCGGCTGAAACCGCATCCCTGCTGGCGCAGCTGAAGGCACAGGCAGTTGCCGCTGAACTCGCCGCCGAGGGTGTGCGCGATGCGCTGGTTCTGGGTTGCGATTCGGTCTTCGAGTTTGAGGGTGTTGCCTACGGCAAGCCGCACACGGCGGAGGCGGCACGCGAGCGCATCAGCGCAATGAGCGGCAACTACGGTGTGCTGCATACCGGTCACGCGCTCGTGGATTTGCGCGGTCTTGAGCCAGGTGCCGAGCTGTCCGCTACTTCTGAGTTGCCCACTGTTTCTGAGTTGCGCAGCGCTACCGTCCACTTTGATGAGCTCAGCCCCGAGGAAATCGAGGCGTACATTGCTACCGGCGAGCCGCTCTGGGTAGCCGGTTCCTTCACCCTGGACGGTTACGGTTCGGCGTTTATTCGCGGTATTGAGGGTGAGTTCCACACGGTGGTGGGCCTGTCCATCCACGCGCTACGCGATATGCTGCGCCGCCGCGAAGTAGCGGTGACCGAGTTGTGGCTGGCGCCCCAAGATGAAGATTAGATTCAGCGCAATCGTATAAATCTGTCTCAAAGCGCGCCCTGGAATACACATTATTGAACACCAATCGATAAGATAGAACAGTATGATGCGCGTTATATTCGCCAATCCTGCCGATGTATCCTTGGAGCAGGAGATTAAAGGAGAGCTTTAAGTGACTCAGCACCAGGCAGAAGCCGCCAAGAAATTTACTGCAGTCCCCGGCCGTCACACCGGCCCGGTCAGCAAGATTCTGATCGCTAACCGCGGCGAAATTGCTGTCCGCGTGATTCGTGCAGCCCGCGATGAGGGTCTGCAGACCGTCGCCGTCTACGCTGACCCCGACCGCGACTCCCAGCACGTGAAGCTCGCTGATGAAGCCTACGCTCTCGGCGGTGCCACCGCGGCACAGTCCTATCTGGTGATGGACAAGCTCATTGAAATCGCTCGCCGCTCCGGTGCTGACGCCGTGCATCCCGGTTACGGTTTCCTCTCCGAGAACGCGCAGTTCGCGCAGAAGTGCATCGACGCGGGCCTGACCTGGATTGGCCCCTCCCCTGAGTCCATTACCCAGCTGGGCGATAAGGTGGCGGCACGCCACATCGCGCAGAAGGTGGGCGCTCCCCTGGTGCCCGGCACCAAGGACCCGGTCAAGTCCGCCGATGAGGTTGTTGCTTTCGCGGATGAGCACGGTCTGCCGATTGCTGTGAAGGCTGCTTTTGGTGGCGGTGGCCGCGGCATTAAGGTGGCTCGCGACCGCGAGAGCATTGTTGAGATGTACGAGTCCGCTGTTCGTGAGGCGACCGCGGCGTTCGGTCGCGGCGAGTGCTTCATCGAGCGCTTCCTGGATTCGCCCCGTCACGTTGAGACCCAGTGTCTGGCGGATGCGCACGGCAACGTTGTGGTGGTTTCCACCCGTGACTGCTCCCTGCAGCGCCGCAACCAGAAGCTCATTGAGGAGGCACCCGCCCCCTACCTGAGCGATGAACAGAACAAGCGCCTGTACGAGGCGTCCCGCGCGATTCTGCGCGAGGCCGGCTACCAGGGTGCCGGCACCTGTGAGTTCCTGGTCGGTACCGACGGCACCATCTCCTTCCTTGAGGTCAACACTCGATTGCAGGTGGAGCACCCCGTCTCCGAGGAGATTTCCGGTCTGGACCTGGTTCGTGAGCAGTTCCGTATTGCCCGCGGCGAGAAGATTGAGGAGAAGGACCCGGTTCTGCGCGGTCACTCCTTCGAGTTCCGTATTAATGGTGAGGATGCGGGCCGTTCCTTTATGCCCGCCCCCGGCACCATCGAGAAGCTGACCGTGCCCACCGGCCCCGGCGTGCGCTGGGATTCAGGCTTTGTGGCTGGCGATGTCATCGGCGGTAACTTCGACTCTATGCTGGCTAAGCTCATTGTCACCGGCGCGAATCGTGAGCAGGCTCTGCAGCGTGCCCGCCGCGCCCTGGCTGAGCTGACCATTGAGGGTATGCCCACCGTCATCCCGTTCCACCGCGTCGTGCTGGATGATCCCGCCTTCGCACCGGCTGAGGGTGGCGATTTCAAGGTGCACACCCGTTGGATTGAGACCGAGTTCAACAACACTATCCCCATGTACTCCGGCGCACCCGGTAGCGTGGGCTCCGATGAGGATGAGCGCACCACCGTGGTTGTCGAGGTCAACGGTAAGCGTTTGGAGGTGTCCCTGCCCGATTTGAGCGGTGGCACCAAGCACACCGCAAAGCCTGCAGCGTCCAAGACCCGCAAGTCCCGTTCGGCACGCGGCGCGGCGAAGGGTGGCGGCGACGAGCTGACCAGCCCCATGCAGGGCACCATCGTGAAGGTAGCGGCTTCTGACGGCGATACCGTCGCTGAGGGCGACCTGATTCTGGTGCTGGAGGCTATGAAGATGGAGCAGCCCATTACCGCACACAAGGCGGGTAAGGTTTCGGGTCTGTCGGCTAAGCCGGGCGATACCGTCACCTCCGGCGCGGTGCTGGCGACCATCAAGTAACGCTCTATCTCGCTACTGCGGTCTCGATACCGCGAGCGCCATAGGCTATACGAATCCCCCGGAAGGGTATGAGGTAATGTCTCGTATCTTTCCGGGGGATTTTCTATGTCTGCTCTTGCCTGTTTAGGTGGGATTTACGCCGCTAACCCTTGTGTTCGCGTCCAGATAGTGGCTGTATTTGTTTGGGTTTTTCTGAACAGAGTTATAATGTTGCACTTTAGAGGAGCCTTTCAGAATCCGACGCCTGCCGCACCCCACCCGGTGCGGTCACGGCACCCAGTACGCGCCTACGGCACACCCGCCTCCCGCGCTGACCGACAACGGAACACCTACCTCAGGCTCCATGTGTACACACAAATTCACCATCTCGGGAGTTTTCCTCATGAGCGCTTCTGCATCCGACACGAAAGCGTCTGCTGCACCGGTGAAGAATACGACTCCTCGCAGTCGAGTTATTCTCGCCTCGCTCGTTGGTACCACCATCGAGTTCTACGATTTCTACATTTACGCCACGGCAGCAGTGGCTGTGTTCCCCGTACTGTTCTTCCCCTCGAAGGACGCAACCACCGAGCTTCTGGCTTCCTTCGCTACCTTCGGCGTCGCATTCATCGCGCGCCCCCTCGGTTCCGTGATCTTCGGCCACTTCGGCGACAAGATCGGTCGTAAGGCTACCCTCGTCGGTGCACTGCTCACCATGGGTCTGGCAACCTTCATCATCGGCCTGCTGCCCACCTATCACCAGATTGGTCTGTGGGCACCGACCATGCTGACCATTATGCGTTTCTGCCAGGGCTTGGGCCTGGGCGGCGAATGGTCCGGTGCGGCGCTGCTCGCGAGCGAATACGCTGAGGATGGCAAGCGCGCCCGCGCCGCGATGTGGCCTCAGCTGGGTGCACCCATCGGCTTCGTGCTTGCGAACGGCTTCATGCTGTTGCTGACCAGCTGGATTACCTTCAACTCCGCAACCGACGCGAAGAACCTCGAGCACCCCTTCCTCATTTGGGGTTGGCGTATTCCGTTCCTGCTGTCCATCGTGATGGTCGCCGTTGGTCTGTACGTGCGTTTCAAGCTGGAGGAGACCCCCGTCTTCGCCAAGGCTGCCGCTAACAATGAGAAGGTGAAGACCCCGCTCGTTGAGGCGTTCAAGGTCGCTTGGTGGCCCATGATTCAGGGCACCTTCATCATGGTGGCATGCTACGTGCTGTTCTACCTGATGACCGCTTGGGTCCTCTCCTACGGTATCGGCAAGGCGGATAAGGGCGGCCTAGCGATCCCCTACCGCGAGTTCCTGATCATTCAGCTGATCTCCATTATTGGCTTCGCGATCTTCATTCCGATCTCGGGTTGGCTGGCTGACAAGTACGGCCGCCGCACCCAGCAGCTGTGGACCACCATCGCGATGGCTGTCTTCGGTCTGTCCTTCGGTCTGTTCATCTCCCCCTCCGTTGTTGGTACCGGCGCGAACGCAAACGCCGCTGTGGTTACCCTCTTCATCTTTATCGGTATGTGCCTGATGGGTCTGTCCTTCGGTTCCATGTCCGCATACCTGCCGGAGCTGTACCCCACTAACGTGCGTTACACCGCCAGCGGTATCGCCTACAACGTGGCGTCCATCCTCGGTGCGGCACTGACCCCGTTCGTGGCTGTTTGGCTGAACACTTCCTACGGTGTGGCTGCAGTGGGCGGCTACCTGGCATTCGCCTCGATCCTGAGTGTTGTCTTCATCCTGCTCACTCACGAAACCCGTGACGTGGATATGAACGCCGTCAGCACCACGAAGTAAAACTTCGCAGGGGCTAAGGCGTCTCTACAGCAAAGCGGTGGGGGTCGCCTCCTGAATCTAAGGAATTCAGGAGGCGACCCCCACCGCTTTTATACTGTTCCGGGATGCTGCACCAGGCGGGGAACGCCCAGCTCAGCACCTAACAGGTTGATGCCTACAGACCGCGAGTGTGCAGCTTACGTGCAGCCTCAGCAATAGAGCCCGAGAGCGAGGGGTAGACCGTGAAGGTATCCGCCAGGTCATCCACCGCGAGCTTCTTCTCCACCGCCAGGGCAATGGGGTAAATCAGCTCGGAAGCACGCTGACCAACCACCACGCCACCAATGACGGTGCCGGAGTGTCGGCGAGCAAAAATCTTCACGAAGCCGTCGCGCATCGCCATCATCTTCGCGCGCGGGTTCGTGCCCAGCTGCAGGGTCACCGCGTCACCGCGGTAGGCGCCTTCGGCAAGGTCCTTCTCACTCACGCCTACAGTCGCAATCTCCGGGGAGGTGAAGATGTTCGCGGCAACCTTATCGGTACGCAACGGGCGCACCGCATCACCGAGGATATGGGCCATAGCGATACGGCCCTGCATCGCAGCCACGGAAGCCAGCGGGTACACACCCGTGCAGTCGCCGGCGGCGTAAATGCTGTTCACGCTCGTACGGGACACACCGTCCACCTTAATATGACCGCTCGGAGTCTGCTCAACACCGACGTCTTCCAGGCCCAAATCTTCAGTGTTCGGAATCGAACCAATAGCAACCAGACAGTGAGTGCCAGAAACCTTACGACCATCCGACAGAGTCACAATAACGCCGGAGCCGTCCTCAGTACGCTCAACAGCAGCCGCACGGGAACGCGGCATCACTCGCACACCGCGACGTTCAAAGACGTCCTCCAGCACGCGAGCTGCGTCCTCGTCCTCACCGGGAAGCACACGGTCACGCGAAGACACCAGGGTCACCTTAGAACCCAGACCGTTATACGCCGAAGCGAACTCGGCACCGGTCACACCCGAACCAATCACAATCAGTTCCTCGGGAACCTCGGAGAGGTTGTACAGCTGAGTCCAGGTCAGAATGCGTTCGCCGTCAGGCATACCGGTCGCCATTTCACGCGGATGCGTACCCACCGACAGTAGCACAAAGTCCGCGTGCAGGGGGTAGACGAGGCCCGCCTCGTCAGTCACCTGCACGGTGTGGCGGTCAAGGAGCTTACCGGTACCGTGAATAATCTTCACGCCTGCAGAGGCCAGGGCACGCTTAATGTCGGCAGACTGCTGCTGGGCCAGGTCGCGGACTCGGCGGTTCACGCGGTCCATATCAACACGAAGCTGCGGCGCCTTACCCTTCGTGTTTTCAATGCCCAGGCTACCCGCCTCGGAGAAGCGGGTCATCATATCCGCCGTAGCAATCAGGGTTTTAGAGGGCACAACGTCAGTCAGAACGGCGGAGCCACCAATGGCATTGCGTTCGATCAGAGTCACGTCCGCGTTGGATGCGGCAGCCACCATCGCTGCCTCGTAGCCGCCGGGGCCACCACCAATAATTACAATTCGCTGAGATGCATAGTTCACCGTTGAAGTCATGCCTTAATTGTGAGCTATGCCGCCCCTACGGGGCAAACGCACTCGCCGTGCAGATGTGCCATATTGTGGCAATCTGCACGGCGAGCATCTTCATGGTTCGGCATCATGGTTCGGCAGCCCGATATGACTGGGCGGCGCCTACCCCTGTATGTCTCTACTCCTCGAGAGCCTGCGGCTTCTCCGAGTAAATCGAGTTAATGAACTTCTCAGCCCACTGCAGCATCGCGCCATCCACCAGGTCCTTACCGCCCACCGGCATGGTCTTCGGGCGCGGAACCAGCGTCAGCCAGGTGTCCATACCCTTCGGCTGGGCGTGTGTGGAGCCAGGGTACACGCGCTTCAGACGCATCTGGCGGGACTCCGGCAGCGGCGTAGCGGTTACCACGCGCACCTTCGGGCCCAGAACCACCATCTCGTGAATACCGGCGGCACGGGCGTGCATACGCACCGTCGCCACGGCAAGTAGGTTCTCTACCGCCTCCGGCAGCTCGCCGTAACGGTCGACCAGCTCCTCGCGAGCCTCCGCAATCTTCTCTTCGGTATCGGCGGCAGCAATCTGACGGTATGCCTGCAAGCGCAGACGCTCAGAATCAATGTAGGTGTGCGGAATATGCGCGTTGACGGGCAGGTCAATCTTCGTCTCGACCTCGCGCTCTTCCTTCTCGCCGCGGTAGTTTGCGACCGCCTCGCCGACCAGGCGCAGGTACAGGTCAAAACCGACCCCGGCAATATGACCGGACTGTTCGCCGCCGAGCAGGTTGCCGGCACCGCGAATCTCCAGGTCCTTCATCGCAAGCTGCAGGCCAGCGCCCAGCTCATTATGGGTCGCCACAGCCTTCAGACGCTCGTGCGCAATCTCACCGAGGGTCTTATCCACCGGGTACAGGAAGTAGGCGTAGGCGCGCTCGCGGCCACGGCCCACTCGGCCACGCAGCTGGTGTAGCTGGCTCAGACCGTAGTTCTGGGCGTGGTCGACAATGAGGGTGTTCGCGTTCGAAATATCCAGGCCGGTCTCCACGATGGTGGTGCACACCAGCACGTCAAAGCGGCGCTCCCAGAAGTCCACAATAATCTGTTCCAGGCGCGATTCACTCATGCGGCCGTGGGCGGTGGCGATGCGCGCCTCCGGCACGAGCTTGCCGATTTCGGCGGCAACATCGTCGATGTCAGCCACGCGGTTGTGCACGAAGAACACCTGTCCTTCGCGCATGAGCTCGCGGCGGATTGCGGCAGTAATCTGGCTGTCGGTTCGCGGACCGACGAAGGTCAGCACGGGGTGGCGTTCCTCCGGCGCGGTGGCAAGGGTGGAGGTCTCGCGAATACCGGTTAGCGACATTTCCAGGGTGCGCGGAATCGGGGTTGCACTCATGGCGAGCACGTCCACGTTGGTGCGCATCTGCTTGAGCTTTTCCTTGTGCTCCACGCCAAAGCGCTGTTCCTCGTCAATGATGACCAGGCCCAGGTCCTTGAATACCACGCTATCCGAGAGGATGCGGTGGGTACCGATCACCACGTCCACCGCGCCGGATGCGATTTCTTCGGTAATCTGGCGGGTTTCCTTCGCCTTCTGGAAGCGGGATAGCACACGAATCTTCACGGGGAATCCCGAGAAGCGCTCGCTGAACGTCTCGTAGTGCTGCTGCGCGAGCAGGGTCGTGGGTACGAGCACGGCAACCTGTTTGCCGTCCTGCACCGCCTTGAATGCGGCACGTACGGCGACCTCGGTTTTGCCGAAGCCCACATCGCCGGAAATGAGGCGGTCCATGGGGATTTCTTTCTCCATGTCCTCCTTTACCTCGTGGATGGCGGTGAGCTGGTCGGGAGTCTCGTTGTAGGGGAAGGACTCCTCCAGCTCTCGCTGCCAGGGGGTGTCTGCGGCGAAGGCGTGACCGCGCGAGGCCTGGCGTGCCGAGTAGAGTTTCACCAGGTCGGCGGCGATTTCCTTGACTGCCTTGCGGGCGCGGGACTTGGTCTTCGCCCAGTCGCTGCCGCCCATCTTGGACAGGCTCGGGTTCTCGCCACCCACGTAGTTGGAGATCAGGTCCAGCTGATCCGAGGGCACAAAGAGACGGTCGGGAGCGCCACCGCGCTTGGCGGGGGCGTACTCGATGACCAGGTATTCCTTCATGGGCTGCACGCCGTTGACCGGGGAGGCGCCCGCCACCGGGCGAGAAGTCATCTCGACGAAGCGACCGATGCCGTGGCGTTCGTGTACCACGTAGTCGCCGGGGTTCAGCGCGAGAGGATCAACCGCGTTGCGGCGGCGGCGCGTCTTGAATTTCTGTCCGGCGGCGCCTCGGGGTGCGTAGGTGCCGCGGCGGCCGAGCAGTTCGGCTTCAGTGAAGACGGCGAGCTTCGCCTCCTCGATGAGGAAGCCTGCGGAGGCGGGCGCCTCGCAGACCTCAACGATGCCGTGTTCGAGGTCCCCGGCGGGGTCGGCTTCGAGGCTGGTTCGGCGGGCTGCGGGTACGGCGGGTGCCCCTTCGCCGGAGTGGAAGAGGTCGATGAGGCGGTCGGTGGAGCCGCGGCCGTTGGTGAGGGCGAGGACAGTCCACTGTTGCTGGATGAGGTCGCCGACCTGGCTGAGCATGCGTTCGACGGATCCGTTGAATGCGGTTGCGGGGGTGGCGTTGACAGTGTAGGTGTCGATGCCATCTTCGATGGCGTCAGCGATGTTCTGGTTTTCGAGTGCGCCTGCGGCGGCGTCTTCGAGCAGGTCTGCGTCGGTGACGAGTTCGGTGATTTCCCACCAGCTGAGTTTGGCTTCGAGTGCCTGTGTGGTGGTTTGGTCGATGGTGCGGAATCCGCTGTCGCTCATACGCAACTGGCCCAGGTCGATGGGCGAGACGGCGTCTGCTTCCGCGGCAGTGTCCCAGGCGGCGGCGAGGAATTCTTCGTTGGTGGCGACGAGGTCTTCGGCGCGGGCACGCACGCGTTCGGGTTCGACGTTGATAATCATGGACCCAGCCGGCAGTAGCTCGGTGAGGGTGTTCATGGATTCGATGAGTAGCGGGGTGAGTGATTCCATGCCTTCGACGTAGATTCCGCCGGCAATCTTTTCGAGCATGGTTGCGGCTGCCGGGTAGTCGGCTTTCAGGCGTGCGGCGCGGCTCATGACCTCGGGGGTAATGAGCAGTTCGCGGCAGGGCAGCAGGGTGAGTTCGGTGAGCTCCTCTCCCCCGCTGAGGGTGCGCTGGTCAGCGACAGAGAAGTGGCGCATTTCGTCGAGTTCGTCACCAAAGAATTCGAGACGTACGGGGGTAGTTGCGGTGGGCGGGAAGACGTCGATGATGCCGCCTCGTACGGCGTATTCGCCGCGCTTGGCGACCAGGTCTACGCGGGAGTATGCGGCGTCGTTGAGGCCGCGCACCACATCTTTGAAGGGGTATTCTTTGCCGCGGACCAGGTGCACGGGTTCGAGCTTTTCGATGCCGGTGACGATGGGCTGGATGACGGCGCGTACGGGTGCGATAACGACTTGGGGGCGTTTAGCCGCGTCCCCGGTCATGGCGCGCAGTACCTGCAGGCGGCGGCCGACAGTATCGGAGCGCGGTGAGAGGCGTTCGTGGGGCAGGGTTTCCCAGGCGGGGAAGAGCGCGATGTCTGCGGCGGGCAGGTAGGAGCGCAGGGCTGCGGCGAGGTCTTCTGCTTGACGGTCGGTGGGGGCGACGATGAGACTGAGCGCTTCAGCGGTGGTATCACGTACTGCAGTGGAGATGTCTGCAATGAGCGCGGCGTGGGTTCCGGCGACGGCGCCGATGAGGGTGCGTGCGCTGCGTTCGGTGGGCTGTGCGGAGGCGGCGGTGCGGATTGCGGCCCAGCTGCTGAGTTGGTTGAGGGTGTTCAGGAGGGGGTGCAGGGGTGCCTCGAGGGGCTGTGCGGTAGCTTTTCGGGTGGTGCTCACGGGTTCTCCTGAATCTGGGGTCTTCGCCTGCAGCGGTTGAGCTGGTGGAGGGCTGCTATGGATGGTCGGTATTGGGCGGTGCCGGTTGGGGGTGTCCGAGTGAATTTGCCTTTATTTCACGGTGCTTTATATGTGTTTTGGGTGTGTTTTATGCAGCTTTTCCATTGTAGGGCTAGTCTGCTTTTTCTGGCATTTTTCTCTGGTGTTCTTCTGCGATGGAATATATTCCTTTTTGCACTCGATTGTCGCTTTCGTGGGTGATACTTGAGTATGGTTTTCTTCCGTGTCTGTTCCTGTGCCACAACGTTCATCGCATGGGGCGTAAATCACACACTCACGGGCATCTTTGCACTTTGTGCACCATTATTTTCACAGCTTCATCCTGTACCCTAATCATTAACGCTTACAGAAAAACCAGACAGTATATCCCCTTCCGGATTCTGTTTACCTCTTCCAACCAACCTCAGGTTTTCAGTATTTACTGCGGTTTTTCTAGTGCGCTAAATTCACCGTATCTTTCGATGTTTCTTCCGGAACGTCGCATCAGAAAGACGCATATGACAACCACATACACGAACAAACCCGCTGAAAAGCGCCATGTCCATTCATGGTCTGCTAAAAAGTGGGCCGCTTTCGCACTCGCTTTTGGTACCGCTTTCACTGCGGCACCTCTTACTCCTACTACTCCCGCCTCGGCTGCGACCGGAACCCATGACGGTTCCAGCAGCGATAAAGCAGCTGCTTCCTGTTACGAGGTCAAGCAGGTTAATCCTTCTGCCTCCTCTGGCACTTACTGGCTGTACACCCCGCAGATGAGCGGCCCGGCGCAGTTCTACTGCGATCAGGAAACTGATGGCGGCGGCTGGGTCATGATTGGTCGCGGTCGTGAGGGTTGGACCGAGTCTTACAACGGCACCGGCGACCCGAATCAACTGCACCAGAACCCCACCGGTCCTGCCGCTTTTACTCCGGTCCAGCTTCCCGCAAACACTGTCGATGCGCTGCTGAACGGCGTTAAGCCTCAGGACCTTCCCGACGGCATGCGCCTGCGCCGTGCTCACAATGCGAGGGGAACCCAGTGGCAGAACGTTTATGTTCAGCGTCCTCAGACTGAGCAGTGGACCTGGGCGATGAGCTACGGTCAGCGTTGGGGCACCGTGAAGTTCACCGGCGCCGGCATTAACCGCACCGCTCATATGGGCGGTTCCGCTTCGGAGATGGCTCCGGGCATTACCACCAGCTCTGTTCGTTTCTTCGCGAACCCGAACCAGGGCTACCAGATTGGTTTTGCGTACGGTGCACTGGTGAACTTCGGTAATGAGAATTCTGATTCGTATATTTACCACAAGCGCGGTTCCTTCGGTTACTCTATCCCCTTCACTCAGGTGTTCCTGCGCCCGAAGCTGACTCAGCGTGACTTGAACTTCTCGCAGATTGGTTCTGGCTCTGCCGCCAGCAACCGTCGTGCTCTGCCCAATAGCTACACGATGCCCGTTCGTTGGCGCACCAGTGAACAGACTGGCACCGGCAAGAAGAACGAGATGAACACTTACGTTCAGGCTATTACTCAGGTAGGCGACACCGTCTTCACCGGTGGCGACTTCAAGTATGTGGAGTCGGCTGGCGGCGAGCGCGTTGATCAGTCGTACCTGGCTGGTTACAACGTGGATTCGGGTGAGCTGGTTCGTTCCTTCCGCCCGACTTTCAACGGCCAGATTAAGGCTCTTGAGGCTCTGCCGAATAACCGCCTGGCAGTTGGCGGCGAATTTACCGAGGTGAATGGCGAGAAGGTTAACCACTTCGTCATTCTGGACGCGACCACCGGTCAGATTGACCGCACCTGGGACCTTCAGATTCAGCGTCGCAATGGCGATGCCGCACAGGTGAAGACTCTGCTGGTTCAGGACGGTTACCTGTATATTGGCGGTAACTTCACCCACGTGAAGGGCAATACTTCTAAGGCGTACGCTTACTCGCGTGGTGCCGCTCGTATTAAGCTTTCGAACGGCGAGGTGGATTGGAACTGGCGCCCGAACTTCAACGGTACGGTCAACGGCATTACTGCCGCCTCGGATAATTCCACTGTTCACGCTGCGGGTTACTTCACTGAGCTGAATAACCAGCGTGCGTTCCGTCTGGCTGCTTTGAATGGTTCTAACGCTTCGAACATTAAGTGGGAGTGGGAGCCGTCGTTGAAGCTGAACATTACTGACCGTATTGTGTACGCGTTCCAGTTCGATGTTCAGGATGCCGGCTCGACTGTGTGGACTGGCGGTGCTGACCACCTGATTGCGAACTACTCGAAGAATGGTTACGGCCGTATTTCTTCGTCGATTTCTAAGTACGGTGGCGACTGGCAGGATCTGCACTTGAGCGGTAACACCATTTACGGTGCATGCCACTGCGGTGACGTACTCTTTGAGGGCTCTACCGGTTACCACACCTACTGGAAGGAGTCGAAGGCAGTTCACCGTATGCGCCTGGTCGCAGCGTTCGATAAGGACAGCGGCGAGGTTATCGGTGAGTTCAGCCCGGTTCTGAAGGGCGCTAGCGGCTACGGTGTCTGGGAGTCCTTCGTGGATTCTCGCGGCAATCTGTGGGTTGGTGGCGACATTAACCGTTCGCTGGGTGCTAATGGTGAGCAGCGCACTGTCGGTTTCGCTCGCTTTGCTTCTCGCGATGTGACCGCCCCCTCGACTCCGTCGAACCTGTCGGTTCAGCGTGATGGTTCGACCGATAAGCTGTCCTGGTCTGGCGTTCGTGAGAGCGGTACTCGCTACCAGGTGCTACGTGATGACCGTGTGATTGCTACGGTCTCGGGTACCAGCTACGAAGTTGAGCACACCGATGGCGCTCGCTACTACGTGCGTTCCATCGATGCATCTGAGAATTTCTCAGCTTCTACAGGAGCTGCTCAGGCTTAGGTCAGGTTGTTGATCTAGTTTCTTTGAGCCGCCGCCTGATTTGGGCTCTGCTGGGTTTGCGGGGTTCGAATCAGGCGGTGGCGCACCCGGGGTGTATACCCCCTATAGTTTTGGTTTAGCCCAAGTTGCCCAGTTTGCTATCGCTTCGCCTCTGCGGCGGCTATGATGGGTTGGGATTCATTGCGTCGGATGGGTTGCTTCCATCCTTCCGATGATGGGCTGAATCTTGGTCTGTGGTGTTTTTTCACTGTTGGTACGACAGGGGAAGCTTCACAGATTTTTTAGCGTTCTGTTTCTTACGGGTGCGTTGCCGTTGTTGGCTTCGTGCGTGAGGGGCGGGGCGTATTCATTCAATTTCCGATAACTACACTCACTGATTCCGGCAGCAGACTCTCTGTTAGTGCAGTTCATAACGCTTCTTCCCTCCCCGATGCATGGTTACTATGCTGTGCCCTGTGTTGGGTGGGTGTTGCTGTGTGAATTGCATTTTTCTGTTGTGTACCGGTTGAGGTCTCTAGGAGAGACATAATGAATTTTCTTCCGTTCGCGCGTGGAGGGCGTTCGCAGGGCGCTGCTTCGTCCGCTTCTGAGGGCTCTCGAGTAGCTTCTCGTGCTGGTTCCCGCGCTTTGGGTGCTGCGGCTGCTTCTTTTGCGATGGTTGCGGCTTCTTTGGGCCCGATTGCTTCGGGGGCTCAGGCTGCTGATGCTCGCTACTATGACGGTTCGTCGAGTGAGCGCGCAGCAGCAAGCTGTTGGGAAGTTAAGCAGAATAATCCGCGGGGTAAGAGCGGCGCGTACTGGCTGTACACCCCGCAGATGAGCACTCCTGAGCAGTTCTATTGTGATCAGGAAACTGACGGCGGCGGCTGGGTCATGATTGGCCGCGGTCGTGAGAGCTGGACCGAGAACTACAACGGTCGTGGCGATGCTAAGCAGCTTCACCAGAATCCCACTGGTTTTGATGCGGTGCAGTTGCCGGGCCAGACGGTGAACGCGCTGCTGAACGGCACCCATCCGCAGGATTTGCCTGACGGCGTGCGTTTCCATCGCGCCATGAACGTGAATGGTACCGCATGGCAGGATTTTAAGGCTACGCGTGCCGCGAGCACCGAGTGGTCTTGGACCCTTCGCTCAACGATGTACTGGTCGAACATTTCGATTACTCATCCGCGACAGTACCGTGGTTACAACTACTACCGTCAGGAGAAGACGGCGGGCAATATCTTCCGTTACGACTATTCGGACGATTTCCGTTCCCTGCACTTCGTGGAGAAGCCTTCGCAGGGTTATAAGCTGGGCTTTACCTATGGCTCGCGCGCTAAGATTACGGGTTGGTTCCAGGATTACCTGTTGAATAGGACTTCTTCCTATATCTACCGCCCGGCAAATGATTCGACCACCCCCCTGGTGTTCACTCAGATGTTCTTGCGCCCGAAGGTGACTCAGAACGATTTGGCGGCTAAGGGTCTGCACGCTTACGGCCAGCAGGGTGCTCCGGCAAGTAGCCGCCGTGCACTGCCCAATAGCTACTCTGAGAAGTGGAAGTGGCGTACGAGTACTGACACCGGTACCGGCAAGAAGGGTGAAATGAACACCCAGGTTGAGGCGATTACCGAGGTTGGTGGCGCTGTCTTTACCGGTGGCGATTTCGCGTACGTTGAGTCCGCAAGCGGCGAGAAGGTCGAGCAGGCCTTCCTCGCGGGTTACGAGGTAGGTACCGGCGAGCTACGCCGGTCTTTCCGCCCGAAGATTAACGGTCAGGTGAAGTCGGTTGAGGCTCTACCGAATGGCCTGCTTGCCGTGGGTGGTTCTTTCGACCAGGTGAACGGCGAGTACTATAACGGTTTCGTGCTTCTGGATCCGAAGACCGGTCAGGTGGCTAAGGACTGGGATATCCGTGTGGTCAGCCGTATTGCTTCTGTTCCGGTTCAGATTAAGACCCTGCACGTGCGTGACGGCTACCTGTACATTGGTGGTTCATTCACTCATTTGAAGGGTCAGACCTCCCCGACCTACGCGTACTCGAGGAACCTGGCTCGCATTAAGTTGAGCAATGGTGAGGTGGATTGGAACTGGCGTCCGGTCTTTAACGGCACTGTTAACGGTGTGAGCGCTTCCGAGGGTAACAGCCACGTGTACGTGGCCGGCTACTTCACGCAGCTTAACGGTGGTGAGGCATTCCGTATCGCCAACATTACCAATCCCCGCCAGAGCGGCGGCGACTGGACTCATGAGCCCTCGTACGTTCCTTCTAGTGCCCAGACCTGGGATTTGAAGAACGAGCGTAAGATGTGGGGTTTCCAGTTCGATGTTCAGGACGCTGGTTCCTCCGTCTGGCTGGGTGGCACCGAACATATGATTAGCCGTTACGAAAAGTCGAGCATGCGCCGCACCTACAGCGCGATTACTCGCGAGGGTGGCGATTTCCAGGATCTGCACCTGAATGGCAATACCATTTACGGCGCGTGCCACTGCGGTGACTTCATCTACCAGGGTGCAACCAAGGTTGATTCGGAGTGGGTGAACGCTACGGACGCCCAGACGATTCGTTTGGTCGCAGCGTTCGATAAGGATACCGGCCAGGTGCTACCGGAGTGGGCTCCGATTATGAACGGCGCCTACGGCTATGGTGTGTGGGAGTCCTTCGTGGATTCGACCGGCACGCTGTGGGTTGGTGGCGATATCCGTAAGTCGCTGGGTGCTAATGGTGTGCAGCCGACTATTGGCTTCGCTCGTTATGCGCCTCGCGATGTGGCGCCTCCGGCTACTCCGAGCAATCTGAAGGTGACGAAGAACGGCTCCAAGGATCAGCTGACTTGGTCGGGTATTTCCGAACGTAATGTGAAGTACCAGATTCTGCGCGATGATCGTCCTATTGCGACGGTTACGGGTACGAGCTATTCGGTAGATCACCGCGATGGCGCCCGTTATTATGTGCGCGCGGTAGATACTGCGGATAACTATTCGGCAAGTACCGAGGCTGTCCAGGCATCATAACCCCTCATCAGGGCGATATGCGCTTTTGTGACAAAGAATTTTAGTGATGTTCGCCCTATTGTCCCGGGCTGGTCCATAACCAGCCCGGGACTTTTTTGCACATTGTGAATCTATTTCATTCATTTACATGAAGGTTTTTTCATTCAGAGATATATATTTACCCTCTATTCGACCCGAAATAGAGCATTATTTAGGGCCTATTCTCATCATTTATAAAAACGTTATTTTTGCGAGTCCAAGTATTCTCCCAGCTTTGCGTGTTAGCCTTTAGGTGCTTTGTCATCGTGCAAGGTATTATCTTCCGGAAATAGTCAATCTCACTCCAACCACTAAAGAGGCTTCCTATGTCAGCATTCTTCAAGCAGCCCTCCCGGTCCCGCCTTCTGGGCACCTTGGGCACCCTTGCAGTATCTGCTCTGGTTCTGAGCGCTTGCGCTACTGAAAACCCGAGCTCCGACAGCTCTTCTTCGGCTTCTGCATCCGCCAGCGTTTCCGCTTCTGGGCACGCTTCTTCCGCTCAGTCCTCGAGCACCTCTCCCCAGGTTTCCGAGCATGGCACCGCTGAAGCCTCCTCTGAAGCTTCGGGCGACGCATCCCCCAAGGCGGATGCTGAGGCTACTTCTTCTGATGGCCAGAAGCTTGAAGAGATTTACACTGGTTCGGAGGAAATGAAGAAGGCTTCTTCCGTGCCCGTGGACACTGAAGAAGTTAAGAAAACCACCGAGCTGGTCAATTCCTACGAAAACATTCTGACCAAGATTAAGGCGGCTCCTTCTGCTGCGCCTTCCCCGGAACGCACCGCTGATCCGAGTAGCGACGAAGAGGCTGAGCAGCAGAACGTTGAGCAGGCCCGCGCTGTTCTCGATGATGAGACGATTCGTTCCATCGAGGCCGTAGCGGTAGACTCCGCTGCCGCTGAGTTTGCTGTGCAGGCTTCCGAATACGCACTGGCAGGCTGGCACTATGAAGGTTCTTCCACTGTAGTGGGTAACCCCCGTATGGCTGAAACTCAGTACAAGGGCCAGCCCGCACGCATGCTGGAAGTATGCATGGATTCTTCCTCCGTGAAGATCTACGACGAGAATAATCAGCCTGTAAAGGATGACAATTCTCCCAAGCGTTCACTCAATATCTACACCCTCGTTCAGGTCGATGGTCAGTGGAAGATCGCAACCCACGACTTCCCGAACAATCCTGATTGCTAGGGTCTAATTAAAGATGCCGGTTTCCAGCTATGATTCTCTGGAAACCGCGCATTGTCGTCCATCGCGCATTAATGTTGATGCGCACTCGATAACATTTCTTGGCATTCATTTGGAGATATTATGAAAGCCCACTTTGGCATGACGGGCTCAGGCTTTTCTCGTTCTGCTATAACCCGCTCAACTCTTTGCTTGAGCATTGCTACGGCTTTGGCTTTGCCCGTAGCTATCCCCGCTATTACGCCGAGTACCGCTGTCGAACAGACTGCGGAAAAAAGGGACTCTGCTTTCTACAATGGCACGACCTCCGAGCGTGCTGCCGCCAGCTGTTGGGAAGCCAAGCAGGCTAACCCCGAGGCAAAGAGCGGCGCATACTGGCTGTACACTCCCGCGATGAGCCAGCCGACGCAGTTCTACTGTGATCAGGAAACTGATGGCGGCGGCTGGGTCAAGATTGGTGAGGGTCGCGACGGCTGGACTGAAAACTACGAGGGTCAGGGCGATACGTCTCAGCTCTACAGCGATGCCGCACCCGCATCGTCCGGTTTGACGCTTGAGCAGGGTAAGGCGCTGAGCTCCCTGCCCGCAGCGAAGACCCCGATTCAGCTTTCGGGTACCACTATTTCTCAGCTACTTAATGGTGTTCGTCCCGATCAGCTGCCCGATGGTTACCGTTTCCGCCGCGCCCTGAACACTTCGGGCACCAAGTGGCAGGAGGCGACGGTGGATCGCCGCCAGACCTCCGAATGGACCTGGGCTCTGCGTTCGAGCGCTGTCTGGTCGAATGCGACCGTCACCAACCCTGAGGAGTTCTCTTCCTATAACGACGAGGGCCGCAAGTACTGGACTAACAACACCTGGGAAGACCACATTCTGCGTGGCCAGAATAACGGCTTCAAGGCTTTGATATTTGATGAGTTGGCTTCGCAGGATTACCGTATGGGTTTCCGTTACGGTGCGAACGCCCCCATTGGGCAGGATGGCTCTGAGCCGGCGATGACCGACGCTCAGAACTCTTACATTTACGGTAAGGACGGTAGGGGTGAAACCTCATTCGGTTACACCCAGATGTTCCTGCGCCCGAAGCTGACCCAGAACGATTTGCATCTGGGCGCTATCCCGGATTCCGGTACTCAGGCGAGCGCTCGTCGTGCCCTGCCCAGTAGCCGTTCGGCGGATTGGCGCTGGCGCACCAGTGCTAAGACCGCCTCCCGTAAAACCACCGAGATGAACACCTATGTTGAGGCCATCACCGAGGTCAATCACGGCAACGGCACCTCCAGCGTGTTTATTGGCGGCGACTTCGAGTACCTTGAGTCCTCTACCGGTGAGCATGTTGCGCAATCTAATATTGCTGCTTTTGACCCGGAAACCGGCGAGTTGCGCCGCGACTTCAAGCTGACTGTTAATGGTCAGGTGAAGGCTGTTGAGGCTCTGCCGAATAACCGTCTAGCGGTTGGTGGCGCCTTTACCCTGGTTAACGGTAAGAAGCATGAGAGCTTCGTCGTTGTTGATGCCACGACCGGTGAAATTGCCCCTGAATGGGCCCAGGTTAGAGTCGAAGATCGTATTCTCACCGAGCCCATGATGGTGAAGACCATCCATCGTCAGGGTGACTACGTATACATTGGTGGCACCTTTACCCACGTTTATGAAAGTGAAAAGGCGGGTGCTGCGTATTCACGCAATATTGCCCGTTTTAAGTTGGGCGAACCTTCTAACGGCGTGCCCGGTATTGTGAGTATAGACCGTAACTGGCGCCAGGTGTTCAACGGTACTGTCAACGGTATTAGCGCCTCCGCTGATAACTCTCACGTTTACGTCGCCGGTTACTTCACCTGGCTCAACGGCGGTCTTGCCTACCGCGTGGCTGATATTACTCAGAACATGCAGAAGGGTAGTCCGTGGGTGTACCAGCACTCTGAGATTCCTACCGGCGCTAATGTCTCTGATTTGCGTAGCGAAACCAAGATTTGGGGTTTCCAGTTCGACGTTCAGGATGCCGGTACCGGCGTCTGGGTGGGTGGTACTGAGCACCTTATTTCTCGTTACGACAAGGCATCCCTGAGCCCCACCTACACTGCAATTACCCGTGATGGTGGAGATTTCCAGGATTTGCATCTGAACGGCAACACCATTTATGGTGCCTGCCACTGCGGTGACTTCCTCTACCAGGATTCGCGTAATAAGCCGTTCCCGGTGAGCGGTTCAAGCGTGATTCATTCGATCAAGCTGGTTGCTGCGTTCGATAAGGACAGCGGTAAGATGCTGCCGGAGTTCTCCCCCGCTATTAAGGGTGACCACGGCTTCGGTATCTGGGAGTCTTTCGTTGATTCTAAGGGCACTCTGTGGGTTGGCGGCGATATTCACCGTTCGCTAGGTGTTCACGGCACCCAGGATACCGTCGGTTTTGCGCGCTTTGAGGCTCGCGATGTGACCCCTCCGGCTACCCCGCAGAACCTGAAGGTAGAGCTGAAGGACGATAAGGACGTTCTGACCTGGGACGCTGTGCAGGATACCGATAGTGTCCGCTACCAGATTCTGCGTGATGACCGAGTCATCGCTAGTACTTCGGGTACGAAGTTCGAGATTGACCACACCGATAACGCACGTTACTTTGTACGCGCGGTGGACAGCTCAGATAACTACTCTGCCTCCACTCCGGTTCAGGTAGCTCCGGTTCGCCCGACTCCTACCCCCACGGAGACCGCGACCGAGACTCCTACCGCTGATCCGACGGCAAGTGCTGATCCGACCGCTACTGCTGACCCCAGTGCTTCGGCAAGCGCTACCCCGAGTGCAGAAGCAACTACTGAGGCGCCGAAGGCCCAGGATCCGGACCCGAAGACTGAGGAGCCCAAGCCCGAGGACCCGAAGCCTGCCGATCCCAAGCCCGAGGACCCGAAGGAAGAGAATCCTAAGGACGAGGCCGCTAAGGACCAGATTGTTCTGCCCTACGCGTCCGAGTGGAAGTACATGGTCTCCAGTCAGGCTCCTAACCGTAAGTACGGTTGGAAGTACAACTTCCACTTCACCTTGGAAGATATCGCGCAGGAAGCATGGCAGACCGGCAAGACCCCGATTGGTGTCGGCACCGGTAACCTCAACACCTCCGTTCATGTTCCGCTTGTGCGTAACCGCCAAAATATCTACGCCTACACCACCATCCAGCTCACTCGTGAGCAGGCGAGCCGCGACCTGGTGCTGACCACCTACGCGGATGACGCTATTGCGGTGGGTGTCAACGGGGAAGAGGTTGGCCGTTCCAACTTCAACATCAGGGGCAAACTGTGGAATAGCGCGGTTGCATCGAGCTCGATTGATACCGCTAAGGCTCAGAAGACTCCGGTGACCTTCACCGTTCCGGCGTCCAAGCTGAAGGTTGGCGAGAACCTCATCGCAGTTGAGGTTCACCCGGGCATTAGTCGACGTAACGTTCGCCCGAATGTAAGCTTCGACCTGCAGGCAACTGCTAAGGCGCCGGTTGCTGAGCAGCCCATGGTCGATAACGCGAACAACGCGGCAGCCGACCGGGGCGAGCGACGCATCGTCAATAACGGAGTCGGAACCCGCGTTCCGATGCAGGCTCGAAGGAACTAATACCTTCTAGACAATCTCAGCTAAATGGGGTTTGATTTTCTGAATGATTCAGGAAATCAAACCCCATTTGCGTGTGCTACCCGTTTTTCTGTGTTTTTTGCATCATTTATTCCTGTTATTTGTGTTTCTGTTATGTGTATCTCAGCACAATGTTCAGATATGAATTCTAAAACCATAATTCACAGGATGAAGGCGTCGATACCCCCGGTTTGTTAGGCTCCTACCCTGCTCGCAGAAACCCGCCAATCTGCACTATAGAGCATTGTCAGCGGCTTTTTGCGACACAATTGTTGACCCTGACCACACGCCCCCTGTCGCACTTTATCTCGTTGTAAAATATCTATATAGTGGTGTATGTGAAAAAGGGACCAACCACCTCTTTTTTCGCGTGCGGGACTTCCGGACTTTCTCGCAACCGCCCCGAAAGGGAGTAATTCACTCTCCTTCACTCCTCTCACCGATTAAAAGGAATGTGCATGTCCACCTCTGAGGCACCTCACACCCCAAACTCCGCGCCCGCATCGGGATTTTCTGCGAAGTTTTCTCACACCCTGCGCTCTCTTGAAGCAGCGCAGAAGCCTGGCATTGGCGTTCCCGCCTACACCCGCTGGGTCAACCGCCGAGTAGCACGCTACTTCGCTGCGGCAGCTGTCGCACTGGGCATCACCCCCAACGGCGTCACCGCTATTTCCGCCGCATGTTCCGCAGCAGGCCTCGTCGTTCTGATTACGTGCCCGCCCAGCGTTGGTGTAGGTATCTGCGTTGCACTACTCTTCGCCCTCGGTTACGGCCTGGACTCTGCTGACGGTCAGGTTGCTCGCGTGACCGGTGCGTCCTCCCCCGCCGGTGAGTGGCTCGACCATGTGGTCGATTCCATCCGTGTGCCCTCGGTGCACATGGCAACTCTGCTCTCTTTCCTGCTGTACCCGGCACACTATTCCTTCACCGGCTCTAGCGCTTTCAACGGCTGGATCATTGCGATGCCCATGATTTTCACCGCTCTGACCGCCGGTCACTTCATGAGCCAGATTCTGGCTGAACAGCTGCGCAACAACCGCAAGACCGCAGCACCGCCCACCGGTGGCCCCCTGCGCTCCTTCATCAACCTGCACATGGACGCTGGCACCCTCTGCTGGATCTACATTTTTGTTGGCTTCGGCCCCGTATTCGTCATCGTCTACGCGCTGCTTCTGCTGGCTAATGCCGCAACCGTCCTGCTGTCCATGCGTCGCAAGTACGTTAGCCTCGCGACCCCCGCTGAGTAAGGAGAATCCCAATGATGCACTTCACCTCTCGCAACCCTGCTGTTTCCGCCGTTATCGCGACCAACGGCAAGCGCCCCGAGCTGCTGCGCGTGGCTGTCCGCTCTATCCTTGAGCAGAGCTACCGCGGTTTCGTTGAAGTTGTTGTCGTCTTTGACCGTGTTGAGCCCGACCGCCTCGAGGATATTGAGGTCGGCGAAAACCGTGCCCTGAAGATTGTCTCCAATACCCGTTCCGGCGGTCTGGCTGGCGGCCGCAATAGCGGCATCATCGCCTCCAGTGGTGAGATGATTGGCTTCTGTGATGATGACGACTACTGGATGCCTTCCAAGCTCACCCAGCAGGTTGCTCTCTGGCGCGAAAACCCCGAAGCAGCCGCTATCTCTTCGGGTATTACCGTGCGTTCCGGCGGTCAGGACATCGTGCGCCTGGCGCCCGAGCGCGCGACCTTCGCTGACTTCCTGCGTTCGCGCATTACCGAAATTCACCCCTCCGCAATGCTGTACTCCCGCGAGGATCTGCTCGGCGTTGACGGTCAGCCCGCCCGCATCGGTCTGGTCGATGAGGAGTTGCCCGCCGCCTACGGTGAAGACTACGACCTGCTGCTACGCGCAACCCGCCACGGCGATGTGCTGAGCGTGCCCGAGCCGCTGATTCTGGTGCTCTGGGACCGTCCTTCCTTCTTCTCTGGCAAGTGGCAGTCCATGGTTGACGGTCTGAGCTACATTCTGCGTAAGTTCCCCGAATTTGAGCAGGACCCCAAGGGCCTGGCACGTATTGCCGGTCAGATTGCGTACGCTCAGGCGTCTTTGGGCAACAACAAGGAGGCGCGCGCGTACGCTCGCTCCGCTCTGCGCCGTGACCCCAAGCAGCTTCGTGCTTGGGCAGCATACGTTGTATCCACCGGCATTATTAAGCCCGCTACGCTTCTTGATCTCGTCCAGAAGACCGGTCGAGGTCTCTAACCAGGTATCGCACAGACATGGTTTCCTCTTCCGTTCTTTCTCATCCGGGTGCTTCGCCTGTTGCGCTGAAGGATTCCGCAGGGTCGGCTAGTACGCCGCCCAGCGGTATTCTGCGTGCCCGCGCGCGCATCCGTCCGATGTCGACAGCGCAGAAGAAGCTCCCCGCATGGCCTCTGCTGGCGTTGCTGTATGGCTTCCCGGCGCTGTGGGCTCTGGGGCTGCTTCAGATTGCGCCGCTGGTACTGGCAGCGATCATGCTTTTTTACCTCATCATTCGAGGTAATGTGCGTGTGCCCGGTTCCCTGTGGGTGTGGGGCGCATTCTGCGTATGGGTTGTTGTTGCGGCACTTGCTCTGACCCGTTCCACCGACATGATTGGTTGGGGTCTGCGCTTTGTGAACATTCTCAGCGCCGGCATTTACGCCCTGTACTACTACAACGCGCGCTCCTCTATTAGCCTCAACAGGTTGTTGGGTGGTCTGGCGACTCTGTGGGTGACCCTCATTGTGCTGGGTTATGGCGGCGTTCTCTTCCCCGAGTTCCGTCTGCGTACCCCGATGAGCTTCATCATGCCTTCTGGTTTCATGCAGAACCCGCTGGTGCGTGACTATATGCTTCCTCCTCTGGCGGAGGTTCAGCGCCCGTGGGGTGCACCTGAGGCGTATATTCGCCCCTCCGCACCGTTCCCCTACGCGAATAGTTGGGGTCTGGCGTACACCCTGCTCACCCCGGTGATGCTGGCGTGCCTGTTGCGTCTGCGTTCCATCTGGCTGCGCGTTGCGTTGCTCATCGGTATGGCTCTTTCTACTGTTCCGGCAATTGCGACTAGTAACCGCGGCATGTTTATTGGTCTGGGTATTAGCGCAGCATATGTTTTGCTGCGTCAGTTCCTGGCAGCTAATTGGCGTGCTGTAGGCATGGGTGTTGCAGCGATTGCGGCTGTCATCGTGGCACTTTTCGCTTCGGGTACTGTGGACAATATTCTGGGCCGTCAGGATTACTCTGACTCGACCGGCGGTCGTGCGGCGCTCTACCGTGCTACCTGGAATGCGACCTTGGAGTCCCCGATTATCGGTTATGGCACTCCGCGCATGGAACCGAGCATTGGTGTGTCGATGGGTACCCAGGGTTACCTGTGGACTTTGATGTTCTGCTTCGGTTTCGTAGGTCTGGCACTATTCGCACTCTTCATGATGTGCACTGTGGCAAGCGGCGCACGAGTGAAGACCTCCTCCGGGTACTGGTTGCATAGTGTGCCGATGGCGTGCTGCGTTGTCTTTATTTTCTACAGCTTCGATATTGCTCAGCTGACGATTCTGATGCTCGCTTCGATGGCGTGCATGCGTTCCATTCGGGATGGTGAGGGGCTATGACGAAGGATCAGTCCCCTCGTGGTTTAGATACCGCTTCGGTTTCGTCTTTTGATGATGCGTATTCGATGGGTGGTCATCCTAGCCGTCGTGCGCGTCTGCGTGAGAGCGGCGAGTATGTGGATCCGGTAGTGGAACAGTCTGATTCTCAGGCAGAGTCTTCTGCTGATGAGTTTGCTCCCACGGTGGATGACATCCGTTCCGGTCGTTTTCCTGCGACCACGGCGCTGTCGATTGTGCCTCCCGCTCAGGGCTTTGCTCCTGAGAAGTCGCTCTCCGATTCTTTGGAAGCGAGTTCTTCGGGTACTTCGACTGCTGGTTCTTCGGAGGCAAGCTCTGCCACTGTGGTGGGCGCTCATCTGCCCGGTTCTCGCAGGACGGCATCAGCTACTGTTGAGTCTGCCGATTCGAAGGCACAGACCGATAGTGCCTCAGCGAAGGATGCTCCAGCGAAGAAGGCTCCTACGAAGGGTAAGCAGCCCAGCCTCGCGAAGAGCGGTTCTCTCGCTTCTCTGTGCGTGATGTACGGTGCCGGTATCGCGTTCGTGACCACGATGGTGGTGTCGAATGGTATTGGTGCTGAGGGTTCGGGCGAGTTTTTCCGTCTGATGGCGTTGTTCGCGATTGCGATTTCGCTGGTGACCTTCGGCGCGGATACGGGTCTAGTTCGTACGATGAGCGCTCAGCGTGCGCTGGGTCGTTACGGCGTGTTGCCGCAGCTGATTCGGTACGGTCTGATTCCTGCGCTGATGACTTCGGTGCTTCTGGTGGCGGGTGTGTACATCTACACCGAGGTTGTGCCGATGGCTCCTGAATATCAGTCGGCTATGCGCGTCAGTTCGGCTTTCGTTCTGGTTGCGGCGCTGATGACGGTGTTCTTCGGCGCGCTGCGTGGTCTGCACCGAGTGGTGACCTTTACGGTCTTGCAGAATGTTCTGCTTCCTACTCTGCGTTTTGCGGCTGTGGGTTTGGTGGTTCTGTTCTCGGGCCAGCTCATGGATCTGGTGTATGCATGGACTGTTCCGGTGGCAATTACTGCGGTGGTTGCTTTGTGGCTTTTGGAGCGGGCGTTCCCCAACGAGGAGCATGTGGAGGTTCTTCCTTCTGAGGATTCTCCGACTGAGACGTTCCGTTCGTTCTGGGGTTTCAGCTCTGCACGCGGTGTCGCTACCGTTGTGGAGACGATCCTGGAGTGGATTGACGTGCTGGTGGTGACGGCGTTCTTGGGTGCCGCTGCCGGTGGTATCTATGGTGCTGTGAACCGTTGTGTTCGTGTGGGCACCATGATTGAACACACCGGTCGTGTGGTGACTGGCCCGTCGATTAGTGCGGCGTTGGCGACCCGTCAGCTGGACCGTGCTCGAGAGATTTTCTTGTCGACCACTCGTGTATTGACTGCTCTGTCGTGGCCGTTCTACCTCTCCCTGGCGTTCTTTGGTCCCGTGCTGTTGCATTTCTTCGGTAAGGGCTTTGAGGCTGGCGCCGGTATCCTCTGGGTGATTTGCCCGGCGGCGATGCTGTCGATGAGTGCCGGTGGCGTGCAGTCTGTTCTGCTGATGAGCGGTAAGAGCCGCTGGCAGCTGTTGAACAAGCTCTCCTCGCTGGTGGTGGCTGTGACTTTGAACTTCACGCTGGTTCCGGTTTGGGGCCTGTACGGTGCAGTGACGGCGTGGGCATCGGCTCTGCTGATTGATACCTTCCTGGCGAGCTACCAGGTATTCCGTTTGGTGGGTATTCGCGCTTCGGTCCGTGAGATGGCTCCTTCGCTCTTCTTGGGCGCGGCTGTTCCGACGGCGTGTGCTCTAGCGTCTTTGGCCGTTTTGGGTCAGAGCGTGCTGGGTGTCATCGTGTACGTGGTGCTGCTGGTGCCGGTGTACGGTGCGGTGCTGTTCCGCTTCCGCAAGGCACTCGGCATTGAGCGTTTCCTTTCCGCCCGCCGAGCGAAGTCTTAGCCTTCCGCTTCTTCTACGTTTTTCTCCGATATTTAGTGTCCGTTTCTCTTCCTCAAGGATGTCCTCATGGATAACACCTCTCATTCCTCCTCGGTTACCCTTGGCAGCCAGGTACGTCGCATTTTCCGACACCGTCTGCTGATTCTGCTGTCAGTCGTGGTCTTCGCTGCGGCGGGTGCCGCCTACGGCTACATGACCAATAGCAAGTACACTTCTAAGGCTTCGCTGGTTGTTTACCCGCTGGTGGTTGATCCCGCCGGTACCGGTAGCGCTAACTCCGCGAAGGTAGATATTGCGACCGAGTCTCGCGTTGCGTCCTCTCGTGAGGTTGCGCAGAACGCCGCGAAGTCTCTGATTGCTAATGGCGATACCCTTTCTGAGGCTCAGCTGACCAGCCGCCTGATGAACTCCGTCAAGGTGACTGGCACCTCCCAGACTGCTGTGCTGGATATTGAGGTAACCCGCCCCAACGGCACGGAGGCTGCACGTTACGCTAACGCTATGGCAAACGCGTACCTGCAGGTTCGTTCCGAGTCTCTGAAGAGCAGCGTTGATTCCGCTCTGCACCAGATTGATGAGCAGATTTCTGGCCTCGAGGGTGATAACAACCGTGCGGCTCTGCTCTCTCAGTTGCAGGATCGTCGTGCTCAGATTCAGCTGACTTCTACTACCGGTGGCCGCGTGATGAGCGAGGCTCAGGTTCCTTCTTCTTCCTCGGCTCTTGGCCCGGTGAAGATGGGTATTGTTGGTGCTGTTGCAGGTCTGCTGATTGGTGCCGTACTGGCTTACGGTCGTGACCGTACCATGCGTCACGTTGGTTACGCTGATCGTCTGGAAGATGCTGGCATCCCCGTTCACGAGCTGGGTTCCACCTCTGAGGCGAATGACGCGTTCATGCTGCTGCGCACCATGGGTGCTCCCGACGGCGATGTGAAGAGCGCTGGTGCTTCCGGCGTTGTCATTCTGCCCGGTACTGACCGCGGTGTTGAGCACCTGTACCAGATGCTGCAGCGTGTTCTGCCTACCGAGTACGCACGTTTCACCGATTACGCTTCGGTTCGTGACGCTCTGACCCGCCACACCCCCGAGTCGCTGGTTGAGAAGAGCGAGACTCCTCTGGTGATTAGCCTGAGCACCGCTACTCCCCTGTCGACCCAGCTGCGTTTTGTTCAGGCTGGCGGCGTGGCTCTGGTTCCGGTGACTGCGGCTACTTCTCTGCAGCAGGTTCGTGAGCTTTTCGCTCAGCTGGATCAGCTTGAGGGCGTGAACGCTCTGGCTGTGTTCCTGGATCGCGAGTAATCAGACCGCGAGTACTCGGGGTTCTGTTGATGGATGCCTCGCCTCTGTGCGGGTTCGTCCTTCGTCCTTGAGCTTAGGGTGCGGTGGTACCTGCTGAGGTGGATCTATTGTGATAGGTCTGTTGATGCCGGTTCCGCCGGGCCCGTCAGCTCACCCTTATCTTCTCTTCTTATTTTTCTCTTGTATTGGGGCTTTAGGAGAACACTATGACTGAGTCAACTTCCTCTCAGGCACCGAAGAAGAAGCTTCTGCTGGTTTCTAGCAGTGGCGGACACTTGAAGCATCTGACAGCTACTTCTGCTGCGTGGCAGGATTATGACCGCGTGTGGGTTAGCTTTAAGCAGCCCGATGTTGAATCTTCTCTCGCTGATGAGAAGACCTATTGGGCGTATTACCCGACCACCCGAAATATTAAGAACGCTATTCGTAATCTGTTCTTGGCATTTCGTATTTTCCCGAAGGAATGTCCGGATGCGGTTGTTTCTGCGGGTGCAGGTGTTGCTGTTCCTTTCTTTGTTGCAGCTAAACTTTTTGGCGTAAAGACTCTTTATATTGAGTGTTTTGACCGCCCGACTCTGCCGACGATGACCGGCAAGATGTTGTACACCTTTGCTGATCGAATTATTGTTCAGAGCGAGGAACAGCAGAAGAATTTCCCTGATTCTCGTGTGATTCATCCCATTTTCTAAGAGTGATGAATTTATCCTGAAAATAGCGTCCTCGCGTGTGCTGAGGGCGTTATTTTCAGGGTATAGTATTTATTAATACATACAGATACGCATAAGTCGTGCGCTCCACTGTGGACTCACCATCCAAGCGAACTAACCACTCGCCAGAGAAGCGTATGCGGAGATTACTCACCATTTTCTCCGGCACGACGCCGCCGCGTATACCAATGATGCCCTCCGGATTTTTTGCGTCAGGTATACGGGGTTACTACCGATAAATACATAGAGAGGAATAGGCGATGTCTATTCAGAACTTCCCCCACGTCAGCGTTGATACTTCCAAGTTCGACCTGCCCGTATTTACCCCTGCCGTCGCGCCCGTTCGTATTCCTACCAAGACTTACGATTTGGTGGTGTCCCTCGGCACCGACGTTCACACTTTTGATCGTCTTCTGCGTTGGGTTGAGGCTTATCTTGAAGCTCACCCCGAGGTCACCTGCCTCGTGCAGCATGGTCACACTGCGCCCATTAAGCACGCAGACAACCTCAAGCTTCTTCCCGCCTCCGAACTGCTGGACTACTACGCAACCGCGCGCGTAGTGCTGGTTCAGGGCGGCCCCGGCTCCATCCAGGATGCACGTCGCACCGGCGCTCTGCCCCTGGCTGTTCCGCGCCGCGCAGAGTTCGACGAGGTCGTTGACAACCACCAGGTCCCCTTCACCACTCTGATGGAGAAGCGCGGCCACGCTGTTGTTGTTGAGAGCCGCGAAGACCTTTTCGCTAAGCTGGATCTTGCTCTGACGAACCCCTCCCTGTTCCGCACCGCTGAGCCGTACGTATCCACCCCGGAGATTTCTGCCGCACAGCTGAGCGAGGAACTGCAGGATCTGCTTGCTGGCAAGACCCACCGTAAGGATTCCTTCTGGGGTCGCCTGAAGCAGGCTGCTCGCGCACACCGTGCGGGTAAGGCTGAGATGGCTCGCATCGACGCGATGGCTCCCAGCGCCTAAAAAGCTTTAGCTTTCTAAATCCCGCATCCTTAGTGATGCGATGTGGGAGCCGCCCGAAGGTGTTTCCCTCATTTTTAGACCGGCATGCGAATCCTCCAACCACCCTGTGAGAGGCTGTGGATGTTTTCCCTTGTTCACGGCATATTCTCAGGTGGATTCGCGTCTTTACATTGGTTGCGAAACCCCGCGCACCGTATCCTTAGAAGGGATAATGCGCGGGGTTTTCGCGCACTACGAAAGGAACAATTATGGCAGTTCAGGAATCGACCGTTATCAACGCAAACGTTGAGCAGGTTATCGAGGCATTCTCCAGCGAGGACTTCGCACGCTTCGTCTGCTCCGAGGTTGGCGTTGAATTCGGCAGCTTCTCCGTTTCCGGTGACACCTCCGCAGAGTTCACCGCAACCACCGAACGTACCGTGCCCGCTGAGCGCGTGCCGGACATCGCTCGTAAGTTCGTCGGCAACGGCGTAGCTATGACCCAGGTGGACACCGTAAGTGCACCGGCTGCTGACGGCTCCCGCACCGTCTCTACCGAGGTGAAGGTTAACGGCGTGCCCGTGTCCGCTCAGGCTACCCAGCACCTGATTCCCGAGGGTGACAAGACCCGTCTGGACGTCAACGGCGAGGTTTCCTGCTCCATCCCGCTGGTGGGCAAGAAGATTGCAGCCGCTGCTGAGCCGCAGGTTGGCCGCGTGCTGAAGGTTCTGGGCACCTCCGCTGAGAAGTGGCTGGCACAGCGCTAAAGCCTATTTAGACGCTCACCTTTGAGGTGTAGCTGATATACGGCTAGATACGCCAAGATACAGAGGATCCCCGTCGTAAGTAATTACGGCGGGGATCCTCTGTTCTTTATGGGTCTCTACGAGCTCTAGAGCCCTGATAAGGACGTATGAGCATTAGGAGGCGACAGCGTTAGGAAGCGACAATCGCCTCGGAGTATTCGCGCTCACCGAGCAGTTCGGCGAAGCGGCGCATCTCTACGCGCAGGTCGTGCTCTGCTTCGAGCAGGTCAACGACCTTGCGCAGCTTGGTGCTGGAGGTGTGCTCGGTGTAGGGGAAGTAGTGTACTTCCACGCCAACCTCTGCGAAGCGTGCTTCCAGGGCGTTACCCTTGTCAGTGCCCTTCCAGTCGTCGCCTTTGAAGAAGACATTGAAGGGCTTCTGCTTCCAGGTTTCGAGCTTGTCGGGGGTGGTTTCGACGTGCACTTCGTCCACGTAGTCGATGTGGCTGACGATGGCGGCACGCTCTTCGATGGGGATGACGGGGCGGCGGCCCTTGGTCACTTCCAGAACGTCATCGTGCACGACGCCTGCAATGAGGTAGTCGCAGTTTTCCTTGGCCTTGCGGAGAATCTCGAGGTGGCCGTAGTGGAAAAGGTCGTAGGCGCCTGCGGCGTAGCCAATAATCATGGGGCTTCCTTGTGGTTGGTAGCGGCGATGGGTATTCCGGTGTGGTTGAGGTACCAGAGGGGTGAGAAACATATCCGCGGTCTGGGGTGAGAGCCTAAGAATAAGTGAAGAATGTGCAATATTGAGAAAATATTTTCTTATTATTGCCCTATTTCTTCTCGCTGTCATCTCAGAGTGTGCGGGTCCGAAAAGAGTTTCTCGAGGGTGCTGGTTGGGCGCCCTTCGTCCTTTTATTTTACCAGTCACCTTTTTGGAGGAAAAAGAGAAAGATATAAAAATGAGGCGGACACAGTGTAGTATCCGCCTCATATTTTCTATACGTCGCTTGAAATCAAAGAAAGCTTATATAGATAAACAATTAACCGCTAGATTTTAGCGAAGAGTTTTAGCCAGTATTTTCTGCACGCTTTGACCGCATATGCTTACGTTCTTGTGCAATATTTTAGGTTCAGTAGCCATTCGGTATTTTCGATTGGCGTTCAAATACTAGCTACTCCCCCACCGGTTCAGCCTACCTTCTCAGCAAAGGTTTAGTTCTTCGCAGTTGCTTCCTTAGTGGCTTCCTCAACGGCAACCCAGGAGAGCATCGCGCACTTCACGCGCGCCATGAACTTCGAAACACCGGAGAATGCAGCCATATCGCCGTACTCTTCTTCGTCCAGGGTCACCTTGCCGCGCGAGCGCAGCATCTCGCGGAACGCATCCACGTGGCGCTGAAGCTCGGAGGTCGTCATGCCAGGAGCCATTTCAGAGAGCACAGAAGCGGCAGCCATGGAGATAGAGCAACCGTCGCCTTCCCAAGAGATCGACTCGATGGTCTTCTCGCCATCCTTCAGTTCATCAGAGAGCACCACACGCAGGTTGATTTCGTCACCGCAGGTGGGGTTGTACTGGTGGTTATCGGCACTTGCGTGACCGGCGGGTACCTCTACGAGGTGCTCGCCGCTACGCTGCTTAGAATGCTCCAGAATAATTTCCTGGTACAGGGATTCAAGAGACACAGTGTTCTTCTTCCGTCAGTTGGTATGTCTGAAAATTCGGGGCGTTAGCGTCTAACACGCCTGTTTTAGAAGCCGAAGTAGGGGCGTACCTCGGCGAGTGCCTTCAGGAAAGCGTCCACATCTTCGGTGGTGTTGTAGATGTAGGTGGAGGCGCGGGTCGAGGCAGTCACGCCGGCGCAGCGGTGTAGCGGCTGGGCGCAGTGGTGACCCACGCGCACGGCGATGCCCTGAGTGTCGAGTAGCTGACCCACATCGTGCGGGTGTACACCCTCGATGGCGAGAGCGACCAGGCCGGCACGCTTGGTGGGATCGGTGGGGCCAAGCAGTCGCACGCCTTCAATCTTCTGAACGCCCTCAACGAGGCGAGCGCCCAGTTCGTGTTCCCACGCCTCAACGTTCTCCATGCCCAAGTGCTGCAGGTAGCACACAGCAGCAGCGAAAGCGACCGCCTGCGAGACACGCTGGGTGCCGGCCTCAAACTTGATGGGGGCGGGCATGTACTCGGCGTCCTGCAGACCCACACGGGTAATCATGGAGCCGCCGGTCAGGAAGGGCGGCAGGGCGTTCAGCAGCTCTGCGCGGCCGTAGAGGGCGCCAATACCGGTGGGTGCCAGCATCTTGTGGCCGGAGAACGCCGCAAAGTCGACGTCCAGGGCGTGGAAGTCTACGGGCATGTGCGGCACGGACTGGCAGGCGTCCAGTACAACGATTGCGCCGTACTTACGAGCCATAGCAACCATGCGGGGCACATCAGTAATTGCGCCAGTCACGTTCGAGACGTGGGTGAACGCCACGATGCGGGTCTTCTCGTTGATGATGCCCTCGGCTGCCTCGTAGTCGAGCTGACCGTCCTCGGTGGAGGGGATGTGGCGCAGGGTTGCGCCGGTTCGCTGAGCAAGAATCTGCCAGGGAATGAGGTTCGCGTGGTGCTCAATCTCGGTGGTGACAATTTCGTCGCCAGGGCCCAGTGCGAAACGCTCAGCAGCCGGACCGCCGATACCCTGAGAGGCGTTGCCAATGGAGTAGGCGACCAGGTTCAGCGCCTCGGTTGCATTAGAGGTCCACACGAGCTCTTCATCAGTGGCGCCAACGAAGTTCGCAACGGTGATGCGCGCGTCCTCGAACAGGTCGGTTGCCTCAACCGCGAGGGTGTGTGCGCCACGGTGTACAGCAGAGTTAGCGTGCAGGTAGAAGTTACGTTCAGCGTCGAGCACCTGAAGCGGTTTCTGACTGGTCGCCCCCGAATCCAGGTAGACCAAGGGGTGCCCGTTGACCTCAGTGTTGAGGATCGGGAAATCCTGGCGAAGCTGGCGTACGAGGTCGTCGCTCAGCGGGGTGTTGGCGGGGGTGGAGTATTCAGCCACGGGTACCTTCTTCTCTCGCTCATACGCTCCACGGGTCGGGTATTTTCCCGTCGTGGAGCGTATAACGTCATTCTTTTCTAGCTTATTCCCTCACCGGGCTCTTGCATAGTTAGGTAGAGCCTAGTTCACGCATCAACCCACACCATGCATTGCCCAGTTCAGCGCATGCCCAGTGCGGTCTTATGCTTAGGAGCCTGCGCCGTGGTAGCGCTGCTGGGTCGCCAGCAGGCCTTCCTTCACAAGCATCATGGTTGCGTCTGCAGCGTTCGAGATGAGGAAGGGCAGGTCCTTCGCTTCGGTGCTGCTGAAGGGCTTGAGCACGAAGTCTGCGGTGTCCATGCGTCCGGGAGGTCGACCGATGCCGGTGCGCACACGGTAGTAGTCCTTGGTGCCCAGTGCCTTGGTGATATCGCGCAGACCGTTATGACCGCCCTCTCCCCCACCAATCTTGAGCTTAATGGTGTCGAAGGGGATATCGAGTTCATCGTGCACAACAATGATATGGTCGGGGTCGATACCGTAGAACTTGGCGACGGCGCTGACCGGGCCGCCGGAGGTGTTCATGTAGCCGAGAGACTTCATGAGGATGACCTTGGGGCCACCAAAACCGAGGCGCCCCTCCACCACAACCGCGGAGGCCTTGGAATGCTTCTTGAAGCTGCCGCCAACTTCCTTGGCGAGCTCGTCCAGAACCATCTGACCAATATTGTGGCGGGTTTTCTCGTACTCCGGGCCCGGGTTCCCCAGACCAACAATGAGCCACGCATCAGACATATCTTCGCCCTTTCCACGGCGCTGTAAAAGGTTTTTTAGAAAATTCATGGACTACACCATTCTATGAGTATGGCCCGCTACCACCTCAGAAGAGAGGTAGCGGCGGGCCATCCACAGATCACTGTTGCGCTAGGCGCAGGGCGCGGTCTTAGTGCTTTGAGTTATCTGAGTCGTGAGCTTCGCCAGCCTAATCTGATTCCTCGGAAGCTTCAACGATGTCACCCTCGGGTGCGTTTTCGCCTTCTTCACCGGGCTCGGGAACGTCGAGTTCCTCGGGCTCAGAAACGTTAACGATCAGCAGTTCAGCGTCTGCAACCAGGGTTACGCCTGAGGGCAGTTCAACATCTGATGCCAGAACGTGAGCGCCAGCTTCGCGGCCTTCGATGCTCACGGTCAAAGCTTCGGGTGCCTTCAGTGCGTCAGCTTCAACCAGAAGAACGGTTTCTTCCTGGTTAGCAACGGCGCCAACAGCGGGCTCGCCTTCAACGTGTACAGGAACCTCGATCTCAACGCGCTCGCCGCGCTTAACGGTCAGCAGGTCGATGTGCTGCAGTTCGGGGCGGATTGCGTGACGCTGGATGTCCTTGATCATTGCGAGGTGTGATTCACCTTCGATGTCGAGGTCGAGGATAGCGTTGGGGACGCGGGCAGCCAGGGTGGTTGCGTGGCCGGGGAGTACTACGTGCTTGGGCTCTTCGCCGTGGCCGTAGATGACGGCGGGGATGTCGCCTGCCATGCGGATGCGGCGCGCGTAGCCCTTGCCGAAGTCGCTACGTACGGTAGCTGAAATTTTGATGGTATCTGACATGAGTCGTCCATCCTTTCTTGGTTAGAAGTGATGCGCCAAGTGGAATAGGGACTGGCGCCAGAAATCTCTTTCCAACCAGCCACCGTCAGTTACGGACCTACACGTTTCGTGTATTCCACCGCCTTGGCCAAGACAATATTGTACAGGTTCCCGGCTCTTCTTCAAGGGCCGGGAACCTGTGATATGGCGCTTTTCACGCCTTTTATGCTGTTATCAGCAGATATAGGACCAAATCCTAGAGGATTAGGAACCCATTTCTGCAAGGTAGGCGGCGAGCGCCTCGCGGTGATTGCGCGGGGTGAAGCCTGCAGCAATCAGCTTGGACAGGTCCATTGCCGAGTTCGTCGGACGGTGAGCGAAGAGCTCAGCGTTGGCGAAGTATTCCTCGGTGGTGGTGTCGCTGACTCGTGCCGGGTCGTGGCCGGTGCCTTCGTACACTGCACGAGCGAACTGTGCCCAGTTGATGACTTCACCGGTGTTCGACACGTTGTAGGTGCCGTATTCAGCGCCGGAAAAGAGCAGGTGCAGGGCAGCTGCTGCCAGGTCCTGGGTGAAGGTCGGGCGGCCCCACTGGTCGGCGACCACGGACGGGTCGATACCGCGCTCAGCCAGGGATGCCATGGTGCCAACGAAGTTCTTGCCGGCGCCAACAACCCAGCTGGTGCGCAGGGTGTAGTGCTTACGCCATGCGGCGGCGGCAACCTCACCGGCAGCCTTGGATGCGCCGTAGACACTCAGCGGTGCCAGGGGGTAATCCTCCGGGTATTCCTCGCCCAGAGGCAAGGAACCGTCAAAGACGTAGTCGGTGGATACGTGAACCAGCGGCAGGTTAGCTTCTTCACAGATGGAGGCAAGAGCGCTCACGCCCAGAGCGTTAGCTGCCCAGGCGTCGCGGCGACCCTCGGGGGTTTCTGCCTGATCCACTGCGGTGTACGCTGCAGCGTTAATGACCGCGCGGAAGGAGCGCCAGCGGAATGCGTCACGCCACTGCTCGGGCTTGCCCAGGTCGAGGCGGTCGCGATCCACAGCCAGGAAGGGTACGTTCTGCTCGGTGAGCTGGCGAACCAGCTCGGTGCCGAGCTGACCGCCAGCGCCAATAATCAGGATCGGGTCGGCTTCCAGGGGCTTGATCTCGTTCAGACGCGGGTGGTTACGGTCCTTCTCGGAGAGCTCTGCCTTCGCCAGGTCGATAGGCCAGTCGATTGCGACGGTCTCATCGGCAAGGTTCAGGAAGCTGTAGCCGGATACTGCATCCGCCGACCAGTGGTCGTTCACCAGGTAGGTGTAGGCGGTGTTCTCTTCCAGGGTCTGGAAGGAGTTACCCACGCCGCGAGGCACGAAGATTGCGGTGTCCGGGCCCAGCTCCACAGTGACGACCTTACCGAAGGACTCGCCAGCACGCAGGTCAACCCACGCACCGAAGATACGGCCGGTCGCAACAGAAACGTACTTATCCCACGGCTCGGCGTGGATACCGCGGGTGGTACCTACCGAAGCATTGAACGAGATGTTGTTCTGCACGGGGTTGAAGTCGGGCAGACCGGCTGCGACCATCTTCTCGCGCTGCCAATTTTCCTTGAACCAGCCGCGGTTATCGCCGTGAACCGGCAGGTCAATGATGAGCAGGCCGGGAATCTCGGTTTCAGTAACCTTCAATTCCTTGGTCATTACTGGCCAGCCTTTGCGTACTTTGCCTCAACCTCAGCCTTCAGGGGCTCCCACCAGCCGCGGTTGTCGGTGTACCACTTAATGGTGTCGGCAAGACCGGATTCGAAGTCGGTGAACTTCGGCTCCCAGCCGAGCTCTGCACGCAGGCGGCTACCGTCGATTGCGTAGCGCAGGTCGTGACCGGGGCGGTCAACCACGTGCTCGAAGTCGTTCTCGTCCTTGCCCATAAGACGCAGGATGGTGCGCAGAACGGTGATGTTGTTCTCTTCGCCGTCTGCACCGATGAGGTAGGTTTCACCAATCTTGCCCTGCTCCAGGATGCGCAACACAGCAGAAGAGTGGTCGGATGCGTGAATCCAGTCACGAACGTTCAGGCCCTCGCCGTACAGCTTCGGGGTCAGACCCGAGAGGATGTTAGTGATTTGGCGGGGAATGAACTTCTCGATGTGCTGGTAGGGGCCGTAGTTGTTGGAGCAGTTAGAGATGGTTGCTTCAATACCGAAGGAGCGGACCCATGCGCGCACGAGCAGGTCGGAGCCTGCCTTGGTGGAGGAGTAAGGGGAAGAGGGGTTGTAGGGGGTGGTTTCGGTGAACTTTGCCGGATCGTCCAGCTCGAGGTCGCCGAAGACCTCGTCGGTGGAGATGTGGTGGTAGCGAGTGCCGTGCTTACGGACTGCTTCCAGAAGACTGAAAGTACCGATGAGGTTAGTGTGGATGAACGGTTCGGGGTTGGACAGGGAGTTGTCGTTGTGCGATTCCGCAGCGTAGTGGACAACAGCGTCTGCCTTGCCGACCAGTTCGTCGGCCAGCTCGCGGTCAGCGATGTCGCCTACGACGAGCTTGAAGCGGGATTCGGGAAGACCCTCCAAAGACGCAGCATTTGCGGCATAGGTCATCTTATCCAGCACAGTAATAGTGTGATCAGTGTTATCGATGAGGTGGTGAACAAAGTTCGAACCAATAAAACCGGCACCGCCGGTAACAAGAATGTGAGCCATACGGTAGATTTTACCTGGCTAAACAGTGATTTTTATGCCTCAACAACGAGATAAACATGACACAATAAGAAGTTATGAAGGGAATTATTCTTGCCGGCGGTACCGGAAGCCGTTTGCACCCTATCACTCAGGGTATTAGCAAGCAGCTCACTCCGGTCTATGACAAGCCGATGATTTACTACCCGCTGTCCACTCTCATGCTGGCGGGTATCCGCGATATTTTGATTATTACCACTCCTGCCGATCAGGAGCAGTTCCAGCGACTGCTCGGTGACGGTTCCCGTTTCGGTATTAATCTCGAATACAAGGTGCAACCTTCCCCGGATGGTCTTGCACAGGCATTTATTCTGGGTGCCGATTTTATTGGTAACGACCCTGTAGCACTTGTGCTCGGTGACAATATCTTCTACGGCCCCGGTCTGGGCACTCAGCTTGCCACCTACGAGCAGAAGGACGGCGCAACCGTCTTCGCTTACCGGGTTGCTGATCCTCGCGCTTACGGTGTGGTGGAATTCGACGAGAACTTCAACGCACTGTCCATCGAAGAGAAGCCTGAGAACCCCAAGAGCGACTACGCTATTCCAGGTCTGTACTTCTACGACTCGAAGGTTGTAGAGTATGCACGTCAGATTAAGCCTTCTCCGCGCGGTGAGTTGGAAATCACTGACCTTAACCGCGTCTACCTGGAACAGGGTAAACTGAAGGTTGAGGTTCTACCTCGCGGCACTGCGTGGCTCGATACCGGAACCTTTGATTCACTCGCTGATGCCACTAACTTCATCCGCACTGTCCAGAGCCGTCAGGGTCTGTCGGTTGGTTGCCCGGAGGAAATTGCGTGGCGCCACGGTTGGCTCTCCGATGAGCAGTTGCGCGACATTGCTACCCCCCTCGTCAAGAGCGGTTACGGTAGCTACCTGCTCGGATTGCTCCGCTAATAAACACCAGGGGATTTCCGTATCCCTTCACCGCCTGCAACAACACTCCACTTTGCAGGTACACTAACTCAAACTTTCTGGAGTATTCTCACTACCATGACCATTTTGGAATTTTTCCGCACCACGAGGGCTAACCTCTGGCTGCTGATCATTGGCATCGTTGTCGGTGCCGCAGCGGGCTTCGGCTATGCCTCTCTCCAGCCGAAGGTCTACGCTGCATCATCCTCGGGCTACGTGACCGTGGGCGAGTCCGGCACTGTGGATGTCCTCTCGGGTTCTTCCGCCGCTAAGGAACGCGCTCGCTCCTACGCAGCTATCGTCTCCTCCGAGGCCGTGGCACAGAAGATTAAGCAGAACAACCCCGAGCTCTCCCTGACCACCGGTCAGATTCGTGCGAGCCTCACCGCAACCGCAGGTGACAACGCTGCACTGATTACCGTGAGCGCGCAGGCTTCTTCCCCGAAGAACGCACAGCTGCTCGCTAACGGTGCACTGCAGGCTACCGCCGACTACATTAAGGAAATTGAGCAGAACCCCGGTAACGCTCAGGCACTGGTGAACGGAGAAAACACTGGCGCATCCCCCACCACCAGCAACACCGTCCGTGTGATTCCGCTGAACAACGCAAGCGTGAACCCGCCGCTGGTGGCTCCGAACTACCAGCAGAACGTACTCGTTGGTGCCGCTGCTGGCCTGGCGCTGGTGTACCTGGCTATCTTCCTGCGCCGCGCACTGGATCAGCGCATCCGCACCCGTGACGACGCTACCAAGGCAACCGGCGCAAGCATCCTGGGTGTTCTACCCGTCAGTGATGACCTGAGCGAAGAGAACATCGTTAACGGTGACACCGACGACCACATCGCTCAGGAGTCCATCCGTCAGCTGCGTACCAACCTGCGCTTCGTGAACGTTGACACTCCCCCTCGTTCGTTCATCGTCACCTCCGCGGTGCCCGGTGAAGGTAAGTCGACCGTGTCGCTGTCGCTGGCTCGTGCAATGGCTGACGCAGGTTCGCCCGTCATCCTCATTGACGCCGACCTCCGCCGCCCGACCGTGGCTAAGAAGCTGAAGCTCGACGCTAAGGTTGGTCTGACCCAGGTTCTGGCTGGCCAGGTTGAGATTGCTAACGCTGTACACCAGCTAGGCGATTCGAACCTCTTCGTCCTGCCCGCAGGCCGCATCCCCCCGAACCCCTCCGAGCTTCTGGGCTCGGATAAGATGCGCCAGCTGATCAACGAGCTCTCCGAAGAGTTCATCGTGGTCGTCGACGTTCCGCCGCTGCTGCCCGTGACCGATGCTTCGCTGCTCTCCCACTCGGTGGATGGCGTAATCCTCGTTGGTTCTATCGGTCGAAGCCACCGTGAGCAGATGACTGAGGCTGCAAGCACCCTGAAGAAGGTCAACGCTAACCTCTTCGGTATGGTTCTGAACCGTGCACCCCGTAAGGGCCTGGGTAACTCCTACTACGGCTTCGGTTACGCAAGCTCGTACGTCGGTTACTCCACCTACTACGGTTACAGCAAGGACGGCGACAAAAAGTCGTCGAAGAAGTCCTCGGCTAAGAAGTAATAACGTAATTAGCGCCCTAAATCATAGGGAGCGACTTAGGGCGGGATGGGCAGTATTTTCTGCCCATCCCGCCTTATACTTATCTGGTATACATGTGCACCGAAAGGCTATTGTGACCACTCACTCACCCAATACCCCGGAGCCGCAGACCACTCCTCTTGCGGCACGGATTCGGCTTGCGCACGCCTACTTCCAGCGGATTGCCGACATGCATTCCATCGATATTCTGCATGTCAAAGGCTACGCTTTCTCCCAGGAAATTTACCGCAAGGGCAGGTACAGCTCCGATGCCGACCTGCTCGTCCGTCCCTCTCACGTGGACCGCTTTGTAGAGATCCTTCTGGCAGATGGATGGCGTATCCAAGCCCACTTCGAAACAGGCTCTGTCTTCGAGCATGCAATGACGCTCTACCACGCTTCGTGGGGTCTGACTGATATTCATCGTTTCTTCCCCGGTCTAGGACGCCACGGCGACTATGAGAAGGCGTTTGACCGTATCTGGGCGGCGCGTAAGACCCGTATGATCGCTCACCGTCCCTGCGTTGTACCCTGCGATCTGGATGCGCGTCTTCTCGTGGTACTTCACCGTGCCCGCGCAGCGTCACGCTACAGCGCTGATATTAACTACTTGGTCTCTCTGCTCTCCTACAGTGATTGGGAGCGTCTGCGAGCCCGCGCGGAAGAACTTGACTCCTCCCTCGCATATAGCGCGGCCATGGGCGGCTTGGAGCAGTATCGTGGCGACCGCGACTACCTGCTGTGGCTGTCGGTCTCGCAGGACGTCTCCCACTATATTCAGTGGATCGGACGCCTGCAATCAGCAACGACCCTGCACGATAAGCTACGCACCCTCAAAAATATTTTCTTTGTGAATAAGGACCATTTGGCGATGCAGCTGGGACGCACCCCCACTAAGGCAGAGATACGTGCAAAGTTCTTTGAGCGTTTCGGAATCAAGGTGAAAAAATGAGCAATCCGGTAGATTCCCGTCAGACCGTATACGGCATCCCAGAGAACATCGCGTACGTTCATTCTGAAGAGTTCGCTAAGTACTCCCCCACGGCAACTTATCTCGCGAATCTTGCCAACGGTGAGCTGTCTGTTCTTCAGGATTCTGCCTCCATTATTTGGAGTATTTTTGAGGACCCGATGTCTCTGCAGGATGCTATCGCTGAGCTCTGCGAAATGTATGAACAGCCCATAGAGACCATGGGACCACAGATTGAGGGTTTTATTCCTGAACTGCTCTCCAAGGGGCTCTTAGAAGCCCGCTAAGGCCCTCAGAACGAATAAAGAAGGCGGGGCGGTAGAACTTATATAGTTCTACCGCCCCGCCTTCTTCTATGGGCCGAGCTCTTTTAGTCTTCGGGCAAAGCCTGCACGTAGGTCTTCAAGCGGCTGATAAAACGAGCCTCCGAGAAACCGTCAACGTGCTCACGGATATAGTCCGCGTCCCAGTCGTCCGGGTTGAAAGCCTTAAGAGCTTCCACCAGCTGCTCCACGGTCGGCTGGTTGATGAACATGCCGGTCTTGCCTTCCTGAATGGTATCCAGGAAGCCGCCCGCACGGTAGGCAATCACGGCCTTACCACTAGCACCCGCTTCCAGCGGAGTAATACCGAAGTCCTCATACGAGATAGCCAGCAGTGCCAGGCAGTGACGGTACGCGTAACGAAGCTGCGCGTCTGAAACACCCGAAGCAATACGAACAGTCGGGCCCGCAAGCGCTTCCAGACGTTCCTTCTCCGGACCGCGGCCAATCACCAGCAACTTCTTACCCAACTCATTGCAGGCTTCAACAGCCTTATCAACATTCTTGTAGGGCAGCAGGCGAGAAACAATCAGGAAATAATCGTCCGATTCGGTGAACTCTTCCAGACCCGGAATAGGCTCAACCGGTGCGGTGGTGTCTACCGAGTGCGGCGGGAAGAAAATCGGAACATCCTTCTTGCCGTACACGTTCTCGATGCGCTTCTTAATCACGCTCGCGTTCGCCACATACACCGCCGAGCGGTGAGCCGCCCAGTGATCCCACAACATCAGTGCAGGACGCAGGGTTTTCAGCAGCAGAGGTACGGGGCCGGTACTCTTCTCGCCCAGGTACTGATCGCTCAGGTACAGCCAACGCGCGGGCGAATGGCAGTAGATGAACTTGCGGCCGGCGAAGTTGAAGCCGTGCGCCCAACCGGTCGTTGATACCACAGTGCGCTCAGCCGGCACCTTCATGAAAGAAGAAGCAAACGGCAGAATCGGCAAAGCCATGCGGTGGTTACGGCGCAGATAACCAATCTTGTTCAGCGGGCTGGTTATAATCTTCGCGTCTTTGAACTCGGGGAAGGTGCCCTCCGGGTCGTACAAAGTCGTGTAAATCGGTGCATCCGGGAACGCACGGTGCATTGCCAGCACAACACGCTCCGCGCCGCCGCGCTGAGTCAGGTAGTCGTGGGCAATTGCGATCTCTTCAGTAGCCTCAGGTTTAACCAGCGGCACGTAACGGCGCACCAGGCGGCCAAGCTTCTTGAGGCTCTTCGGGATATCCGCGAGCACCGCGTCGGGGTTCTTCGGCCCGGTAAACGGAGCGGAGGTCAAGAGCTGAGTGAGTGACATTTTCTTTTCCTCCTAGAAAACTTTCTGAGCTCGCTCAGGATAGTGAATACCGGCGTAAGATGCAGCCTCAACCTGCAAAGCCACAAGCTTCTCAGCCGCCTTAGCCGGCAGGTTGAGCAGAATCTTATCGCTCGCATCCCCCAGAGCCTTGATGGTCTTCTCGGTGGTGAAACGAGCGAGGGTCTTGACCAAGAAACCCCAGGGACCGGTCGGGTTCGGGGCAGGGTGCGCCGCATCGCCGTGCTTACGCACGAAGATGGTGCGAGCAGAACCCGAGTGCAGGGCACGCAGGGCACGCACCGCAGTGGTGGTAGCCTCAGCATAGTGCTTGACCTCAACCTCATCAGAGATGATGATGCGGCCACCAGCGTCATGGACCATTTTGCCCATGTCTACGTCTTCCCACCCGTAGAGGCGGTACGCAGGGTCGTATCCGCCAGTACGGTCAAAGTACTCCGCAGAGATAGAAGAGTTGCCGTTCCAGTACAGCCAACGGCCTTCTTCAGCTACGCTGAGGGCTCCCTCTTTGAATCGGGCATCGCGGAAGTTACCGTACACACGAGAATAGGGAGTGTCCGGGTACACGTTCTTCAAGGTACCAATCACACCGTCATAATCACGGTGCAGGCGAATCTGCGCCTCGACATAGTCAGCAGCAGGCTCAAGATCGTCATCGCAACGGATGAGGATATCCGCATCAGCCGCACGGTGACCAGCGTTCAGCGCTGCCACACGACCGCGGTTCTCCTCGAAAACGATCTTGGTCAGGTTCAGCTTGCCTTCCGCAATATAGCGGTCAAGCACAGCTTCGCTGTTGTCAATATCGCCGTCGAGGACCACGATAACCTGGAAGTCCTTCTCGGTCTGGGCGGCAAGCGCATCCAGCGGGTAGTGCAGAATATCTGCACCACCGCGAGAGGGGATGATAACCGCAGCCTTGTAACGGTGGGTAGTCGTCATAATTTTCCTTCGGGTTTGAGTGAGAGGATATCCGTTGGGAATGATTTATAGGGTTAGAAGCACCTTAGCGGATAAAACGTTCCAGAATCTCACCAACACGGACCTTACCTGCTTCAGGCGAGTAATTCTCCTGCCAACGCCAGAACAGCTCGGAGGTACGTTCTGCCAGCTCTTCAGTCTCTTCACGGATTTCCTGACCCAGCTTCTCAATGGCCTGAGCAAGTACCTGCGGCTGGTTCACCGGGACGATGTAGGGGTAGGAGCCGTTGCCGCCCACGACCTCCATCAAGGGTGCAGCGTCGCTGATAACGACAGGAATGCGTGCGCTCATCGCTTCAGCAACCACAAGGCCGAAAGACTCTTCAGCACCCGCCGAGGGGACAACCAGCATGTCAATGTTAGAGAACAGGCGGTCCGGAGTGGTCCAGCCCAAGCGAGTGCTGAACGGTGCGACACGGGCCAGAGCAGTCTCAACCTCAGCACGGCCCTCTTCAGAAGCGAATACAGGCTCGCCACCGATGATGAAGTCGTAGATAATCTCGTCCTTGTTGAGGATACTCAACGCCTCGCACAAAGTAGGAATACCCTTAGCAGGAGTCAGACGACCCAAGAAACCAACACGCAGACGACGATCGCCAACGTGATGGTCCAGCTCAGTTGAGACACCGTTGACCCAGTTAGCGAAAACCTCGCTACCAGGGCATGCACGTGCGACGTAACGGCTAGGCACCAAAGTAACCGATGCATTACGACGAGCGAACGGTACCAGCTTGGCATTGATACCAGTAGCGTACTGATGCAGGTGTACGATGCGGTTCTTACGGCCACCCGTTGCTACTGCGGGAACCAGACCATTGCACCAGAGCAGTACGTCCTTGTTCTGGGCATGCCATGCACGCAGAGCAAGCATGTACTGTGCGCGGTTCTTAGCAGGCAACATAATGCGAGGGAAACCCTCATCCGCGGCAGCTTCCATGAGTTGCTTCGGTTCCGAGGGGCCCACAATGGTGACCTTGTACCCAAGGTTACGGGCTGCGCGGGCAATGTTCAGAAGCATGACCTCGCCGCCACCAATATCACCGTTATTGGTAGCAATATACAGTTCTTTCTTCATTGTTCTACTCCTAGAGCAATTCACAAGGGGAAGGGGATATTGTTCTTCTACAGAACCGTCTAGGTTCCCCGGATACGTCAGAACAAGGCGCTCCAATAAGCGTTGCGCGCTATGCTCAAGACATAGAGAAACTACCTGTCGAGGCAGAGGATACAAAGTGAATATCCTCTACGCCTTATGGGCGTTCTGGGCAGCTAGTACGTGGTTATCGGCTTCTTCAGCATCACGAACCTCAATCCGCTCGTCAAAGCCTTCGATACTTGCCTCATCGTGGCCGGTACCCAAACGCTGTTCACGCTCAAGCAACAACACGCGCAGAGCAAGACCGCATGCAATAGCCCACGGCCAGGTGTAGAACACCTCGCCCAGACGGGATGCACAAATCATGATGGCAACGCCAGCGCCCTGCACAACATAGAACTTCGGCGGCAGAGTCTTTTTGCCGCTAAACACGTTCACGATAAAGAGCAGGGTGATGGTAACAACCAGAATCATCCATGGCCAGCCGCCCTCAATCAGAGCAGACCAGTACGAGTTATGGAGGAACCAGGTCTTCGAACCGGTATGTGCCAGGTATACGTATGCCTCACCCAAGCCCTGGCCGAAGAAGCCAGAAGCCTGAACCTTAATCTCAGATGCCTGGTCAATCAGTGAACGAAGCGCATCCGTACCGGTACGGTCCGCAAAGACGCCGGACTGCGCGTAATCACTAGTCAAGATATCAATTAACCAGTACAGCGCTACACCCAACGTAATACGACCAAAGGTCTTCATACGGTGAGCAACAACGATCCAAATCAGACCCGCTGCATACGCCGCGATAGAGGTACGAGAACCCGTAGCCCATAGCAGCCCGGAGAAAACAGCAATAGTGCCGATAACTTCAATTTTGTTACGGGCAAAGCTCAGAATCAACAGACCAAACAGACAGTACACCAGACCCGAGAAGTTCTTGTCATTCAACCAACCGGTCAAAAAACCGTAATAACCAGTCACCGGCGCAAACCCAGCAAAATAAGCTACTGCGTTAAACATAATCGCTAGTGAGTAGCCCAGAATAATCGAGCGGATATGCAGACGCCCAGCGGCAATAGTCCAAATCAATACCGTTGCCGCTACAAGACGAAGCAAACGACGCGTCCAATCCGATGCGTCCTCGGAATGTACACCGTAGAACGAGACAATTGCGAGGTAACCCATTGCAATAAACATAATTGCGCGCAGACCCGAAAAATGACTCACGTCAAAAGTTGGCTTACGGGTCAGACCGTACAGCGCCAGCAAAAGAATGATTACCTGGTTAAAGGGCAAACCAACACCCGGTACCGCCTCGCCAAAAAGCAAGAGGAATGCCATTATGAACTCAGGCATACGAATCTGGCTGGTCTGATGGCGGACGTAATTACTACCGCGAGACACAGTTTCAGAGAAACGCGAAACCTCTGGCTTCTCGGTGGGTTCGTTCAGATGCGCGTAAACCTGCGAAGTCTGGCTCATCATCGGCCTCCTCGAAGTACACGAGTGTAAATATCAACCGTCTGAGCAGCCATCTGCTCATTCGAAATCCAGGCGAAAGGCTCAGACTCATCCTTCTGCAGCTGCGCACGCATAGCCTGCAGAACATCCTGAGTCAGGGTTGCACTCTGGCGGTCCACCAGCTCGTCGGCACCCAAAATCTCCGGGTTACCACCCACAGCGGTAGCGACCGTCTTCAGGCCAGCAGCCTTAGCGTCCAGCAGAGTGTAGGAGCAGTTCTCCCACACCGACAGCTGAACAATCATGTCACTACGACCCATCGCTTCAATCGGGTTAACGAAGCCGCTGAAGGTCACCGAATCACCCAGGTTCAGACGCTGAGCCTGAGCCTGCAACTCGGACGCCAAATCGCCAGAGCCCGCAATCTCAAGATGAGCCTGCGGGTAATCAGCACGAAGCTGTGCAAAAGCATCCAGCAGCACGTCAATGCCCTTCTCAGGGGACAGACGGGACAGCGAGAGAATACGCGGACCTCCCTCTGCGGGAACACGCTGCTGCTCAACAGCCGCGTGCACCTCGGGGATATCCACGCCGTTGTACACCCGCTCCACGCCACGAGCGCCCCACTTGGCACGCATCTGATCAGCGGTAGAACGAGAAACAGCAATCGCCTGATCGGTACCCCACAGGCGCACACGATGCACGGTCTCCATGAGCTTAGAACGCCAGGAGCTACCGTGGTACACCGAGTCATTACCGGCAATGCCGTGCTCAGTGGTCAGGAGCTTCGGCACGCAGGTGCCGCGCTTGATAACGCTACGGATACGCAGAGCATTCACCACAGCGGTTGCGACAACGTCCGCATACGCCAGGTGGCTGTGGACGATGTCCGGGCGGAGCTGCTCAACAGCCTTCTGCAAAGAAGCAAAAGAAGTCTTAAAACCGTAGTCGGGGCCGAACTCAGCCTTGATGACGGTGACGCCCAGTTCCTCAAGACGGCTCGTGAGCTTACCCTCGGGTGCGAGAACCACCAGGTTAAAGCCGGGGAGCCCGGCACGTGCCATATCGACAACGTGCCGAGCTACTCCACCAAACTCGGGAACCGGAACGACCCACAGGGCCGTGGGAACTCCGTTTGAATTCATAAGTAAGTGTCTACTTTCTACAGCCACTTCTCGAGGCGGTCCAGTGCAGTGAAGAAGCCCTCACCGTTGTTGATGTGGCCCTGCCAGATCTCGGGAATGAAGGATGCCTTCGGTGCCAGCTCACGCAGCTGCTTGCCCAGGGATGCCCAGTCGACATCGCCTTCGCCGACCTGAACGCCCTCACCGTCAACGCCGGTGCCGTCCACCAGGTGCAGGTGGATGGACAGCGGTGCCAGCTGCTCAACAGCCTCCGACAGCGGAATGTTCAGGAAGTTACATGCCAGCATGGTGTGGGAGATGTCCAGGCAGAGCGCGGTGTCGAACGCACGCGAGAACTCTGCGGTGTCCTTCGGATCCAGGAACAGGTTGTGGTACTGCTGACCACCCATCAGCCAGGGGTACGGGGGCAGAGTCTGAGCCGCAAGGCGGACACCGGATGCGTCCAGACGCTTCAGCGCCTCACCGATACGCTCGTACTTCTCAGCACGTGCGGATGCGGGGATGTGCTTGTCCTTGGTGAAGCCACCCATGGTCACGACCATGACCGGATCCTCGTCTACGGTGAAGTAGCGGGTCAGGTCACGGGTGATGTCGATGGTGCGCTGAACCTCGGCGATGGAGCGCTCCCACACCTCGGGGTCCTTGGATGCCAGGTCCACCAGGAAGTCGCCTGCGAACAGGTCGGGCAGGTGGGTGGTGAAGCCCATGTCCAGCTTGGAGTCAAAGACGTCGTCGATGTTAATCTCGAGGTCCTTGTAGGAGAAGTGGAACTCCAGGAAGTCCGGCTTTGCCTCTTCAATCAGCGGCTTGTAGTCGTGGTAACGAACCGGCAGACCCCAGGGACGGTCGAACTTGAAGTCGCGGCGGGTCACCAGGTCGTCCTTCAGGTCGCCCTCGAAGAAGAACGAGCCTTCTTCAACGTCGCGCTGCATGGTGCGGCCCAGCAGCTGCGGCAGGTAGTTCGGCTGCAGACCGCGGCCGGGGGACTTCACAGCAACGTCAGCCTCGGTCACGACCTCGCCCTTAGCAATGTGGCGGGTAGCAACCAGGGACTTAGCCAGGTTCACGCGGTTCATCAGCTCACCGGTGGACACCTCACGAGGAGCAGCAGAACCAATAGCCGCCTCAACCTCACGAATCTGCTGAACCATTGCCTTGAATTCCTCAGGCAGCAGGGAGACGGTGTGGTCGTTGCCCTCGAGGGTCTTGTCGGTGGTGAAGTGCTTCTCGATGATCTTCGCGCCGCGAGCAACAGCAGCAATCGGCACGTGGTAGCCACGCTCGTGGCCGGAGTAACCGACCAGGCACTGACCGATCTCAGCCAGGCGGTCCATGTACGCCAGGTTGACGTCCTTGAAGGGTGCCGGGTATGCGGACTGGCACTGCAGCAGAGCGTAGGATGCGCCAGCGTTACGCAGCAGAGCCACGGACTCGCGGATTTCCTCTTCACGGCTCATACCGGTGGAAACCAGCATGGGCAGGCCGCGGGAAGCCACGTCGCGCAGCAGCTCGTGGTTGGTCAGGTCGGCAGAAGCAATCTTCATGCCCTGGATACCGTAGTCAACCAGTGCCTGAACGGAGGGTGCGTCCCAGGGGGTGCACATGATGTCCATGTCGTGCTGCTTGACGTGGTCGAAGACCTCGTACATCTGGTCAACGGTCAGGGAGAAGCGGGACAGCAGGTCCAGGGTGTACTGAACACCCAGGTCCTCACCTGCGGTTGCTGCGCCGCGCTGGCGGTACAGAGCGTCCATGTCACGCAGCTGGAACTTCACAGCGTCCGCGCCGGACTCAACAGCCAGGTCCACCAGTTCCTTAGCGAAGTCAACGCTACCCTGGTGGTTGTTACCAATCTCAGCAATGATGAAGGAGGGGGAATCCTCGCTGATGGTGTGCTTACCGATGCGCAGGACGTCCTGCTCATCCATTGCCAGTGCCACGAGGTGACCGCGCTCGTCGGTCAGCGGCACGTGGTTGATACCCTTCGCGAAGTATGCGCGCAGGGTCTCGGGGTCAGCGTCAGCCGGGGCGGTCTGCGGGTTGGTGTTCGCAGCGTCCAGGGCGCTGGTCTCCAGGGATGCGGTCGGGTTGGCAATCAGCCAGCGGCGGAAATCGCCGTCAGAGAGCGAACCGCGCAGGATGCCGGACTCGTTGACCAGGAAGATGATGCGCTGGCCGTTGGCAGAAATCTTCTGCAGTGCGTTGAGAATCGGGTCTTCAGCGAAGACCACGTAGGGGGCAATATTGCGTTCAATAATCACGATTTTGACCTTTTCGTTTGAGTGTTTAGTTGAATGCCTGAGTGCCGGTCAAGCCGGGAGCGGCAGACGAGGTACTGCCGCAGGTGAAGGTTACTTGCCTTCGGCCAGGATCTGAGTGAGCTGGTGCTCTGCCACGGAGAAGTCAATCGGTGCGTCAATGTCGACACCCTCAACCTCGTCCAGCATGAACAAATCAATAGTACCGCCGGGGTAGCCCGCCAGGCGGTTGTGGTGGTCCGTGTACACGTGGGTCTTGGTGATGTACATTGAACCGTTCTCACGGTAGCGGAAGGTTTCCTTGGTCAGCTCCTGGCGGCGCGGGCGAGCCATAATCTCGAACGCCGCGGTGGGCTCACCGTCAGCGTGCCAAGTCCAGATGAACGGACCAATCGGAATCACACCGACCATGGAGTCCTTACCGTTCTCCGCGAACTGGCGGACCGCACGAGCCAGAGTACCGGGCAGACGCACCGGGCTGGTTGCCTGCAGCAACATGACAGCCTCGGGTTCCCAACCGTTTTCGGTGTAGAACTCGATGGCGTGCTCGATGACCGGCTCGGTTGCGGTGGTGTCTTCAGCCAGGTGTGCCGGACGAATGAACGGTACCTCAGCACCGTACTCGCGGGCGATATCAGCCAGCTCAGCATCGTCGGTGGAGACGACAACACGCAGCTCGTGCTCGCCGGCTACTTCTTCCTTAGCAGCCAGTGCCTGCTCGATGGTCCATGCGACCAGCGGCTTACCCGCGATGGGGCGCAGGTTCTTACGCGGAATGCCCTTTGAGCCACCGCGCACGGGGATGACGCAGAGAATACGCATTATGCCTCCAAAGTTTCAATCATGAGTTCAGCGATACGCTGTGCCGGTTCCTTCTTCGGCTGAACCGGTGCCGGGGTCGGTTCCTGACCCCACTGGTTCATGCCGTAGCGGTCCCAGAATTCCACAAGCCATGCCGGCGGTGCCGGGTGGTAAACCCACGCCGGGATACCGCGGATTGCAGCCTCCAGAACACCGGTAGAGAAGATGGACACCACCGGGTTCGGCACCTCGTTCAGCGGGGTACCGGAGCGGTCAATGCGGATACCTTCCTTCTCCCACAGCTTGTGGGTCAGCACCGACAGCTTATCCTTCTCGCTCGGGTGCGGGCGGTAGGTTCCACCAAACTTCTTCAAGAAGGAGTGCGAAGCGTACGCGAAGGATGCGCGCGGCAGTTCCGCACCGTGCATCTGTCCCAGGAAGATCGGTTCCAGGTCGTTCTGCTTCTGTGCCTCAGCACCGGCAGCCTTCTGCGCCGCGAGGTAGAGCAGCTGCGAACCCACCGCGTGAGTGGTGACATCGCGGCGACCCGATGCCCAAAATTCTGCGTCAGCTTCGCTGAAAGCCAGCAGGGTGCATCCGACCGGTAGCGGCGGCGCCTGAGGCACCAGCAGGCCGTGCTGAACCACCCAGTACTCAGCGCCAATCGCGCGAGAGAACTCGTAGGCTGCCGCACCGCGTGCCAGGTAGTGGCCCAGGGAGAGAACTACGCGCACACCGGGCAGGAGCTCCTGCAACTGGTCTCCTGTCGCTTCCTGCTCGCTCCAGGCATCGCGGTCGTAACGTTCAGTGGCGTACTGGCCGTTGAGGTACTCCGAAGCGTCCTCAGGGACCCACAGGGCCACACCCACGTTTTCGAGGTACTTGAGCGGCTCCAATAGGGAGTTACGGCTCGTCGGCGTGAACGAATCGAGCACGATGAGCACGCGGGGTACGGCACCGCGGGTGTACAGCACGCCGCCGACGGGGCCTTCCTGTTCAGCCGCGCCTGCGCGCAGACGTCCCACAAGAGCGCGAGCCTCGCTCTTAGCCCAGCGCAGGGTGTTTTGACGCTTCTGCCAGGCAGCCCATGCATCAATATCAACGGGATAGGTTAGGCCCATAGCTGCTCCAAAATCTTGACACGCTGATCGAAGGTGTGCTCAGCCAGAGTACGCTTCTGACCGGCTTCACGAATCTGACGAGCCCACTTCGGCTCACGGAAAATACGGGTACAGATCTCAATGAGCTCATCAATGCTCTCGTAGACCAGAACCTCTTCGCCAGGGATGTAGTAGCGATCCACATCAGCACGGTCAATCACCTGCAGAGCGCCCACACCGGGAGCCTCAAAGGTACGCATGGTGAAACCATCCTGATTATTGTGGATGTTCAGCGTTGCCGGGGAGGACGCCATAATGCCATACGCCTCAGAGCGGTCAATATCGCGGCCTGCGGGCACGCCGGAATCCTTGAACTGCTTAGTGCGCAGAATATCGTAGGGGTGACGCGACCAAGCACGACCGTAGGCACGCACCGGCAGACCGGCAGCGACCAGCGCCTGCAGGGTCTCCTCACGGTTGGGGTACTTAGCGCCGACAAAGTTGATGGAGTCCTCGCGCATGGGGACAACCGGGCAGTGGGTGTCGTAGGCGTTAGGCATGTCGAGCACCTCGAAGCCCTGCTCACGCAGGTGCTGTGCATCCAGCGGGCTGTAGCTTGCCAGCGCGCCCAGGTGGTGCAGGTCCTCTTCGGTGTAGCTCATGCGGCGCATTTCGTCGTAGAGCCAGGTGCCGTAGCGAACGCCGGAAGTCTCCAGCAGGTCCCACCATTCGCGGGAGAGCATATCGCCCTTAATGACCAGCACAATATCGGGGCGGAATTCGTTGAAAGCGTCAATAGCCTTACGGGTTGCCTGCGCTGCGAAGCTTTCGGGGCGGTACTTCTCGGGCAGTTCGTGGGCAAGCTTGTTGAGGATGCGCTCGGGCAGAGTACCCGGGGCATCGTAAATGTGGGTGCGCACTTCGTATCCGTGCACTTCCAGGGATGCCTGAATTGCCTTCCAGTACCCGTGGAACGCGGGTGAGAGCAGTAGAAGTTTGGGCTGAGTCATATGAGGATTGAATCCTGTCGGCGTTTGCTATATGAACCCGCAGGGTAGAACCGTGCGGTGCTATGTGTTGGAGTGAAGAGGAACGGAAAGTTTCACCTGCTACTTAGAGGCAAAACATACCTATTGAAATTTTACAACGAAAGCAGGAGACGACACACTCGAGTGCACTGTGTCGCCTCCTACGTTCTATGTGAGCCTTCTTATGAAGAGTGCTAGAAATCTTGCGGAACTACCGCTGTAGATTCCGCACGTTTCGCGCCTAGTTCTCGCGGCGCTCTGCCTTGGCGATACGATCCAGCTCGGTGGCGAGGAATCCACGAGCGTCCACATCCTTATTGCGCAGGCCGCGCACCGAGTTCACCAGGAAGTTCGCGTAGCTGGTAGCACGCAGAGCAACAGCAAGCTTCTTCTCCCAGCCCCACTTATCCGCATAAATGAAACGAGCAGTGGTCAGCCACTGTACACGGCGCTCGGAGGGTGAAGACCCGCCTCCCTCGTGGGTGACGGTTACCGAAGGAATCAGGTAACGATCCACACCAGCGTTCGAGAGGCGGTACTGGAAATCCACCTCTTCGCTGTTCATGTAGAAACGCTCATCCATGCCACCAATGCGGTTGAAGGTCGCACGAGGAACGACCATGCATGCGCCCATAACCCAGTCGACCTTCGCGTCCGAGGTGCCGGTGCATGCCTCAACGTCGTGGCCAACGCCGCGGTGCCACCAGTTAGTCGGCTTGAAACGAGCCAGCGGAGTGAACCATTCCCACGCAATATGCGCTGCGGTGGGGAACTTGCGTGCGACCCACTGCTGCTTGCCGTCGTGGCCAATAATCTGCGGGCTAGCCAGCACCTCGCCGTGGCGTTCCACGGCTGCGAGCATGCGCGAGACGAAGGTGTTATCCAGTTCCAGGTCGCTGTTGAGGATGAAAACCCATTCACCGGTCGCGGCAGCAACACCGGAGTTCACAGCTTTACCGAAACCACCGTTAACAGGGCGGCGAACCACGGTCACGCCCTCAACCTCGGGGAAGGGGGTGGGCGAAACGTCATCCGAGACGACGATTTCAATATCGGCGGGGTCAACACCCTGCTGAGCACGCAGAGTGTCAATAATGGCAAGAACCGGCTCCGGCTCGCCGTAGAAAGGAATAACCGCAGATACGCGGGGGGTATGAGTCACAATATGTCCTTTTGAGTGAGGTGCCTGAAAACACAAGCTATAGAAGGCTAAATATGGGGGCGACCGTATCTATATCTCTATACGATCACCCCCATAGTTACAATTAGTCGGGCAGCTGGCCCAGGCGAACGAGGTTCGCAAATTCTTCGTTTGCAGCCTGAACTTCCTTGAAAGTTCCCTTATTCGCGATGCGTCCCTGGGAGAGGTACACCAGCTGATCAACGTTACGCACCGTGGAAAGACGGTGAGCAACAATAATCACGGTTATCTCCTTGGAGATGCGGTTAATGGTCTGAGTAATCTTGTGCTCAGTCTCATTGTCCAGTGCACTGGTTGCCTCATCCATAACCAACAGGCTCGGGTTGCGGTACATCGCACGCGCAATACCCACACGCTGACGCTGACCACCGGAAAGGCGGTTACCATTCTCACCAATCGAGGTGTTGATGCCGTCTTCCAGGGTCTCGACGACGGGCATCAGCTCCGCCAGCTCGAGGCAGTAGATCACACGGTCATCATCAATGTGCTTTGCGGGGATACCGAAGGCAACTGCCTCACGCAGCGTGCCGTTACCCAGGTAGGGGTCCTGAGGGACATAACCAATCTTCTGGTACCAGGAATGCAGGTCAGTATGGATGTCCTTACCCTGGCTAGAGATCGTACCGTTCGTCGGGGTCAACAGACCAAGAATCAAGTCAACCAGAGTAGTCTTACCCGAGCCGGAACCACCCACGAAAGCAACCGAGGTACCAGCCGGCACATCCAGCTGAATGTCCTTGAGAACGTCCTTATCACCGTCCGGGTAACGGTAGACCAGGTTATCGATCTGAACATCCACGGGCTCAATACCCGAGTTAATGATGGTTGCCGGATCAATTTCATCCTTGAACTCAACCATCTGCAAACGCTGCTCTTCCGGGCTCATCGAGCGAATAACCTTAGCAACCTCTTCACTAGCGAACTCGTTCGCGCGAATACCACCCAGGGAAGCAATCATACGGGTCGCATTCGGAAGGATGCGGATACATGCGGTTGCGAAAAGCATGAGGAAAGGAAGACCATCAGCACCCTGAGTTGCGGTCACCAGAGCCAACAGACCTGCGATACCCACAATGAAAATAACTTCAAGGGAGTACTTGGGGAAGTCATTCAGGAACGAGAGGTTAACGTCGCTTTTAACGCTTCGTGCTGCGGGCCCGCGGTACTGCTCGATAGCAGCCTTGTGTGCATTCGTAATACGAATTTCGCGGAAGCCCCTGATGTCATCCAAGAGGAAGCGCAAAGCGTCTCGACCCGCACGTGCCGTTATCTCACCATACTTCGCGTTACCGCGGCGCAAGAAGAACTGCATGACAGCAATGGTGATGCCGAAGTATGCGAAAGCAATCAGCGCCGGAACCGGCATGACGCAAAGAATCATGATGAGCAACACCATGATAGACAGGAAATCGCCCACAAAGTTAATAATCGATCCCACAAAACCGCGGTATGCAAACACCACGTAGGTGCTAATCAGGAATGCGGTTTCTTCAGGCTGAGACTTCCTGTGGTTAAAGTAGCTATCCTTCATGTAATGATTGAGGATTGTCGTCGACGTCGCCAACTGCTGGTAACCCGTAAATTTCAGGCTCCAGCGCTTAAAGAGGAGTGCAGCAATACCTTTAATAACAAAGGCGAGCACCAGAACGATACCCAGATAGACCACCAAATCAGAACGCTGAGGGTTGCCGAAGATATCGGAAAGTACAGCCAGGTAACCGGTAAGTTCCGCACCCATCGCAATATTCACAATGGGAAGAATTGCAGCAACACCAACCATCTCCATCAAAGATAGGAGGAACAGGCCGATCAGGTTAAAGACAAGCAGCGTAAAGCTTCGTCCCGGGAAAAGCAGGCGAAGCTTAGTATAAATACTCTTCATTGGTCCTCGTTGGTGGATGTACTCGCTGGCTCCTGAGTGAGAAGAAGACCAGCATTTCACGCCAATTTTAGCACGCACCCTCTAAACATTTTCGGCATCAAGCTTGTACTTTTGGTCATCTTTAGTCGAAAGAAGAACCTCTACTTCATAGCTAAAACATAAGACATTTATGGGTATTCGCCACACACAGGAAAAGGAACCGCTGAAGGTGCAAGTAACTCGGTATGATAGATACTATTCATTCAACCAACCCGACACTTCCGGCTTCCCTGTTCACTGTTGGGTACGTCAATTAGAAAAGGCTTTTTGATGGGCATCTTCAACATTAAGTCCCTCAAGGACAAGTACGCGTGGGGCTCCTCCGAGGACAAAACCAACTCCGCAGAAACCGCTGAGGAACACCCGGCGACCGTTGCTTCTTCCTCCGCAAATATTGCCGACGGAGTCCGTTCCCTCATTAAGAGCAACCCCGAACTGGCGGGCAAGAACCGCCGCGGGGTAGCCAGCCGTACCATCACCCCCGACGGTTCGCTCCGCGAAGCCATCGAAGACTACGAAGTCCGTTCCCCCGCCGAGGTAGCCAGCCAGGAAGTCACTCCCGAGGAAGAGCTCAGTGCCGACGGCACTGCAACCGTCTCCGCACAGCCCCTCACCCACACCAACATCGAGGCCACCCCCGGCGACATCCTCGACGTAGACGGCAAGACCACCGGCCCCAGCATCATCCGCGTGGGCCACCACAACGCGCCCACGGTCGATGCCGAAGAGCTCGCCGACCCCGAAGAAGCCAACAACCAGAGCGCAGGAAACGTACAGTCCTCCCCCGCTACTGACTCCCGAGGCGAGCGCACCCCGCTGTTCAAGCTCTCCCCCAAAACCCTCAACCGTACCGGCAGCACGAGCGGCGACGGCCCCTTCGAAGCTGTCTTCGTCTGCACCGGCAACATCGCCCGCAGCGCATCCGGCGAGGTCATCTCCAAGCACCTTGCCGCCGAGTACGGTCTGGAAGACAAGTGGATCTTCTCCAGCGCAGGAACCGGCGCCCTCGTCGGCCACGGCGTCTACGAACACGTAGCTAACGAGCTCATCAAGCGAGGCTACAACCCGGAGGGCTTCGCATCTCGCCAGCTCAACGAGCAAATTATTGAGAACGCCACCATCATCCTGGTCGCTGAGAAGGTACACGCCGACTGGATCGTGCGCGAGTGGCCCCAGCACCACTCCAAGATCAAGTTGCTCAAGCAGACCGCACGTATCCGTGAGGAAGCGCGCCGCGCCGAGCCGCTTTCCTACCTCTACTCCTACGGTGCCCGCCCGCTCGATATCGACAGGTTGGAAGACCCCTACCGTCGCGGCCCCGCAGCAGCAAAGGTTGCAGTGGATGAAGTGGAACAGTCCCTGCGTGTGATTCTGCCCTGGCTCGCACAGGCACACCGCTAAGCACGCGGCGCTAAATACAGCACTAACCCGGCAGGAACAGATATCTATTCCTGCCGGGTTAGCTTTAGCCTCATACAACAGAAAGTCCCCCACCGACCTAACGGTCAGCGGGGGACTTTCTTTAGGCTTTAGAAGGTTAGTGCTCGAAAATCTCGGTCACAGAGCCCTCATCGAAGACCTCGCGAATAGCACGAGCAATCAACGGAGCGATGGAGAGAATAGTCAGGTTATCGAACTGCTTATCTTCCGGCACGGGCAGGGTGTTGGTCACAACGACCTCCACGGCACCGCACTGGGACAGACGCTCAGCAGCCGGATCGGAAAGAACCGGGTGAGTTGCCGCAATGATAACTTCCTTCGCTCCCTTATCCATGAGAACCTTCACCGCACCAGCAATGGTGCCGCCGGTGTCAATCATGTCATCAATCAGCACGCAGGTACGACCCTCAATGTTACCCACAACAGTCTTAGAAACAGCCTGGTTGGGGACGTTAATGTCGCGGGTCTTGTGCACGAACGCCAGAGGCGCGCCGCCCAGCAGATCAGCCCAGTGCTCAGCCACACGCACACGACCGGTATCCGGGGACACAACGGTCACGTTGGACAGGTCATCCACGCGCTCACGGATGTGCTTAGCCAGAACCGGAATCGCGAAGAGGTGATCCAGCGGACCGTCGAAGAAGCCCTGAATCTGCGAAGTGTGCAGGTCCACGCACATTAGGCGGTCAGCACCTGCAGTCTTGTACAGGTCCGAAATCAGACGTGCCGAGATAGGCTCACGACCCTTGTGCTTCTTGTCCTGACGAGCATAGGGGTAGAAAGGAGACACCACGGTAATAGAGCGAGCAGATGCACGCTTAAGTGCATCAATCATAATGAGCTGCTCCATGAGCCATTCGTTGATGGGTGCCGGGTGCGACTGAATCACGAAAGCGTCCGCACCGCGCACCGACTCCTCAAAACGGACGTAGGTCTCGCCATTGGCGAAGGTGTATGCGGAGGTGGGCAGCAGGTCGTGGTCAAGAGCCTGTGCGATCTCCTCGGCAAGCTTGGGGTGTGCTCGACCGGAGACCACTACAAGCTTGCGCTCACCGGGGTTGGTAATCTCGCTACTCATGGTGTTGTTCTTTCCTCGAATTAGGATTCTGCCGGTTCCTGAGCGCCAGCAGCCTTGGCGGCTTCGGCGGGTTCGGTACCAGCACGGTTCTTCAGGACCCAGCCTTCGATGGTGCGCTGGGAAGTCTCAGAGTAGGCGAGGGCGCCCGCAGGAACATCCTTACGGATGAGCGCGCCCGCGCCAGAGTAGGCACCGTCACCAACGGTAACAGGTGCGACGTAAATACCCGCGGATCCCATGCGGGCATGTGCTCCAATAACGGAGCGGTTCTTCACCAGACCGTTATAGTTCGCAAAAATAGAGCCTGCACCAATGTTTGCGCCTTCACCGATGGTGGCGTCACCAACGTAGGACAGGTGCGGGACCTTGGCACCATCACCAATCTGCGAGTTCTTAGCCTCGCAGAAAGTGCCAAGCTTAGCGCCCTTGCCCAGGGTGGTACCGGGGCGCAGGTATGCGAAGGGTCCAACAGTTGCACCTTCGCCGATGACAGCACCGAAACCGTGAGCGCGGATGACAGTAGCGTCAGCCTCAACGGTCATATCGGTCAGGGTGGTGTCCGGGCCAATGGTGGCACCGGTAGCAACGGTGGTGGAGCCATGCAGTTGCACGCCGGGCAGCAGGGTCACATCGTTCTCAATGGTGACGGTAACGTCAATCCAGGTGTTCTGCGGATCAACGATGGTCACGCCGTTGCGCATGTGTGCCTCAAGGATACGGTTGTTGAGCATACGGCCCAGCTGAGCCAGCTGCACGCGGTCGTTAGCGCCTTCAACCTCCCAGCGGTCCTCAATAGCCAGAGCGGAGGTGCGGTGGCCCTTCGAACGAGCAATGGACAGAACGTCGGTAATGTACTTCTCGCCCTGTGCGTTGTTGGTGGTCACCTCGAGCAGTGCCTCACGCAGAACAGCGGCGTCAAAAGCGTAAATACCGGAGTTAATCTCGGTAATTTCGAGCTCTTCGGGGGAAGCGTCCTTCGCCTCAACAATAGCGGTCACTTCGCCAGCCTGGTTACGGACAATACGACCGTAGGCGCCGGGCTCATCAATGTGGGTGGTCAGGACGGTTACGGAGTTCTTGTCTTCCTCGTGGAAGGCAATCAGTTCGCGCAGAGTCTCGGGGCGCAGCAGAGGAACATCGCCGTAGGTCACCAGGACGGTGCCGGAGACGGGTGCCTGCGCATCCAGAGCGTTCAGACCGACCTCAACAGCGCGGCCGGTACCCGGAATCTCATCCTGATCAACGATGGTTACCTCAGGGTCAAACGCAAGCACATGCTCAGCAACCTTATCGCGCTGGTGACGTACCACAACAGCGAGGCGCTCAGGGCTCAGGTCGCGTGCAGCAGCGACAGCGTGCTCAACCATGGAACGACCACCAATGCCGTGCATGACCTTGGGGGTCGCGGACTTCATGCGCGTACCAGCGCCTGCGGCGAGAACGATCACTGCAGAGGGTGCCAGTTCAGTGTTCACTGGGAAGACTCCTTAGACGAGGTTGTAAGAGTGAGGAGTGAGCGCGGACCGCCAACTCTCTATCAACGGTGCCGTTGAGTGCTTACGCTCCGCCACTAGGACTCGAACCTAGACAAACGGCTCCAAAGGCCGCTGTGCTGCCATTACACCATGGCGGATTATCCATACATTCATATGAGTTCCCAGCTACGGGCCCCCATTGTCATTGACCGCCATTTTGGGCACAGAACAGCGCAATGCAGGAAATGCTTTCCTCAGTTTATCAAATATCTGTGCTCAACTTAGCCGCGCGCCCCGCAATCCCACAGCTTTTCTCAGCACCGCCAAGTACCCCCTCATCAAAGCTTGGAGCGCTACTTGAACTGAAGGCTCACCCTGTACCCTAGAAGGCGTGGCACATCTACTTGGCGGCGAATCGCTGCACCTCGAATTCCCTACCCGAACCATCTTTGAGGGCATCACGGTCGGTTTGAACGAAGGCGACCGCATCGGCATTGTCGGTCGCAACGGCGACGGCAAGTCCACCCTCATGAAGATCCTTGCCGGCCGGCTCGAACCGGACTCCGGCCGCGTTACCGTGCGCGGCGGCACCCGCATCGGCTACCTTGACCAGTCCGATGTTCTTGACGACGACCACACGGTTGGCTACGCGATTGTGGGCGACACCCCCGAATACGAGTGGGCCTCGCAACCTCGTATCCGCGATGTCATCTCGGGCCTGGTCTCCGATCTGCCCTGGGATGCGCCCGTCTCTTCGCTCTCTGGCGGTCAGCGTCGACGCGTAGCGCTCGCATCCCTGCTCGCGCAGGAGTGGGACGTGCTGATGCTCGACGAGCCCACCAACCACCTGGACGTTGAAGCCATCACCTGGCTCGCTAACCACCTGAAGTCCCGCTGGTCCAAGAATGCTGGCGGACTCATGGTCGTCACCCACGACCGCTGGTTCCTCGACGAAATCTGTACCGACACCTGGGAAGTGCACGACCGCATCGTCGAGCCCTTCGAGGGAGGCTACGCGGCGTACATTTTGCAGCGTGTGGAGCGTGACCGTCAGGCAGCCGCAGCGGAGGCGAAGCGTCAGAACCTGATGCGCAAGGAGCTCGCTTGGCTGCGCCGCGGTGCGCCCGCGCGTACCTCCAAGCCGAAGTTCCGCATTGATGCCGCCAACGCCCTCATTGCGGACGTCCCGCCGGTGCGTGACACCGTGGAGCTGAAGAAGATGGCGGTCTCCCGCCTCGGCAAGGACGTGGTCGACCTCGAAAATGTTTCCGTCGTCTACGACGACCCCTCGATGCCCGGCGGCAAGCGTCCCGTGCTGAAGAAGGTCACCTGGCGTATTGCCCCCGGCGAGCGCACCGGGATCCTGGGCGTGAACGGCGCGGGTAAGTCCACTCTGCTCTCTCTGGTGACCGGTGATCTTAAGCCGACCGAGGGCCGCGTCAAGCACGGTAAGACTGTGAAGATTGCGACCCTGACCCAGCAACTCGATGAGCTCAACGAGGTTGCTAACGACCGCGTCTCGGATGTGATTGGCCGCAAGAAGCGTAGCTACATTGCCGATGGTAAGGAGCTGTCCCCCTCGCAGATGCTGGAGCGTCTGGGCTTTACGAGCGCGCAGCTGTCTACCCCGGTCAAGGACCTGTCGGGTGGTCAGAAGCGTCGCCTGCAACTCATGCTGATTCTGCTGGATGAACCGAACGTGCTGATTCTCGACGAGCCGTCCAACGACCTGGACACCGACATGCTCGCAGCCATGGAGGATCTACTGGACACCTGGCCCGGCACCCTGCTGGTGGTCAGCCACGACCGTTACCTTATGGAGCGCGTAACAGATCAGCAGTACGCGGTGATTGATGGCTCGTTCCGTCACCTGCCCGGCGGTGTGGACGAGTATTTGGCGCTCTCTGCTGCCGGTGCTGGCGGCTCGGCGGCAGGCTCCGCACAGGCGCGTTCCACCGCTCCGACGCAGAAGGCTTCGGCACAGGAGGCGGAGGCGCCCGCCAGGCCGAAGATTTCCGGTGCCGAGCAACGTGCAGCACAGAAGGAATCCGGTGCGATTGAGCGTCGCCTCGCCAAGCTCGCTACAGAGCAGGAGAAGCTCTCCGAGCAGATGAGCGCGCACGATGCCTCGGACTACGCCGGTTTGGCCGCTCTGGGCGAGCAGCAGCAGGTTCTTCAGGACGAGATTGACGAGCTAGAAATGCGCTGGCTCGAGCTCTCCGAGATACTGGGCTAACGTCTACTTTATGTGCCATATATAACAGTGGGTTTCTTATCTACTTCTGCGGGATATCGCCTCGTCGGGGTGATATCCCGCTACCATTAGATAGTAACCTTTAATGGCTCTTCCGAGTTGAGTGTGGGTGACCGG
>NZ_KV811086.1:50622-51865 GCF_001812975.1 Rothia sp. HMSC073B08 | reverse complement strand
GCCTCCAACCACACTCAACTCTGAAGAGCCGCATTAACGCTATATCGCGCGATTTCCCCTTCATTCCTGTGGGTAAGAACCCCGCGAAAATGCCTTACCAGAGCAATACGTACCGCAATACTCTTCCGAAGGTTTCACTGTCTCCTCAGACGGTTGATCCGTACCATGCAGGGAAATATAAAGTTACTATTTCTAACATTTCCCCGGAAGTTGATTTGGGGTATTACGTCAAATCCGTCGACATTTATAGTAAAACCGCTCGAAAGACTATCGTCGGAATTACTGACATTCCTTACTTTGATCATGACATTATTGTTGTCCGTAACCCTGACGGTACCCGCACCGTAGAACTTGAAATTGACTCTGCAGTCATCAAGGAGTTGCAGAATGTGTACCTTGGTTCTGAGGCAGAGCTGAGGGTAGCTTTCTCAGATTCTCTTTATGAGAAGGGTAGTCACATTTTTACGGTCACTGCGCCCGTGCAGCTGGCTGCTCCTCCGACCCCGATAAATCCTCCCGCATCTGATGAAGTGCGTTTGAGTGTCACTTCAGGTACCCTCAATATTTCTGAGGGCGGCACTGTCTCTGTGACGACTGCACCGCTGAGTGCTGAGTTCCGCAAGAAGTACACGCTCTTCGAGTTCGGCATTGTGGAGCGAGGGAAGGACTACGAGTGGTCAAGCTACGGCAGTAAGCTACCTGAAGCCCAGTACGGTAAGAGAGTCGCTACCCTTCGAAATCAGGGGAAGGTTCATGAAAACCCTGATGGAAGCGTTACGTTTACCTTTGATGTTCGCAAGCAAATCTTTGACGTCCCCGAGGGCACGCTCTTCGATGTCGTGTTGACGTTCTACCCGTCTGATGAAGCTGAGCCGGATTTGCGTTGGGACTCGACAGACCACCGTCTTACAGCACGAGCTTCTCTGCCGGTAGTGCGTGACCCTGAGCCGGTTCAGCCGACGTACCGTTACAGTCTCTCTGCAATTGACAAGCCGTGGCAGGATACGACTCTGACGGTTGAGGGCTACCATATCCTCGATCCTCATGCGGTAGGCGGTCATGAATCGGTTGCATACCTCACCCTCTACGAGGCTGACCCGGCCACCGGAAAGATTATGGGACGCCCTGTTTTCTCCGACATCATTCCGCTGACAGAGTGCGGACAACTTTGCGGCGGATTCCATAATCGTTACTTCAGCACGGAGATGACAATTCCGGCGGGTACGTTGAAGCCGGGCAGGCT
>NZ_KV811086.1:49815-50522 GCF_001812975.1 Rothia sp. HMSC073B08 | reverse complement strand
ACGTTGAAGCCGGGCAGGCTCTACATGATTGGCATCTACGGTTCTAATCTGCCTCGTCCTGGCGAAGAGGAGTACAGCGGTAGCCTACTGACCAGTGTCGCTGAGTTCCTTCCCGTGCGGTCTACGCAGCCTAACCCTGACCAGCCTGTAGCGCGTCCGGACTTGTACATTCTGAATAAGCGCTTCAGCCCGTACGAGGAGATGAATACCCTCACCGCGCGTATCTCGAATCTTCCGAAGCTTACCGATGGTCATTACCGTTTCTCGGTTCAGGCAACGGATGATTCTGGCGAGCCAACCGGCGAGAAGGCCCTGGAACAGGTCATTCCTGCTGAGCACCTTCAGAATGGTTCTACGGATGAGAAGCTGAATATTCCCGGTAGCGCGCTGAATTATGAGGGGTCTTACAGGGTTGTTCTGGAAAAGGTAACCCCCGGCAAGGATGGCGCCGCGGACACGGTCGAGCAGGTCACTTCTGAGGGCCTTGAGCTCTTTGTAAGCTACACTGCGGAGCGGGAAGCGGCTGTTGAGTGGGTTAAGCAGCAGGCTCTTCTGGATGAGCATAAGGCTGTGCTGAGTCGCCGCGATGTCACGGTGGCGCTGTACCGTCTTGCGGGCGCACCTCATGTTGAGCTGCCTGCAACCAGTCCTTACGCGGATGTAACCCCGGACGATCCGGACTATGCCGCGATTGTGTGGGCTCGTCA
>NZ_KV811086.1:46818-49715 GCF_001812975.1 Rothia sp. HMSC073B08 | reverse complement strand
CGGACTATGCCGCGATTGTGTGGGCTCGTCAGAGGGGTATTACGTTTGGTTGGGTCGATGGTAAGTTCCACCCGGAGGCGAACCTTTCGATTGCCTCGACGGTGGCGTTCCTGTACAGGTACCAACGAGCGCTAACCCCTGCGTCTTCGCCGGAGTCGAGCAGTTTGCCGTCTTCGCCTGTACCGAAGAGCGATACGTCAGATAGCAGTAATGTACCGGAGGAGTCTCCCACACGGGATTCACGTTCGCGGGTGCACTGGCCCGAGTATGAGCGTATGGATACTGCGTTCTGGAGGGAATCCCTGTGGGCTACCCAGCAGATTATCTGGGGATACGCAGAATATTATCGAGGCCACGGTGAGAATTTCAGCTCGGATACTGTTTCCTCTTGGCAGTTCTCACTGATGCTCTACCGCATGGAGCACGGCGGCAGCCGCCTCAAGTAGTTGCCCTGAAATAGTTATTCCTGAAGTAGCTATTTGAGAGTCGTCCCCTGCGGCCACACGGCATATTGTTGTGTTGCTTTACAATCGGTGATGGCGGGCTGAAATTTTCGGGCTGATTCGCCCGGCTTTTCAGCCCGCCAGCACTTTCGCTCAGGCGAATGGTGCACCCCTTTTTCTACTCAACTTCTCGTTCATTTCTCCCTTTCCACTCAACGTTTTCCCTCACTCGCTTCAATCACCGTACAGAATGCCACTGTGCAGAAAACCACCCTGCAAAAACCACCGTGTAAAGCCGCGGTATAGAAAGCACAGTGCAGAACATTAGATGGGATAACCGTGTCTTCTTTCTTCCGACCAACCACAGTTCAGGGCGCTAAGACGCCTGCCCAGAAAATCCGCATTCAAAATGCCCAGAGTAAAAAGGCAATCAGCCTCTCCCTGTTGCTGGGCATGACCCCGGCGCTGGCTGTCACCCCTGCTGTACATGCTGATGCGGCGCCGAACCAGCCTGCACAGGTGGAGCCTGCTCAAGCGGATGCGGTGAGCTCTGCCTCCCCTGCCGCATCGTTGCAGGCAACCCCCGTAGCTGCTGCCCCCGCCGCCTCAGGTACAGGTGCCGCAGCCACTGGCGTCAGCGATGCCGACAAGATTGATTTGAAGGTCACCACCGGCACTCTCAATATTTCTCAGGGCGGCACGGTGTCCGTGACGACCTCCCCGTTGACCCCCGAGTTCCGTAAGAAGTACAAGCTCTTCCAGTTCGGCCTCGTGAACCGTGGTACCGGTTACGAGTGGTCCCGTACCGGCGAGGCAACCCAATATCCTCTGCACCGCGGCAAGGTCGATCATCTTCGAGAAGACGGTATCGTCCACGACAACCCGGACGGAAGCCTCACCTTCACCTTTGAGGTCAAGAAGCAGACCATCCGGGCGACCCCTTCGCCTGCCCTTGACGTGGTGTTGACCTACTACCCGGCGGGCGAGCGCGAGCCGAGCGCCGAGGAGTATGAGGACCCCCGCCTTACTGCCCGCACTCCGCTCAGCCTGACTCAGGACCCTGAGCCGGATCAGACTACTTACGTGTACAGCATGCCGGCGGTCGATAACCCCTGGGTTGATACGCAGCTGAAGATTGAGGGCTACCATATTCTCTCTAAGCAGCTTCTTGAGCCGGGAAGTGCCCCAGCATATCTGATGCTGTATGAGGTTGACCCCGCTACGGGGTTGATGGTGGGCAAGCCTGTTTTCACTCATGCAGTTCGTTATACGGATTGCGGGGAATACTATTGCTGGAGTTTCCTCAACAACTATTTCTCTGCTGATGTGACAATTCCTGCGGGTACTTTGCAGCCGGGCAAGTCGTACATGATTGGCGTCTACAGCGGCCTCTTCCCGAATCCGGATGAGGAGAAGGTACCCGGTAGCCTTTTGACGGATGTTGCCCCGTTTATTCCGGTGCGCTCGCCCAACTCGAACACCGAGGTGAAGGATGCCGCCCCGGTTCTGCGTGTTGAGCCGCAGCAGATAGACCAATATCGTTCTGATTCACCGCAGGTGAGCCCCTATTGGGAGAAGAACACGTTGCAGGTGCGTGCCGTGAATCTGCCGAACCTCACTGAGGGCCATTACCGTTTCTCTATGCAGGCTACGGATGCTTCTGGCAATCTGACGGGTCAGAAGGCGTTGGTGCAGGATATTGCGGCTGACCGCATCCAGAGCGGTTACACGGAGGCGACGCTCACTGTTCCCGGTGAGGCGCTGAATTATCAGGGCGGTTACAAGCTGGTGGTGGAGAAGGTTCTTCCCGGTCAGGGTGGTGCCGCGGATTCTGTGCAGCAGGTTGTTTCTACTGACATTGATTTGGTGGTGAACGCGTTTGAGGAGCGTGAGGCTGCGAAGAGGTGGTACAAGGCTCAGCAGCTTCCCAAGTCAGAGCTCTATTATTCTGAGAATATGACGCGCCGTGATCTGACGGTGGCTCTCTATATGTTGGCGGGTTCGCCGAAGGTTGAGCTTCCGGCAACCAGTCCGTATCCGGATGTTCAGCCCAACGACCCGGACTATGCCGCGATTGTGTGGGCTCGTCAGCAGAGCATTACGTTCGGTTGGATTGATGGTAATTTCCACCCGGATGCACAGCTTTCTACTCGCTCTATCGTTGCGTTCTTGTACAGGTATCAGCGTTCACGCGGTAAGGTGTCGCCCAGTTTGCCGACTGCCGCGCCTCAGCCTCGTAGAGGCAGCTTGCCTGGGTCGAAGGGTCCTGAGCTGAGCACTAAGTACTGGGCTACGGATTTAAGCGAGGGTAGCGCTTTTTGGCGTGAATCTCGGTGGGCTGTGCAGCAACACATCTGGGGCTACGCCGAGGATTGGCTACGCGAGGACTTTACCTGGCCGCAAACGACCACCTACGACTTGGCGGTCATGCTGTACCGCATGGAGCACGGCGGC
>NZ_KV811086.1:38850-46718 GCF_001812975.1 Rothia sp. HMSC073B08 | reverse complement strand
GTCATGCTGTACCGCATGGAGCACGGCGGCAGCCGTCTCACATAGTGTCTCGCCATGGTGTTAGCCATTCTGGTTGGCTTTCGTCAAATAGGCGACTTTATGGCTCTGTTTATGTGCCACTTTTATTGTGGGTGACTTTTATGTTGCCTTGCCCACCGCATTGTGAATATTCTCAACCTGCAGAGGTTGCATAGGTGCGAATTTTTCGAATGCGGTGGGTTTTTTGTGCTTTCTTTTTTGTACAGTGACCAGCGTTTGTGCTTATCAGCACACTATTTAGGCATATTTTCCACGTCATGCACATACTTTTTAAAGCTATACTTCACCTTAAGACATGCAATAAAACACACAGACATTTTTCGCGCTGATGACCTTTCAGGTTCCGGCATGTCTTAACTATTTGCTACGGTGTTTATGCGCACCACACTCGATGCGTGACACCGATAAAAACTGATTGGATAACAATGTCCTCACTTCCCAACCACATGCGCTTTGCGCTACCCAAAAACATGGCTAAGAGCGGCTGTGCCATCACCCTGGCTGGCGCCATGCTCTTGCCCCTCTCCCCCGCGTTTGCCGCACCTGCTACTCCGGTAGCAGCCCCGGCTGTTGCACAGGGTGAAGTTCAGGGTGCTCAGCGTCTGCAGGTTACCTCCGGCACTTTTGATATTCTCAAGGGCGGCAACGTGACGGTTAGCGGCTCCGGTTTCTCCAAGGACTTCGTTAAGGGCAAGTCGTTCCGCCTGTACGTTGTTCCGAAGGGTGAAAGCGTTGCTTTCCCGCCGCACCACCCGCGTGATTACCCCTTCTATGTTCAGGATGTTCCCGCCTCCGCCTTTGCGGCTGACGGCACCGTGAACCTGACCGCTTCTATCGGCGCTAACTATCTGGAGGCCAATGGCTCGTCCTTCGATGTTGTGCTCGGTTACCGCGATGACGCTGAAGACGGCTGGATTCCTGCGGATGAGGTTCGTACTGAACTGAAGGTTGCGGATGTTCCCGCCGTTGATTCCCCGACCCTGTCGTACAGCGCTTCGTCGGTGAATGCTTCTGAGAACACTAAGGTCACCGTGAACGGTGCCGGTTTCCAGAACATTTCGTACAACGGCAGCGAGTCGCTAATTGTTGCGGTTCGTGCGGTTGATCCGGCGACCGGCAAGGCGACCGGTCCCGCGCTGGCTCAGTCGGAGGCTAAGTTCACCTCCTACTCTGCTTTCTTTGGTCAGTACATGGGTTACACCAACGGCCGTTTCTCGACTGTTCTGGATATCCCGGCGGGTACCTTGAAGTCCGGTAGCTCCTATGTTGTGCAGACTTTCGAGTTCAACGTTCCGGAAGATAACGATGAGGCAAACAGCCAGGCGCTGAGCACTCAGGCGTTTGTTCCGGTGAACGGCGAGAACGTTAAGAAGGAGTCTCCTTCGGTTTCTTTGAGCACTGACAAGGTGGATCTGAGTTCTTCGACCACTATCCGTGTGAAGGGTAAGGACTTCAATGTTCCGGCTGGCGCTACCGTGAACGTTCTGTTCTCTGAGGCTGAGGCTGACGGCAACCCGACCGGTGAGGCTCTGGATAGCATCACTCTGAACGCTGACCGTGTGGCGACCGGCGCGTTTGAGACGACCGTTAACGTTGACGGCACCAAGCTGGATGAGGATAGCCACTACGCTATTTTCGTAACCATCAACTACGCCGATGGTCAGCGTGAGCGCATCGCGGCTGATTACCTGACTCTGACCGGTGAGTCTGCGAACAAGAAGGCTCGTGAGCGTTTCGCTGATGTTCCGGCTGCTCACGCGAACCACAAGGCTGTTCTGTGGGCTGCTGATCAGAATCTAATTGATTCTCGTGAGAAGGATTGGTTCGGCGTTAATGATGATGCGACCCGCGGTGAGCTGACTGTTGCGCTGTACCGCATGGCTGGTTCCCCGAAGGTTACCCTGCCGGCTACTAGCCCGTACCCGGATGTGAAGACCGATGACCCGAACTACGCTGCGTACATTTGGGCTCGTCAGAAGGGCATTACTTTCGGCTGGTCTGATGGCAAGTTCCACGCGAATGCGTCTGTCTCTAATGCTACTGTTGCGGCGTTCCTGTACCGTTTCGATGGTAAGAAGCCGGTTGCTGCGACTGAGGCGCCGTACACCGATGTGAAGGTCGGTTCTGCGTTCTACCGCGAGATCACTTGGGCTAAGCAGCAGAAGCTACAGGTTTTCCCGGGCTCTGAGTACCACCCGTCTGCGCTGGTGAGCCGTGGTGAGCTGGCTGGTTTCTTGATGAACTACAAGGTCCGCTAGGGCTCTATAAGGTTCACTAGGGCTTTATAAGGTTCGCTAGGACTAGTCTCTAGGGTCTATGGATTATGCCGGGCTGGCGGCGATGAAACGTTGGTTTTATCCCGCCGGCCCGGCTTTTCTGTGCCATTGCGGGGTGTTTATGAGGTGTCTGCAAGGTATCTGTAGGGGCGCGTGCGGGACTGTCGCCCGGTGCTGTTCCGCGGTTTTTCGAGGTATTTTTGCCGGCTAACACGCTAATGTGGGCTGTACCGCATGTGGGGCGCACCTCATGCGGTACCCGCTATTGGGCGGATTTTTGGGGTGCTCCACTCCCCTTTTTAAGAATGTTCTGTGGAGTGTAAATTAATATTTTTCAAGCTGTGGTTTATGCTTAGGACTGTTGCGCCCCCTTGGTGCGCACCCTTATCCGGCTGGGTGCGTAGAACTAGAGGGAGCCCATCACACACCGATACATCAACCACATTGAGGATTTATGTCCCAGGATTTTAAGCAGTCGACTGATACTGCCCATAATTCTTCTGCACCTCTGCTGGCACCGGAGGGCACCTCCGAGGCTTCTTCTCAGGCTGAGTCGAAGAAGCGTAAGCGCCGCCGTATTGAGCTGGCTGTTGGCGCTGTGGCGCTGGCGGGTGTTTTGTATCTGCCGTTCTCACCTCTTTTCTCTTTTTATGATCCGTCGGAGGCGCGTCTTTCTTCGGCGGATACTGCTGCGCCGGCGACCGCTTCGGCGATTTCTACTTCTGCTCTGGTGTCGAGTTCTTCGACCCAGGGCCCGAAGATTCTGCATCCGTCCGTGACCGCGCCGGATGCGAATACTATTTTTGCTGATGCCCCTGAGGATTCTGCGTACTATGCGGGTATCCGTTGGGCTGTTCGTACCCAGACGATGGAGCCGGTTTCTGAGGACCATTTTGGTGCTAAGGATCCGGTGACTCGTGGCGAGTTGATCACCATGTTCTATAAGCTGGCGGGTTCGCCGGCGGTGACCCATCCGGAGCATTCACCGTATGCGGATGTTGATGAATCTGACCCGAACTATGATGCGTACCTGTGGGCGCGTCAGGAGCGTATTACGCCCGGCTGGGTTGATGGTAAGTTCCATGCGGAGGCGCGCTTGTCGAATGCTTCCGCTGCGGCGCTTCTGTACCGTGCTGATGGTGCGCAGAAGATTCAGATGTCGGGTACTTCCCCGTTTAGCGATGTTTCGTCTGCGACTCCGTTCTACCGTCAGATTGTGTGGGCGTCTCGCCATGGTGTGTCGACGGTGTCTGAGGGTAATGCTTTTGAGCCGATGGCTCAGACCTCTCGTGGTCGTGTTGCGATGATGATGTACCTATACTTCCGCACTTCGTAGTTTTTCCCCTTCGTATTTTTGACGCTTTGCTTTAGCGTTTGGTTAGTGTGTTTGGCGGCCCTGTGCTCCTTGTTGGGAGTGCGGGGCCTCTTGTGTTTTGAGGACTGTGCGCGGGGCTGTCTGGGGGTTGGGGCCGCCTGGGTTTTGGGTTTCCTGTGCGCAGCATCATGCACGCAGTGAAATATTTCGGAAGGTTCAAGTTTTTCTTGAGTAACGTACCAATTTCTACTTGAAGGTTTGTTAGGGTGAGAGTGTTTCCTGAACCGATGGGGACACTCAACCACTTCTCATTGGGTTGGCGCAGATTCGACGGATATTTCTCATTCCTATTTAGAACCTGCATCGGCGCAATGGACATGACCGATAAGGAATGTTTATGTCCGCTCTTCCGAACTCTAAGTCTTCACTCCTGTATGCAACTCGCAGCTGCAGTGCACTGGCGCTGGCGGGTGCGATTATTCTGCCGGTGACTCCGGCGCTTGCCCAGAATGCTACTGCAGATATTCCTGCAGCGGCTGGTTCTCTGCCGGGTGATCGCGTCCGTGAGAATCCCACTGATACTTCTGATGAGTTCTATCCTCACTTGAGCTACAACGCGTTGAAGAATACTGATAAGGATCAGGTTCTGGACTTCTGGGGTTGGGGGTTTGAGGGTGATTTTAACTCCCCGAAGGGTGTTCAGGTTGTTGTGCGAGAGGTGGGTTTGAACTCCCCGGTTCTGGTGGTTAGCGACATCGTTGAATATAACCACGAGAATCTGGCTTTCGCTTACCAGAGCGGCTACATCCACGGTACGGCGAAGATTCCGGCAAACACCTTGGATAAAGAAAAAGATTATGTTATCGAGGTGTGGGGTAACAACGGCTACGAGGGCGACGAGTTTATTACCCCCGTCGTGGGTCAGGCACCCGAGGGCCGCGGTACCCTGCTTGCTACCCAGGAGCTGGATTTCGAAGGCTCTGACGGCACGACAGCTGCGGATATTCCGGGTAAGACCCCGCAGAAGGTTACGTTCTGGTACCGGCACGACGGCGAGGATCCGTATCTGTACACCGCTGAGGGCGGCACCATCCACGTGAAGGGTTGGGGCTACACCAAGGAGTGGCGTGAGAAGCACGGCAAAGTAGTGTTTTACATTGCTACTTCTCGGGGTGTTCCTGACGACGGTGATTTCCTGCCTGCTAAGGATGTGTTGCTCCGTTTTGAGGAGGGTAAGGATTTCACCATTGCTGAAAACGGCACCCTGCATGCTCAGTTGAGGGTCAAGCCCGGTGAGCTGCAGAACTACTACGAGCCTCGCGTCCCCTTCCCCGGTGCTCCGAGTTACGAGAAGCGTTACGAGGTGAATTATGAGATTGGCATGTTTACCGAGAAACAGGGGCAGCCCCCGCTGACCCTTGATGATCTGCGGGCTGGCAAGAACGTGCTGTTTCATAGTGCGCTGCACACTCAGGCATTCCGCCCCAGCCCGTTTGCCCCCAAGGTGGAGTACAAGGCTTTGGGTGATACTACCGCTGATCAGAACATTTACTTCTTGGGTACCGGCTTCTACGGCCAGTTTAACTTCTCCAGGGGTGTTCAGTATGTGATTCGTGAGAAGGGCTCAAACACCCCGGTTCTGGCGACGAGCGACATTTTTGAGTATAACCACCCTAGCCATATTTCTGAGTTCAAGAACGGCAAGGTACGCGGCGTCGTGAAGGTTCCGGCGAATACTCTGGACCCGGCGAAAAAGTACGTGGTGGAGGTTTGGACTAACAACGGCTACAAGAACGGCGAGAATGCTGGCCCTGTGGTGGGCAAGGCACCTGAGGGTCGCAGTGAGCTGTTGGCTTCTCAGGACCTGAACTTCAAGGGGTCTGACGCTGATGAGGGTAAGCAGCCCAGCCTGACTGATGAGCAGCGCAAGGAACGCGCTACCCGCGGCGAGCTGACGGCTGCGCTGTACGCTCAGGCTGGTAGCCCCAAGGTGGATCTCCCGGCGGTCTCTCCCTGGCCGGATGTAAAGACCACCGACCCGAACTATGCCGCCTACGTATGGGCTCGCCAGAAGGGCATTACTTTCGGCTGGTCTGACGGTAAGTTCCACGCGGAGGCAAGCATCTCGAACGCTACCGTTGCGGCATTCACCTACCGTGCGGCGGGTTCCCCTACCCTTGATCATGACTGGCACTCGTACACTGATCTGACCCCGGATTCTGCGTTCTTCCGTGAGATTGTGTGGGCTGGTCAGAACAAGGTTGCGCTGAGCACCAGCGGCACGTTTGACCCCAAGCATACGGTGACTCGCGGTGAGCTGGAGGTTCTGATGATGGCTTTCTAGGTTCGCTAAGATAGCCATCTAAATAACCCCGTGTTCCCGAATGGTTTTTCTGTTCGGGAGCACGGGGTTCTGTTTTCGGGGTTTAACGTGCTGAGTTTAGCGTGCTGGGTTCAGTTCTTAGCGGCTGGTCAACCTGGGAAAACCCTCAGAACCTTCAAGTCTCTCTTGAGCGTTTCCTGATTTCTATTCACCCCTTTGATAGGGTGAAATTGTCCCCGAAATTGACGGGGACATTCGACCACTTCTCATTGGGTTGGCGCAGATTCGACGAAGATTTCTCACTCCCCTTTTAGAAACTGCATTGGCGCGATGGGTTCGACCAATAAGGAATGATTATGTCCGCTCTTCCGAATTTCAAGGCTTCGTCCTTCTTCCGTGCAGCACGGGGTTGCGGTGCATTGGCGTTGGCTGGCGCGATGGTTTTGCCGATGTCTCCTGCGCTTGCTCAGAATGTTGCCGCGGATGCTCCTGCGGCGGCTGTTGCTGGTTCCCTGCCGGATGATCGCGTCCGCGAGAATCCTGTTGCCACTTCTGATGAGTTCGCTCCTCATTGGAGCTACAACGCTCTGAAGGATACCGGTAACGATCAGGTTCTGAACTTCTCAGGTTGGGACTTCAACGGCGATATTAACTCCCCGAAGGGTGTTCAGATTGTTGTGCGTGAGAAGGGCTCGAACACCCCCGTCCTGGCTATTAGCGACATCATCGAGTACAACGACCCCGAGTATTCGTCCCAGTATCAGCATGGGCACCTCAACGGTAACGTTAAGATTCCCGCTAACACCCTGGATACGGCGAAGCAGTACACCGTTGAGGTGTGGGGTAACAATGGCTACGATGACGACGAGTTCATTACCCCTTTCGTAGGTAAGGCACCCGAGGGCCGCGGCACCTTGCTCGCTTCTCAGGCGCTGAATTTCAATGGTTCTGATGGTTCGCAGGCTGCGGATGTTCCGGGCGCTAAGGCCATCCAGGAGTCTACCCCGACGTTTGAGGTTCTGTACGATGGCAAGGCTCAGCTGCTGTACACCTCCGAGGGCGGCGCCGTTCACGTGAAGGGTTCGGGTTTCACGAAGGAATGGCGTGAGAAGCACGGCAAGGTGGCGGTTTATGTTGCCGCTTCTCAGGGCGTTCCCGATGGTAGCCTTCTGCCCGCTGATGATACACCGCTCCGTTTTGAGGAGGGTAAGGACTTCACCATTGCCGAGGATGGCACCCTGGATGCTCAGCTGACCGTCAAGCCGGGCGCGCTGCTGAACTACTACGAGCCTCGCAACTACTTCCCCGGTATCCCGCGTTACGAGGTGCGTTACGAGGTTGACCTGGTTGCTGAGAAGCAGGGCGACCCCCAGCTGACGGTTAAGGACCTGTGGGCTGGTAAGAACGTGGTACAACGTATTGCGGTGCAGACCCAGGCGTACCGCCCTGAGAAGTTTGCTCCCAAGGTGGAGTACAAGGCTCTGGGCGACACCACCGCGGATCAGGATATTTACTTCTCGGGTACCGGCTTCTACGGTGAGATTGCTTCCCCCAAGGGTGTTCAGTATGTAATCCGTGAGAAGGGTTCGAACACCCCGGTTCTGGCAACCAGTGATCTTATTGAGTACAACCACCACGACCGAGCCTTTGAGTTCGTGAACGGTGAGCTGTCCGGCAGCGTCAAGGTCCCGGCGAACACTCTGGATCCGGCGAAGAAGTACGTCGTGGAGGTGTGGGGTAACAACGGTTACGAGGACGGCGAGTTTGTCGCTCCCGTGGTGGGTAAGGCACCCGAGGGCCGCGGTACTCTGCTGGCTTCTCAGGACCTGAATTTTAAGGGTTCTGATGCGTCCAACACTGATGATAAGAAGCCTAGCCTGACCGATGAGCAGCGCAAGGAACGCGCTACCCGCGG
>NZ_KV811086.1:36766-38750 GCF_001812975.1 Rothia sp. HMSC073B08 | reverse complement strand
AGCGCAAGGAACGCGCTACCCGCGGCGAGCTGGCGGTGGCTCTGTACCTTCAGGCTGGCGCGCCCGAGGTGAAGCTGCCTGAGACTTCTCCCTGGCCGGATGTGAAGACTGACGACCCGAACTACGCTGCGTACATTTGGGTTCGTGAGAAGGGCATCAGCTACGGCTGGTCGGACGGCAAGTTCCACGCGGACGCTGGTATTTCGAACGCTACCGTTGCGGCGTTTACTTACCGTGCGGCGGGTTCTCCTGCGGTGACGGGTAATTCCCCCTACGTGGATGTTAAGCCTGGTGCTCCGTTCTATCGTGAGATTCTGTGGGCGAGCCAGAATTTGCCTACTGTGTACGGTGGTCACTATTTCCTTCCTAAGCAGCTGCTAACTCGCGGCCACCTGGAGACTGTTCTGACTGCTTTCCAGGCTCGCTAAACTAGCCGTCTGAGTAACCCCGTGTTCCCGAATGGTTTTCTATTCGGGAGCGCGGGGTTCTGTTTTCGGGGTTTAGTTTGCTGAGTTTAGCGTGCTGGGTTCTCAGTTCTTAGTGGCTGGTCAACCTGTGAAAACCCTCAGAACCTTCAAGTCCCCATTGAGTGTTTCCTGATATCTGTTCAACCCTTTGATAGGGTGAAAATGTCCCCGAAACCGATGGGGATATTCGACCACTTTTCTCATTGGGTTGGCGCAGATTCGACGGAGATTTCTCACCCCAGAAGCCCTATGAAACTGTATTATCCCGATGGGTACGACCCGTAAGGATGATGTATGTCCTCGCTTCCGAACTCTAAGTCTTCTTTCCTCCGTGCGGCGCAGGGTTGCGGCGCACTGGTGCTGGCTGGCGCTATGGTTCTGCCGATGACTCCGGCACTCGCCCAGGATGCGGCACCTGCTGCCAATGCACCGGCGGCAAATGCTGTGACCCCCAAGCCGGTTGCTCAGGATGTAGCGGCACAGCCGACGTACTCCGCTGATTATGACGGCATTCTGTACACCGGCGAGGGTGGCACCGTGACTCTGAAGGGTACCGGTTTCACCAAGGAATGGCGTGAGCAGCACGGCACCGTTGTCTTCTACATTGCTGCTACGAAGGACCGCCCCGGTAACGCTGAGCCTTCCACGTCGATGCTCCGTTTTGAAGAGGGTAAGGACTTCACCATTGCCGATGATGGCACTTTTGAGGCGAAGCTGACCATCAAGGCTAAGGCTCTGGAGAGCTTCTACACTCCCATCGATTATTTCCCGGGTATCACCCTGGACGAGGTGCGTTACGAGACGGGTATTTTGACCGAGGCTAAGGGCCAGCCCCAGTCGAGCATTGAGGATATTTGGGCTCGCAAGAACGTTATCGCCCACAATCCGATGTACACCCGCGCTTACCATCCTGAGGTCATGGCACCTAAGTTGAAGTACGATGCGCTGAAGGACACCACGAAGGATCAGGAGCTACTGGTCCAGGGTGAGGGTTTCGTTGGGGAGGAGTTGCCTGGCCGCGAGGGTGCCATGTACGTGATTCGTGAGAAGGGCACCGGCACGCCCGTCCTGGCGATGAGCGATATGAAGTCTTACTATGAGAGTCCCGATGGCGTAACCCGCCTGGAGGGAGGCACTCTTTACCGCACCATCAAGATCCCCTCAAACACCCTGAATCCTTCTAAGCAGTACGTCGTTGAGGCGTGGAGCGACTACGACTACGACCTCACCAAGAAGGACAGGCCCCTCATCACCCCGATTGTGGGTTACGCGCCGGAGCACCGCGGTGTTCTTATGGCTCGTCAGGATCTGAAGTTTGAGGGCGTTCCGAACTTCACGGATGCTACTGCGCCCACGCGAGAATACAAGACCCTGACCTCGAAGCTCACCTCCCAGGAGCAGCAGCAGCGCGCTACTCGCGGCGAGTTGACGGCGGCGCTGTACGCTCAGGGGGGTAGCCCCAAGGTGAACCTCCCTAAGACCTCCCCCTGGCCGGATGTGAAGACTGACGACCCGAA
>NZ_KV811086.1:14137-36666 GCF_001812975.1 Rothia sp. HMSC073B08 | reverse complement strand
CCGGATGTGAAGACTGACGACCCGAACTACGCCGCCTACGTGTGGGCTCGTCAGAAGGGCATCACCTTCGGCTGGTCTGATGGTAAGTTCCACGCGGATGCCGGCATTTCGAACGCTACCGTTGCGGCGTTCACCTACCGCGCAGCGGGTTCCCCGGCTGTTTCTGGTGTTTCTTCGTTCACGGATGTTAATCCGAGTTCCGCCTTCTACCGTGAGATTCTGTGGTCCACTCAGCAGTATGTCATTACTCCAGATTTCGGTGCTTTTAACGCGACGGACCTGGTGAATCGTGGTCAATTGGAGCAGATGCTGTTCAATTTCCAGAACCGCGCTCAGTAGAACGGTGCCAGATAGAATCGCGCTAAGTAAGGCAGCCTAGTTCTAAGCTGAATACCCCGTGTTCCCGAATGGTTTTTCTATTCGGGAACACGGGGTTTTCTATGCCCGTTTTCTCTGCTTTTTTTCTGCACCTATTTTTGGGTGCTCGCGGAATCATTGCGGCACAGAATTCAAAACTTTCAACTATTCCTTGAGATTTCTCGCGACTTCTCATTAAGGGTTTGATATGCTGAGGCTACCCCCAAAACCGACGGGGATAATCAACGAACTTCTTATTGGGTCAGCGCAACTTCGACGGTGAAGAATCGGCCGGAAATCATCCTGCAGGAATTGCCAACATCCAATGGGACGTACCATAAGGATGCTTTATGTCCTCATTTCCGAGTTCTAAGTCTTCATTCCGCCGTGCAACGCAGGGTTGTTGCGCTCTCATGTTGGCTGGCGCGATGGTTCTGCCGATGACTCCGGCGCTGGCTCAGGATACAGCACCGGTCACTAACATTTCTGTCCCTAACGCACCGGTTGCCAATACCGCTTCCCCGGTTTCTCAGGACGTCACGGATGGCCCGTCTTTCACCATTGATTATGGGGAGGGTGCGGCTTTGTACACCGATGAGTACAACGAAATTACGGTGAGGGGCACCGGTCTCACCAAGGAATGGCGTAAGCAGCACGGCGAGGCAGTCCTTTATATTGCCGCTACAAAAGATCGTCCTGGTAACACTAACCCTTCAACGTCGGTGCTTTTCTTTGGAGAAGGTTGGCGTTTCCCTATTGCCGATGACGGCACTTTTGAGGCAAAGCTGAGGATTAGATATGGCGACCTGGATACTTTCTACGACCCCATCCGTTATGATGCCCCGAATTTCCGCTGGGAAGAGGTGCGTTATGAGATTGGCATCCTCACTGTGCCTGAGGGGCAGCCCTGGCCAACCATTGAGGATATTTGGGCTCGTAAGAACGTGGCTATCCACCAGCCGATATATGCCCGTCGCCATCCTAAAATTATCGGGACCCATTGGAGGTACGATGCCCTGAAGGACACCGCGAAAGATCAGGAGGTGATGATTGAGGGTGAGGGTTTCAGCGCGAATGAACTCCCCGGCCGTGAGGGTGTCATGTACACGATTCGAGAGAAGGGCACCGGCACCCCCGTCCTGCTCATGAGCGAGATGGAGCGCTACTACGATCGTGGCAATGGCACACTTCAGCTGTGGGGAAATGCTGTTTACAAAACCATCAAAATTCCCGCGAACACTCTGGATCCGTCTAAGCAGTACGTCCTTGAAGCATGGAGCGACTATGGCTATGTCAGCCAGACGGATAAGACTCTGATTACACCGATGGTGGGATACGCGCCGGAGCACCGCGGTGTCCTTATGGGCCGTCAGGACCTGAAGTTTGAAGGTCTTAAGGAATTCACGAATGTATCTTTACCCAAGCCCAAGTATAAGCACCTCTTCTCAAAGCTTAGCGATGAGGAACAGCAGCAGCGCGCTACTCGCGGTGAGCTAGCTGCAGCACTGTACCTTCAAGCTGGCGCCCCCAAGGTGAACCTCCCGGCAGTCTCCCCGTGGCCGGATGTAAAGACAGACGACCCGAACTACGCTGCGTACATTTGGGTTCGTGAGAAGGGCATCAGCTTCGGCTGGTCTGATGGTAAGTTCCATGCGGATGCAGGTATTTCACGCGCTACTGTTGCGGCGTTCACCTACCGTGCAGCAGGTTCCCCAGCTGTTTCCGGTGTTTCTTCGTTTACGGATGTGAATCCGAGTTCCGCCTTCTACCGTGAGATTTTGTGGTCTGCTCAGCATGGTGTCATTAACCCGCAGAGGGGTATTTTTGAGGCGACCACGATGGTAAATCGTGGTGAGCTGGAGCAGATGATGTTCATTTTTCAGAACCGCACTGACTATGGTGGGCTGGTTCTAGTCTGAGTCATAACCCCGTGCATCCTGAGAGTCTTCTTCTCACCGGGTGCACGGGGTTCAGCTTTTACCGGCTGATCAACCTGTGAAACGCCTCAAAACTTTCAAGCTTCCCTTGAGTGTTCTCTGACATCTACCTGAGGGTTTGATAGGGTGAAAATGTCCCCGCAACCGACGGGGCTTTCAACCACTTTTCTCATAGGGTGTGTGCAGATTCAACGGCGAATTCCCTACCCGCCGTTGAGCCCGCAGAGCCCTGCGAGAAACAACTTTAAGGATGTCTTATGTCCTCGCTTCCGAACTCTAAGTCTTCATTCCTCCTCGCGGCTCGGAATTGTAGCGCTCTGGCGTTGGCTGGCGCGATGGTTCTGCCGATGACTCCGGCGCTGGCTCAGAATGCAGCTCCTGCCGCTGATGCCGCTGTTGCTGCCGCTACCCCACAGGTAGCCGACCAGGACGCTGCGGCTACCCCGACCCTTGAGGTTTCCATCCCTGACGGTTACAAGTACGACGGCGTGAACCCCTCCCTCGTCACGACTGAGGGCGGTACCATCCATGTGAAGGGTGCGGGTTACACCAAGGAGTGGCGCGCTCAGCACGGCACCGTGGCGCTGTACATTGCTCCCGCGAACTACGCGCCCTCCGGCTACGAGATTCCGACTTCGAAGATGCTGCGCTTCGTGGAGGGTCAGGACTTCACCATTACCGATGACGGCACTTTTGAGGCTGATCTGAAGGTTGAGGCGTACAAGCTTGCTGCCTACTACTTCATCGATGATGACAACTTCCACGACCCGACCGGCGGCACCAAGTACGATGTCCTCTACGAAATTCGCGTGGTTGCTGAACAGAAGGATCAGAAGCCGCTGACCGCTCAGGAGCTGTGGACCAGCAAGAACGTGGTGAGCACCCAGGTGCTGAATACTATGGGCGAGAAGCCGGCGCCGTTCGCACCGCGCCTGGGTTACAACGCTGTGACTGACCCCGCAAAATCACAGGATCTGAACGTTGGTGGCCAGGGGTTTAACGGCGATATTCACTCCGTTAGGGGCGTTCAGCTCGTGGTTCGTGAGAAGGGCTCGAACACCCCGGTTCTGGCAACCAGCGACATTATCGAGTTTGACCACCCCACCCAGTCTTCGGCGTACCGTGATGGCAACCTGAACGGTACCGTGAATCTTCCGGCAAACACTCTGAATGCTTCGAAGAAGTACGTGATTGAGGTCTGGGCTAACGACGGTTACGGCAATAACGGTAAGCTGATCGCACCGGTCGTGGGCAGGTCCACCAAGGGCCGCGGTACCCTACTCGCATGGCAGGACCTGGACCTGAACGGCACGAACGGTTATAGGGATGCTAACCTGCCCAACGCTCAGGACCCCAATGAGAACGATAACCAGAACCCTGATCCTTCCGACGAGAAGCTGGAGACCCTCGCTACCCGCGGTGAGCTCGCAGCTGCCCTGTACATTCAGGCGGGCACCCCCGAGGTGAAGCTGCCTGAAACTTCTCCCTGGCCGGATGTGAAGACCACCGACCCGAACTTCCCCGCGTACGTGTGGGCTCGTCAGAAGGGTATTACCTTCGGCTGGTCGGACGGCAAGTTCCATGCTGATGCAGGCATTTCGAACGCTACCGTTGCGGCGTTCACCTACCGTGCGGCTGGTTCGCCCGCGGTTAAGGGCGACTCCCCGTACAGTGATGTGGCTCCCGGTTCGGCGTTCTACCGTGAGATTCTGTGGGCTCAGCAGAACAAGGTGGTGCTGAACGCTAACGGCGCTTTCGATGCTCAGTACATGGTGACTCATGGTGAGTTGGAGACTCTGATTGAGGCGTTCCAGGCTCGCGCTAAGTAAGGTCGTTTAGCCCGCCCGCATCCCCCTCGGGTTTTACCTTGAGGGCGCGTGCGGTGCATCGGATAGCTCTCTGGTTCCCCGTGCTCCCGAATGGTTTTCTGTTCGGGAGCACGGGGTTCAGCTTTTAACAGCTACCGCTGTATGAGATTTCTCGAAACCTTAAAGTATTCCTTGAGTGTTTCCTGACAATCGTTCAACGCTTTGATAGGGTGAGGATATCCCCGAAACCGAGGGGGATTTTCAACCACTTTTCTCATCGGGCGTGCGCAGATTCTGCGGCCGATTCCCAACCTGCCGGTAAGCTCGCGCGGCCCCGGAGAAATGACCCTAAGGATGTCTTATGTCCTCACTTCCGAACTCTAAGTCTTCATTCCTCCGCGCGGCTCGGAATTGTAGCGCGCTCGCACTGGCGGGCGTGATGGTCCTGCCGCTGACCCCGGCGTTAGCCCAGGACGCAGCGCCCACCGCAAACGCGCCCGTTGCTAACGCACCGACTGCCAATACCCCCGCCCCTGCAACTCAGGATGTCGCGGATGAGCCGTCTTTCACCGTTGTCTATGAGGATTACTACTACCAGGACGGCCGTGACGTCTTCGAGCAAGAGGGCGACGGCCTGTACACCGGTGAGGACAGTAAAATTACGGTTCTGGGCACCGGCTTCACCAAGGAGTGGCGCAAGCAGCACGGCAAGGTAGTCATCTACATCGCGCCCGAGGAGAACGTCCCCTACAACGCCCATCAGGTGACCGATACCCTCTTGCGGTTTGAAGAGGGCAAGGACTTCACCATTGACGATGACGGCACCTTTGTCGCCCCGCTGAAGGTTGAAGCTAATACTTTGCCGAGTTACTACACTCTCACGGAGTATTTCCCGGATATGACTCTGGACAAGGTGCGTTACGAGGTTGGCATCCTTGCCGAGCCCGAGGGCCAGCCGCAGTCAACCGTTCAGGATATCTGGGCTCGCAAGAACGTTGTGACGCATCACGGTCTGAGCACCAATGATTATCACTTCGACACCTTCGCACCTAAGTTGAAATACGACGCTTTGAAGGACACCACGAAGGATCAGGAGCTGCTGATTCAGGGTCAGGGCTTCGTAGGGACTGACATCCCCGGCGTTGAGGGCATGATGTACGTCATTCGCGAGAAGGGCACGGGTTCCCCCGTCCTGGTTATGAGCGAGATGAAGCGTTACGTCCACGGTGATGATGAATACGAGACGGGCCTGGAGGGAGGCTTCGCTTTCGTCAATCTCAAGATTCCCGCGAACACGCTGGATCCGTCCAAGCAGTACGTCATTGAGGCGTGGAGCGACTACGGTTACCCCAGCAAGACGGATAAGACTCTCATCACGCCGATGGTGGGTTTTGCCCCGGAGCACCGCGGCGTTCTTTTGGCGCACCAGGATTTGAAGTTTGAGGGTGTCCAGCGGTTCACGAATGCTTACGTACCCGTAGAGGAACGTATGTACTTTTCGACATCGCTGAACGACGAGGAACAGAAGCAGCCTGCCACCCGCGGTGAGCTGGCTTCCGCCCTTTATGAGATGAAGGGCAGCCCCAAGGTGGACCTTCCTGAAGTCTCTCCGTGGCCGGATGTGAAGACGGACAATCCGAACTACGCCGCCTACATTTGGGCTCGTGAAAAGGGCGTTACTTTCGGCGGACCTGACGGAAAGTTCCACGCGGAGGACGGTCTCACGAATGCAACCGTTGCCGCAATGATTTACCGTGCGTCTGGTTCACCGGAAGTATCGGGTGTTTCATCCTTCCCGGATGTTACGCCGGATTCCGCGTTCTACCGTGAGATTCTGTGGGCTACCCAGCAGAATGTTATTACTCCCGAGACCGGCATGTTTGAACCGAATCATGCTGTGACCCGCATTGAATTGGACTGGATAACGTTCTATTACTGGCATCGTGTTATGCACCCTACCACTACCGGCCTGTATCGCATTGCTAACTAAGTAGACCGAGCCGGTTCTAGCCCGGGCACCTCGTCACAACGGACGGGGTGCCCGGGCTCTTACGCATTGAGGGAATCTGCGCGGATTCTTCTAGAGTTCTCTCCCCTAGAATTCTCGCCCTAGAGTTCCCATGCGGGGGCTGCGGCGGTGCTTGCCGAGTGCGCGTCCTGACCGGTTGCCACGCCGGTGGAGACGGTGAAGTCCCACGGGTCGGTGTTCAGTGCGGACAGCTTCGTTTCGATAGCGAAGCCGCGCTCAGCGAGCAGGGCGCGCAGGCGGTTTGCCGCCGACTGCAGCCAGAGGGATTCGCTAGCTGCATGGGAGCAATCAATCAGGGCGATGTTGCTACCGTCAACTCGTGCGGTCTCGCGGAATTCGCTGGCGGGGTGGTGGCGCAGGTCGGCGGTAATGTACACCTGCGCGTCAGTGGCGCGCACAGCGTCGAAGAGGGAGTCACCGGCACCACCGCAGAGGGCGACGCGGCGGATCGGCTGGTCGGCGCGTCCGGCGATGCGCAGGCCACCGGCGGTTGCGGGCAGTGCCGCTGCGAGGCGTTCTGCGAGCTCCTTGAGGGTGATTTCTTCGGGCAGGGTGCCGAGGCGGCCGGTGCCTACCGAGTGTTCCTGTTCGTCGAGTACCTGGGTTTGTGCTTCGGTGAGCGGTTCGCGGTCAATCAGGCCGATAGCGTCGCAGAGTGCTTCGTTCACGCCTTCAACGGCGGCATCGGCGTTGGTGTGCGCGCCGAGCAGGCCGCATCCGCCTTCGATAAGGGTGTGCAGTACATTGCCCTTGTAGTCGCTGTCGGGGATGAACTTTGCGCCGCGTAGCAGTAACGGGTGGTGGGTGATGAGTAGCTGCGCGCCTTCGGCTACGGCTTCTTCAGCGGTGGCGGTGAGGGCGTCTACTGCGAAGAGGACGGTGCTCACTTTAGCGGCGCCACGTCCGGCGACGAGGCCGGATGCGTCCCATCCGGCGGCGAGCTGCGGCGGGAAGAGCGTGTGGAAGGCGTCGACGACTTCTGCGAGGGTGGGGGTTTCTAGTTTTTCAGTCATACCTCTATTGTGGCAGGTGGCGCGGCGGCAGCTCAGGAATATTATGCGGCTCGGCGGTGTTCTTCAGGTAGTGTGGTTTTATAGTTCAAGGAGGAATCATGACTGATGTTGTTCTTGCCGGCGGCTGTTTCTGGTGCCTGGATGCGGTGTACCGCCAGTTCCGCGGGGTTGAGGAGAGCGTCTGCGGCTACACGGGCGGCGATACTCCCGACCCCGATTATCGTTCGGTGTGTTCGGGTGCGACCGGGCATCAGGAGGCGCTGAAGCTCAGCTTTGACCCGCAGGTGATTGACCTGGATACGGTGCTGGATATTTTCTTCACGAGCCACGATCCGACCAGCTGGGATCGTCAGGGTGCGGATACCGGTTCGCAGTACCGTTCGGTGCTTTTCTACGCGGATGAGCAGCAGCGTGAGGCATTTGAGCGTGCGGTGGCGCGTGCTCAGCAGCTGTACCCCTCCCCCATTGTTACGGAGATTAAGCCTCTGGGTGTGTTCTATGAGGCTGAGGATTATCACCAGAATTATTACGCGTTGAATCCGGCGCAGGGTTATTGTGCATTTGTGGTGAGCCCGAAGGTGGCTCACGCGCGCCGTAATTTTGCGCATCTGCTCCGTTAACTACTCTGCTAGCCGGTGGGCCCGGTTCAGCCGAGGCGTATTACGTTGTTCACCCCGTAGCTGTCTTTTGTTGTGTGGCAGCTATGGGGTGTCTTCATATGCGCCCGACTATTTGTTATTCGCCGGTGCTTTACGGTTGCTATAAGGTGCGCCCGGTATGATGGGGGTGTCGACTCACTCCCCACATCCGTTGACCTCACCGAAAGACTGCTGATGACTAGCCCCTCTTCTAAGCCCGTCGCCTTGAGCCGCCGCGCCGTGTTGGGTGCGGGCGGTGTTGGTCTTGCCGCTGTGTTGTCTGCGTGTGCGCGTACGGTGCATCCGCCGGTTGATGCTGCCACCTCTGAGTCAGCGAGCGCGAGCCCCTCTGCTTCGTCGACGTTGCCGTCTGCGAATAAGTCGTATCAGGGTAAGGTCACGTTCGATAACTTTGAGAAGAACGGCGAGTATGTGCCTGCCACGGCTGAGAAGAAGGCGCAGAATGTGCCCAAACCGATTATGCCGGAGAAGGTGCAGGAGCTGAGCATTGACGGTATTTATGCGCTGATTGGCTATTGGATTTCTAGCTTTAATTATTTGGCGTTGACGGGTGATATTGAGCCGTTGAAGAAGACGGATCCGAGTAGCGAATACTATAAGGAGCTTGAGCCGATGGTTAAGCTCTATGAGACGGGTCGCGGCTGGATTTACGATACGAGTGAGCCGATGTCTGTGTACCTGTTGACGGATACTCCCACGCAGGTTGAGGGCGACCGTATTCGTTATTTCTGGCGTGCTCGTTCCCTGGTTGATCAGAATGCGAAGAGGCATCTGACGGAGGGTGATAACCGCGATAAGTCGCTGGCTAGGGCAGAAGATTCTCAGGGTCAGGCGATGAGGATTGTTGTGGAGTATAAGGAGGGTGCTTGGTTTATGAGTACCCAGAAGGATAAGGATGCTGGTAAGAGCTCGGGTTCTGCGAGCACTTCGGCTTCCTAGTGCGCTAATTGCAGCTTTTTAGACCTTTCTTCGCAAAAGGATATAAGTAGTAACATTTGATATCTATATGCGTGTTTACGGTATGATATGGGTGTCAACTCACTCTATTTCCTTTGTTGACTTCTTTTGAAAGGCTGATAATGACGAGCCCTTCCCCCATATCTACCCGTGTGAGCCGCCGCGTGGCGCTGGGTGCAACCGGTGCCGGCGTACTGGCGGCATTGACTGCGTGCGCTAGCGATATTCGCCCACTGGCTGATGGTAGCGCGTCCAGCTCTCCTTCTGCTTCTGCAAGTGCTTCTGAAAGCGCATCCGCGAGTGCCTCGGCTAGCGCTTCAGCCTCTGCTTCTTCCGGCAAGTCCTACAAGGGACTTGTGAAGTTCGATAACTTCGAGAAGAACGGCGAGTACATTCCTGCTACGGCTGAGAAGAAGGCGCAGAATGTTCCCAAGCCCCTCGTGCCGAAGAACATGAACGAGCAGAACGTTGATGGCTTGTACGCGTTCATTGGTTACTGGCTGGCGAGCTTTAACTATGCGCTAATGACGGGTGATACTGAGCCGATGAAGAAGGCTGACCCTGCAGATGTGTATGTTACGGATTTCCAGGAATTTGCGTATATGTACGAGAATGATCTGGGTTGGATGTATGGTGTGGATACCCCGGTTACTATTGAGCTGATTACTGGTTCGCCTCAGAAGGTTTCCGGTAGCACTACCCGTTATAACTGGCCGGGTTACATGAACGACAGCCCTGATGCGAAGATCCATCGTGAGGGCAAGTCTGACGTACCTTTTAAGACGGCTTCTAGCCCGAACGGCCAGCTGATGAAGGCTGCTGTGGAGTACAAGGATGGTAAGTGGTTTATGCTCACCGGCGATGAGGACTCTTCTTCGAAGGCTTCTGACTCTTCCTCCAGTTCTTCTTCTGTATAAGATTCTCGTCGTACTGAATGAAGACATAACAGTTTGAGATGAGCTTCTCCCCCGCCCGCGGTAATGCACCGTGGGCGGGGGTTTCTTTTGTCAAAAACCCAGGGAACACTCAGGGGGAAACCCTGCGGGTGTTCGGGGTCGACTGAGAGTGCCTCGGGTACGCTTAACGTATATACATTGACGTACTACATATGGTCTTTACCTGCAGGTTTGAGCCTCGTGCTGACGGCTTTGTGGGTGAAGGATCTGACGAAGGACTTCCGATGATTACTTTCTTCACTCGACGTACCGCTCTGGGTGTTGCTGTTGCGGGTGCACTTTCTGCGTTGACTGCGTGCGCTAGCGATATTCGCCCGCTGGCTGGCAGTACCGGCTCGGCTTCTCCGTCGGAGGCGGCGACCACCTCCGAATCTGCGTCTGCATCGGCGTCTCCTTCTGCTTCGGCGTCTGCGAGTGCTTCTGTAGCCTCGGGTCTTCCGTCTTCGGGTAAGTCCTATAAGGGTCCGATGAAGTTTGATAGCTATGAGAAGACCGGTGAGTACGTTCCGGCGAGCGCTACGCAGATGGCTCAGAATATGCCGAAGCCTGTTCCTCCGGCGAATATGAAGGAGCACAGCGTTGATGGTGCGTATGCTTTCTTGAGTTTCTGGCTGGCGAGCTTGAATTACCTCATGATGACGGGTAACCCTGGTCCAATTGAGATCGTTTACCATGATGGTTACGGCTGGGAGAAGTATCCCAGCACGATTAAGCTGTATGCGTCGGGTTTGGGTTGGGTGTACGGTACGGAAACTCCGTATATTGTTGAGCTGCTGACGGATGCGCCCCGTGAGGTGCCGGGTAGCAATAATACTCGCTTTATTTGGGAGGGCTATTCCTATATGGATCCCAAGATGATGCGGCATTACAATGGTCAGCCGGAGAAGGCGACGAGCGCTGATGAGTCGAAGAAGAAGGTGGCGAGGTTCCGACTGGATTACAAGGACGGCAAGTGGGAGTTGTCTAGCGCCGCATAGTTGCCGTATTGCTGAAGGTTCCCTCGCATGCTGACTTCTCATGATGGAAGACCCCGCACCTGGTAAAACGCTGGGTGTGGGGTCTTAATTTTCTGAACATTCGAAGTGGTCACGGGGCTATTTGGTGGCTCTCGGGTAACCTTAAAGGTGTATACATTGACGTACTGATAGGTCTTTACAGGGCGTCTACGCCTGCTCTGGCGCACGGTGTTTTTATCTGTTCTGTATTGGTTCCAACGAAGGGCTTCCGATGACTACCTTCTTCACTCGACGTACTCTCCTGGGCGTGGGTGCGACCGGTATTCTTGCAGCGCTGACTGCGTGCGCTACTGATATTCGTCCGCTGTCGCAGGGCTCGGGTGGTTCCTCTGGTTCGGCTTCTAATGCTGCTTCTGGCGCTACTTCTGGCGCGGCTTCCTCTTCTGTGAGCGCCTCGGCGTCACCTTCTCCTACCGATGATCACACGCCCGGCTCATACGTGGGCCCGATTAAGTTCAATAACTACGAGCGGAGCGGCACCTACATTCCGGCGAGTGCGGAGGCGCCGGCGCAGAACGTGCCGAAGCCTCTTATCCCGGAGAAGATGAAGGAGAACAGCCCCGAGGGTGCTTACGCTCTGATGGGTTATTGGCTTGCTTCCCAGAATTATCTGATTCTGACCGGCGATGTTGAGCCGCTGATGAAGGCGGATCCTGCGAAGGCTTTTTTGAGGAACTCTAGGACCATGATTAAGCTCTACGAGTCGGGTCTGGGGTGGATTTACGGTTCGGATCAGCCGTACAAGATTGAGATTGCGGAGAATGAGCTTCAGCCGGTTGCTAATAAGCAGGACCGTTATGAATGGCTTGTGACTGTTGCTTATGATCCTGCCGCTAAGTACCACATTGAGGGTGAGCCTGACGCGACTATCGTTGAGGAGGAAAAGACGATTCCTCGCACGACGAAGTTCATCATGGAGTACAAAGAGGGCATGTGGCGCATGCTCTTGGACAATAACAGTTAAATTCCGCTCCTTCTGATACTCACTACTTAAGGATTTCTGATGACGACTTTCCTTTCTCGGCGTGCAGCCCTACTAGCTGCCGGTGCGGGCGCTATTACGATGCTGAGTGCCTGCTCCAGCGATATTCGTCCGTTGGCTGATAGCTCCCCGTCTGCTTCTGGGGAGGCTTCCTCTTCAGCAAGTTCTAGCGCCTCTGCTAGCCCCTCCACTTCTGCTAGCTCATCCTCTGCGGATGGTTCTTCTGAGAAGTCTTATCTGGGGCCGGTAAAGTTCGATAACTATGAGAAGAAGGGTGAGTACGTCCCCGCGGATGAGACGCACAAGGCGCAGAATGTGCCCAAGCCCCTCCCTCCGGCGAATATGCATGAGAAAACCATTGATGGCGCATACTCTGCCTTTAGTTTTTGGCTTGCCAGCGTCAACTATCTGGTGCTCACCGGTGACGATGAGCCGTTGAAGCAGGCTGACCCCTCCGGCAGGGATGTGAAGTCTTTCCATGATTACGTGACTTTTTATGAGTCCAATGAGGGGTGGTTTTACGGTTCGGAGCATGCGCTTCAGGCTGAGATTATGACCCCGCAACCTGAGAAGGTATCGGGTAGCGACTCCCTCTACTACTGGCGTATCACGCTATCCAAGGACTCTAAGGCGATGATGCATGTTGAGGGTAAGGGAAACAGGCCTATGTACCAGAACACTTCCATGGAGCCTGAGCTTTCCGACCTGAAATTGTCGTATCAGGACGGCAAGTGGTTCACTTACCCCACCAAGGTACATGGACAAGGCTCTGCGAGCCCGAGCACCAAAGCATCCGATGAGGCTAACGCTAAGAATGCCTAGAGCATCTTTGCTGAGTCCGTCTTAGGGGCGGGGATTCACCTCGCTTACAGGCGCATAAGATTTATGGCTTAGGCCCATGACCCTACGCACTACTTAAGGATTTTTCATGGCAACTTTTCTTTCTCGACGTGCCGCACTAGCGGCTGCTACCGGTGCCGGTGCGGCTGTAGCGCTGACTGCCTGCGCTAGCGATATCCGCCCGCTGGCTGATAGCTCTTCTTCTTCCGGTGAGGCTTCACCTTCGGCAAGTGCTTCTGAATCTGCGAGCGCATCCGCCTCGGCATCTGCTTCAGCGACTGAGTCTGCTAAGAAGTCGTACAAGGGCACGGTGAAGCTCGACAAGTACGAGAAGAACGGCGAGTACGTTCCTGCCACGGCTGAAAAGAAGGCACAGAACGTGCCGAAGCCTGTTGTTCCGGAGAAGATGAACGAGGCAACCGTTGAAGGCATGTACCAGTTCCTCAGCTACTGGCTGGCGAGCTTCAATTACATGTTTATGACGGGCGATTACGAGCCGCTCAAGAAGGCTGACCCGTACTCCCGCTATGCGAACGAGGGCAGCAATGCTGTTATCATCTACTCTTCCGGCAGGGGCTGGGTATACGACACGGATGCGCCGGTTACCGTTCAGCTTCTGACCGACGCCCCGAAGAAGGTCGCGGGCGGACCCAACCGCTACGATTGGCTCGGACGCATCATCTATGACCCCAACGCGAAGATCCACATTGAGGGTCAGGACCCCGCTCCCCTAGTCGATGGATCCACTAAGAGCGAGGCAACCAACTTCGCGGCGGACTACAAGGACGGCGCGTGGTACATGCTCAGTGATGAGGATGCTGATGCATCCTCTTCCGAGAAGAGCAGCGCTAGCGCCTAAAACCCGCCTCTAAGCGGCTGGTTCTAAAAGTGAGGGAAGCTCCCGTATGCAGTTGAGATTGCATGCGGGGGCTTCCTCTTTACCTACGTGCGGTGGCGATGTTCCCTTAAGCGTTCATGAGCGGACTTTGAACATGCGTCAGTTCCTTCGGGTACGCTTAAAAGTACACTGACAAACCGTTTAGGGGTTCTCATGCCTACCTTCGTTACTCGCCGCACCGCCCTGGGCGTTGCTACCGCTGCCGCGCTCGCCTCCCTGACTGCCTGCGCAAATGATATTCGCCCGCTGGAGGACCCGAGCGTAGTTGACCCGATGCGCCCCTACAAAGGTGACTTGAAATTCAATAGCTACAAGTCCACCGGAACCTACCGCCCCGCAAGCACCACGAAGAAGGCGGAGAACCCGCCCATGCCCGTTCCTCCCGAGAACATAAAGTCAAAGACGATCTCGGGCATGTATGCGGCGCTGGGCTACTGGCTCGCAGCCCTGAACTATCTGACGGTTACCGGCGACGCTGCCCCGTTCAAGGACGTGGACCTAGACGGTATCTACGTACAGAAGATGAAGATATACGTAGACTTGTACGCGAAGGATGAGGGGTGGATGTACGGCACCGATACGCCGCTCTTGGCTGAGCTGATCGAAGAGACTCCACAGAAGGTTGACAATGAGCAGTACCGTTGGAAGGGTATTGGCCGTAACCATAAGGCCGCCGTTCTCCATTACGTACCGGAGGACAGGGATATTCACATTGCAGATACGAGCGGCAGCTCTGCTAATGATGAGGTCACTTTTGTGTTGAATTATCGGAACAATACGTGGATGGTCACCATTGAGACGAAAAGCTCTTCGACAGCTACCCCCGACTCCTCGGGCGGAAGCAATTCTGGCCTCAACGTTTAGGATGCAGTGGCATAGACACCGACACCACGTACGCCTAACAAACAGCACTTTTCGTTAGCTAACGCATTTTTTGTAGTATTTTCCCAGGTTTAATACCCAAAAAATCATAAACATATCCAAATACACTAAGGTACTCTGAAATAGATACACCGATAATCTATTGAAGGGTACCTTATGTCCACCTTCGTGACCCGACGCGCCGCCCTTGGCATCGCCGCCACCGCTGCGCTCGCCTCCTTGACCGCCTGCGCCAGTGATATTCGCCCGCTCAGCGACCCGAGCACGCCCGAGGAACAGCGCTCCTACAAGGGCGACTTGAAGTTCAACGGCTACGAATCACGCGGCACCTACGTTCCCGCAACCAGCTCGAAGAAGGCGGAGAATCCGCCCAAGCCTGTCCCTCCTGCAGAGATGAAAGCCAAAACGACGGAGGGCATGTACGCTGCCATAAACTACTGGTTGGCTTCTTTCAATTACCTTATGATTACCGGCGACATTGAGCCGTTTAAGGCTGTGGATATAAACCGAAATGATATCTACAAGGCCGAACCTTTCGTCGAATTTTATGAGAAGAACACTGGCTGGGTGTACGGTACTGATGCGCCGTTCTCAGCAGAGCTGACCGAGGACGCTCCGCAGAAGGTTGACGAACAACAGTACCGCTGGCTGGGTGTTGGCCGGTATAACAAGGAAGCAAAGATTCACTACACAGATGGCAGGGAACTCACCATGGCCTCATTGAGTAGCGGCCCCGGTGATTATGAGTTCTTCTTTATCTTGGAGTATCAGGATGGTGCCTGGACGGTTCGGAATGAACCAGCCAAACTTACAACAAGCTCACCCAACTCAAGCGCGAGCAGCTCCGGCGCCCCCGTTTAGAACCCCGGCCATATCGTAGTCGTGCGAAAATCTCTGTGCCCCGTGTTTTTCGTCATCTACCGCCGCTTTTACGGCGTTGAAGGCGCACACAACATTGGGCTGGCCGCTCCCCTGCGATATTCTGGAATTAGTTCAATACCGGCACATACTTTATTCACCTCAGAAAGAGCCCCATGTCTACCATGTATACCCGCCGCACCGCCCTGACCGCACTGGGTCTGGGCACTGCCGCGCTTCTTGCCGCATGTTCCTCAAAGTCCTCCGAATCTTCAGCAACCGCGAGCGCATCCGCACCCGAGTCTTCGGCATCCGCGAGCGCTACCGCATCCGTCTCCCCCACCGCGGAGGCAACCACCACCATTGAACCCGGCCCCAGCATGAAGGGTGAGGTCGTTCTTGCCGACTACTCCTCCACCGGCACTTTTGAGCCCGGCACCAAGGAGCACAAGGCAGTGAACGTCGCGATTCCCGTGGAGCCGGCGAAGCTGCGTGAGAACAGTGTTGAGGGTCTGCACGCGTTCATTGCGTACTGGCAGGCTACCCTGAACTACCTGCTGCTGACCGGTGACGGTGCACGCTTCACGAACATTGACCACACCGGCGATTACTCGACTGTGGCTGAGTTCTTCCAGAGCATGTACGCTTCGGAGACCGGCTGGGTTATTGGTTCGGAGCGTCCGATGGTTCTGTCGTTGACTGCTGACCGCCCGACCAAGGATACCCGCACCGGCTACTACACTTGGGCAACCGAGATGGTGATTGATGGCGCTGAGGGTGCTGGCGTGTACAGCAAGACCAATGATCGTGTGCAGCCGCTGACTGAGGTGTTCAAGTACCCCGGTAAGCCGGTGGCTGGTCAGATTGTGGCGCATTACCAGGACGGCACTTGGCGTATGGTGCGTCGCGCTCCGGGTACTGCTTCTGCTTCGCCGGTTCCGTCGCTGAGCCCGAGCGCTTCGGCTGAGGGTTCTGCCTCTGCGGAGGCTACCACTGCTTCTGCTGAGGCATCGGCACAGTAGATTCCGGGTCCCATATACCGCTGAGAAGCCACATGTGTTTCGAGAAGCCACCATTATGGTTGCTTTTCGAAACACATGTGGCTTTTCGCTTTTATTCTTTCTTGAATAAAGACAGATATAAACAAAAAAGCCTTGATTCCGAAGAATCAAGGCTTTTTCCTAGTGTGACCCCAACCGGATGGGTACGGTGATGAGGGCGCATAATGCCGAGCGCGCGAGGGAATTCATTATGCGTCCGAATGCCACGCCGCAAGAAGTGGCGGGGCATGATGCCGAGCGCGCGAGGAAATCCATCATGCCCCGGAGTGCCGCGACGTAAGGAGCGGCGCCGTGAGAGGCTCACGGCGGCACCATAGAATCTGGGCTCAGTTTTGCCCGATAAACAAAGAAACCCTCAGCCAGAAGACTGAGGGTTTATTTCCTAGTGTGACCCCAACCGGATTTGAACCGGTGTTGCCGCCGTGAGAGGGCGGAGTACTAGGCCGCTATACGATGGGGCCATGAGATTTACATCTCTTTTACCAGGTCTCCCTGGCAACACATATAACTATACAGAGGTTCCCAGAAACAACCAAATCGAAAAGTGGTGAATTGAATCACATATTTTACACTTAGTGCAAGACCCCCGGCACAGACTCTTTTCCAGCTGCACCAGGCACTCCCCCGACTACCTCAAGCAGGCTGCCTCAAGCACCCGCCGCGCCTACCTCCAGCTCAATCAAGCACGACAGTATCAGGGCACAAAAATGCGCCCCGCACAGTGTACGGGGCGCATCCGCTCAAACTAGAGCAAGAAACTATGCCTTACGGCGGCGAAGCACCATCACAGCGGCACCAGCAATCAGCACAAACGCACCAACAGCAGCCAGACTCAGAACATTCTGAGCACCAGTCTTAGCCAGCGAGCCCTTGCTCTGAGGCGCAGACTTGGTCGCCGAAGCGCTCACCTGAGAATCCGAACCGGAGCCCTTAGACTGACCCTCAGACTTCACCGAAGAAGAGTTCTTCAGCGGCGCGGTCTTCGCGGTGGTTCCCAGTTGGTCGTTAGCTTCCTCAGCCTTCGACTGCTCACCCTTCGACTGTTCGCCCTTAGGCTGCTCAGCTGCCGGCTTCTTTTCTACTGCAGCAGATGCGGAAGGCGATGCCGAAGCATTGGTCGGGAATGCCGGCTCGTCAGCCTCGTCGCGATTATCTGCATTACCGGCATCCTTCGCATCGTTAACAATCAGCGAAACAGCCGAATCGTAATTGCGGTTGGTAGCCACATCAGAACCAGCGGTGACGGTACCGAGCATGTAGCCCTGGCTGTACTGCATGGTGTTCGCCGGAACACGCAGAGTTGCCTCGAAGGAGTACTTGCCGGTGCGTGCGTTGTAGACAAACGCGCTCGCAGGAACGACAGTGGAGACCTTCTGAATGTTTGCCAGTTCGCTATCGGTCAGTTTGTCGTAACCCATCGACCATTCGCCTTCCTTGACGAGGAACAGGCGAATACCTTCTGCCGGGGGCTTCTCAAAGTCGTAGCCGGAGACGTGGAAGGTGTAGGGGCGGGTAATGTCGACGGTGCCCTCAGCGAAGTTCAGGGTGGGGTCAATCAGCACTGCGGTAGCCTGCTTCGGGTAACCCTGGAAGGGAACCTTAGCGGGGTTAATGGTCGCGGTGGAGGTGAACTCACCCTCAGAAACCTCAGCGTAGAACTTCACGATGGAGTTCGGAACCAGCTTCTGCTGCGAGGAAGGAACAGCCTTGCCGTTACGATCCACGGTCGCCTTGGAGGTGTAGGTGTCGGTCATGGTGCCGTCGCCGGTCTTCGAGTTCAGCACGTAGGGCACAGCCGCGGTGGTGTTCGCGATATCCTGCTTGTCCACTGCAATGACGGAGCCATCCTCGGTGACGGTCAGATCGTTAGCCTTACCGCCGTTCATCTCAACCTCACCGATCACGCGGTCGGTCTTAGCGTCAAAGATAGCGATCTTGCCGGTACCGAAATCGGTCACGTACACCAGGTCGCGGTCCTCGTCGTTCTCCATGGACAGCGCCTGGGTGCCGAACTTAACGAACTTCTTGAACGCACCGGTGGTCAAATCGTAGACAGAGATACCGGAGTTCACGCCGTCCACGCCCTGCGAGGAGACGTAAATTTCGTTCTCGGAGTGGTCAATAGTGACGTCAGAGGGGCGGACTTCAACGGAGGAGTTCTCGCCGCGGGTCTGAATAACCTGCTCGGTCTTGAACGTATGAGTGTTGATTACGAAGACCTTGCCGCCGGTGCGCTCGGGCACATACAGCTTGTCGCCGTCAATGGTCATGTTCATGCCAATGTAGCGGGTACCACCGTTGGGGGCGCCTTCCAGCTGCAGCTTGGTAACCTCGAAGGTCTTCATGTCAATTGCGGACACATAGTAGCGGCCGGTCACGAACACCTTACCGGAGTTGTGATCCACCAGCACAGAGCGGGGGTGCTCAATCCAGTTCGGGTCACTCTCGGAGATACCGTGGTTAGTCCAAATCTGCTCCATGGTGCTCTGGTCGAACACAGACAGGGAGTTGTCGGTGGTGTTAGTAACCCACACGGTACCGGACACGTCATCAACAGTGATGCCATACGCGGAAATGTAGCCAAATTCGCCGTTCTTATCCAGCTCGAAGGGAAGCGCCGCCACTTCTTCAATCTGAAGAGTGTCTGCGTTGACACGAGCAATGGTGGAGGCGAGGTCGCCGCGGGCACCCACGCCGACCATCCAAATCTTGTTGGTCGCCTTAGAGTATGCAACCTGGTACTGGCCGGGCAGACCCTGGGTAATCTGCGCAACGGATGCGGAGGTGTCAACAACGCGGCTCAGCGATGCGGTGGAAGGAACCGAGGCGCTGGAGGAAGCGGTCTGATGTGCGGTATTCGGTGCTGCGAAGGAGGCAGGAATCATGGCTGCGCCGGAGATTGCGAGCGCAAGGGAGCCAACAGCGAGCCCCTTCAATGCTTTACCCGAGGAGGGAGTGAGGTTCAATGTGTGTCCTTCAAATGTGTAACGGAAGTGCTCACATGCCGCATGCGAATGCTAACGAGACACCCGTGAATATGCAGTGACATATTCGACGGCACGAAAAGCAGAAATGCAGGTAACGCATAAATTTACCTACCTTCTAATCCTCAGTGTTTTCCCAGGAAAATACAAGCAGCGACGTGGGTGTGTTTTGTGTTTTTATGCGTGACCCCCAAATTCGCCTTCAGTATCACGTGAAGGTTGAGGCGTTTCCGGGGTTTTTCCTTGCTCTTGCGGGCAAAAACCCTGGTTGCCAGGGGGTATTGTGATGCTTTTATATTTACACATTAATGTAAAAGTTTAGGTGAGGTGCATCTGCGATATTCACCACGGGTTACACATTTTCTCGACATTCAAAACCTATATTTTTACAAGCGTGTGCACATATATAAATATTTACTGTATAAGTTACCCAGAATAACCCCAAGCGGGCACACAAAAGGCGGGTACCCCTCCCCCAGATTCGAAGAATCCGAAAGAGAAAATACCCGCCTTCTCACGCGTTACATCGAGCATTTACGCCCGAAAACTAAACGCTACGCTTATGCCTTGCGGCGGCGCATCACCAGAGCAGCACCCGCAATCAGAGCCACAGAAGCGAAAGCAACCAGCGGCATCACAGCATTAGCACCGGTGTTCGCCAGAGCGCCACGCGAAGAGCCAGCCTGCGAGGAACCTGCGTCGCTCTTAGCTACCGAGGAGCCACCGCCCAAATTATCGGAGCCACCTGCAGAGGAGCCACCGTTCTTCACAGCCGAACCGGACTTATCAGCCTTCACAGCATCCGGAGCAGACTTGGAGTCCTGTGCACCGGTCTTAGAGTCAGACTTCGAATCAGACTGAGATGCCTGATCCTTGGAGGTCTGGTCCTTAGCCTCTGCGGTGTTCTCGGACTTAGCGTCAGACTTCTTATCCTCGGACTTAGCGTCCTCAGACTTCTTATCTTCTGCCTTCTTGTCCTCAGCCTTCTTGTCCTCAGCCTTCTTGTCCTCAGCCTTCGGGTCAGCCGGCTTCGATTCCTCAGCCTTCACACCGGTCACCGTCGGGTAACCCGCGAAATCCAGCGAAGTCGGGGTGATACCCACCGGAGCTGCGCTCGCGTCGGTGTCCTTCACGCCAACCTTGAACTTCAGAATCGAGTTAGCCTTCAGCTGCTGAACCGATGCGGGAACGTCGTTACCCTGGCGATCCTTGGTGGGCAGGGTGGTGTACTCGCTGGCGGTGGTGATTTCGCCGGTGGTGCCGTTGAGCACGTAGGGCAGGGTCACCTTCTCGTCGCGGTCCTTCTTGTCAACAACCAGTACGGAGCCGTCCTTGAGCAGGGTCACGTCGTTCGCGGCTGCGCCGTTCATCTCAACCTCGCCGATGACCTCGTCAGCACGGCCGTCGAAGACAGCCACCTTGCCGGTACCGAAGTCGGTTACGTACACCAGGTCGCGGTCCTCATCGTGCTCCAGAGCGAGCGCCTGAGTGCCGAACTTGACGAACTTCTTGAATTCGCCGGTGGTCAGGTCGTACACGGAGATACCGGAGTTGACGCCCTTCACACCCTGAGAAGAAACGTAAATCTCATTCAGCGAGTGGTCCACAGCAACGTCGGAGGGGCGAACCTCAACGGTGGAATCCTCACCCTGAGTCTGGATGGTCTTCTCAACCTTGAAGGTCTTGGTGTCCACGACGAAGAGCTTGCCGCCGGTGCGCTCGGGCACGTACAGCTTGCCGCCGTCGAGGAACAGGTTCATGCTGATGTAGCGGGTGCCGCCGTCGGGTGCGCCTTCGAGCTGAATCTTCTCAACCTGCTTGGTCTTCAGATCGATAGCGGAGACGAAGAAGCGGCCGGTCACGAACGCCTTACCGGACTCGTGGTCAACCAGAACGGAGCGGGGGTGCTCAATCCAGTTCGGGTCGTCCTTCTTCACACCCTCGTTGGTCCAGATGAGCTTGAGGGTCTGCTGGTCGTACACTGCCACGGAGTTGTCGGTGGTGTTGGTAACCCAGACGGTGCCGTCCACGTCATCAACGGTCACGCCGTACGCGGAGGTGTAACCGTACTGGCCCTTGTCGTTCTTCTTCACAGGCAGCTCGGCGAAAGCCTCGGTCTGCAGGGTGTCTGCATTCACGCGTGCCAGGGAGGAAGCGAGGCCGCCACGTGCACCCACGGTGGGCACGAACAGCTTGTGGTTCTTCTTGGAGTAGCCAACCTGGAACTGGCCGGGCAGACCCTGAATGATGTTCGCAACGCTACCGTTTGCGTCCACGGTGCGGTGTGCCTCGGTGGAGGGGGTGGTGGTGTCGGTTGCCTTGGTGGTCTTGGTGGCGGTTGCCGGGTAGCCCTGGAACTCGCGGGTTTCGGGGGTGACCTGCTTGATCTCGGAGTTGTCACCTGCGGTTGCGGTGACCTTGAACTTCAGGATGGAGTTCGCCTGAATCTCGGAGGTCTTGGCGGGAACCTCGTTGCCCTGCTTGTCCTTAGAAGGCTTGCTGGTGACCTGGCTGGAGGTACTGACGGTACCGGTGGTACCGTCGAGGACGTAGGGCACGGTTGCGGTTGCGCCAGCCTGCTTGTCCACAGCGATAACGGAGCCGTTGGGCAGTACGACCAGGTCGTTTGCCTTGCCGCCGTTCATGGCAACCTCGGCAATCAGCTTGTCCGCTGCGCCGCCGTCAATCACGCCCACCTTGCCGGTGCCGAAGTCGGTCACGTACACCAGGTCGTTGGCCTCATCGTTATCGAGCGAGAGCGCCTGGGTGCCGAAGGGGATGAACTTCTTGAACTCGTAGGTGGTCGCATCGTACACGGATACACCGGAGTTCGCGCCCTTCACGCCCTGGGAGGAGACGTAAATTTCGTTCTGCGAGTGGTCAATAGCCACGTCGGAGGGGCGAACCTCACCCTCAGCGTTGCCCTTGGTGTCGAAGCTGCTCTCTACCTTGAAGGTCTTGGTGTCGATGACGAAAATCTTGCCGCCGGTACGCTCGGGAACGTACAGCTTACCGCCATCAACCAGGATGTTCATGCTGATGTAGCGGGTGCCGCCGTCGGGTGCGCCTTCGAGCTGGATCTTCTCAACCTGCTTGGTCTTCAGGTCGATAGCGGATACGAAGAAGCGGCCGGTCACGAACGCCTTGCCGGACTCGTGGTCAACCAGAACGGAGCGGGGGTGCTCAATCCAGTTCGGGTCGGTCTCTGCGATACCCGCGGTGGTCCAGACCTGCTGCATCGTTGCCTGATCGTACACGGACACGGAGTTGTCGGTGGTGTTGGTAACCCAGA
>NZ_KV811086.1:2898-14037 GCF_001812975.1 Rothia sp. HMSC073B08 | reverse complement strand
GAGTTGTCGGTGGTGTTGGTAACCCAGACGGTACCGTCTACATCGTCAACGGTGATGCCGTAAGCTGCGTCGTACTGGTAGCCCTTGTCGTTCTTGACGATGGGCAGCTCGGCGACTGCCTCAATCTTCAGGGAGTTCGCGTCAATACGAGCGATAGTAGAAACGTGCTTGTCGCGGTCAGCGGTGCCCGCAACCCAAATCTTGTTGGTCTTCTTGGAGTATGCGACCTGGAACTGACCGGGCAGGCCCTGAGTAATCTTAGCCATCGCCTTATCGGTGATGGTGCGAGCGTCAGTGCTCTGGCTTGCTACCGGGGTGGATTCTGCCGCGAACGATGCGGGGATGGTGGCAACGCCGGAAATTGCCAGTGCCAGCGATCCAACGGCGAGGCCCTTGAATGCCTTGCTTGAAGCGAGGTTCATATGTATGTCCTTTTTCGTGGGTGGTGTGTGAAGGTGCGTCTCTCCCCCACCGATGGGTGGTGAGGCGCCGCGTTTTTCCTGCTCTTTGGTGTGGGTTTCATGGGCCCACGAGGAAGGAAACTAGTCTTCACACAGTATTAAGTAAGGCAACCTTTAACTTACCTTCTAGGTAATACTTACTTAGCGCACAGGATTTTGCAAGATTTTAGGCATATATAACGCAAAATTTCATATGCCAGGCACAGCCTGTCACTAAAACTCCCCGAGGTGCGGCAATACGGGGCATAACAAAACCCCCGCCTCCAGCAAAAGCCAGAAGACGGGGGTTTCACGCTACCCAGCGCGCAACGCCAGGGATAGCTAAAAATTAGGAGACATACGAGAAGTCAGTGAACAGCAGGTTCTGCAGCTTGTAACGGCGAATGAAACGAGCCAGCTCCGCGCGAGTAGTCGGCGCGGTCGGGTTGAACACACCCGAAGAATCCAGCACGATGTCGTTCGCGCCAGCCCACGCAACGTAACGGTGCAGAGTACCGGCACCGAGCACGTCGCGGAAACGAGAACCAGCAGCCTCGTTCATCTCGGTCAGCTGAACCTCCGCGTTGTACTGGAACAGTACAGCCGCCAGCTCCTCGTGAGAAACCGGTGCGGTCGGGTCAATCTTATCGCCACCAGTGAGAGGCTCAGTGATCTTGCGGTCACGAGCCCAGTGCAGCGCGTTCGCGGTCGGGCGGTCTGCCGCATCCGCAAAGGGTGCAACATTAGAGTTTTCACTCACGCCAGCGTGACCAGCAGCGTGGTTCAGCAGAGCAATAAGCTCCTCACGGGTCACAGGGCGGTCCGGCTCAAACGCACCAGTCTGCGGGTTCGGCATCAGCCACTTCTTCTGGTTCGCCATGCGGATATCCTCAGCGAACGGGTGGCTACCCGGAACATCCTCGAAAGAAGTCTTCAGGATCTTAGTCTCAGCCACGGGAATGCGCGCAGCAATCTGGTGGGCAATCTCCTGACCCCACGGGTCGGAGCAAATATCCAACTGCAGGGCGTGATCAACACCCTCACCCTGCATCAGCTCGATGGGGAACTGGTCGCTACCGCTGAAGCTGTCAGCATCACCGTCAAATTCGGGGGTGAGCGGCCAGGAGCGCAGAGTTTCGAAAGAGTCGTTACGAACGTAGCCGTGGCGTACGGTCAGGGTGGTGCCTTCGGTGAGGAGTTCGCGTAGACCGTGTGCAGTGTAGTTCACGGTCATACCGGTTTCAGTGATGGTGGCACGCTGAATAACGAGGCGCGGGCCTTTAGTTTCCTCGGTTGCCGGGGCAAGGTTTGCGGGAGCTTCGTCAGCCTGAGCGGCCTGTGCCTGCAGAGTCAGTGCGCCTGCAGCGGCGGCAGCGGAAGCACCCTTTACAAAGAATCGTCGTGAGAGTCGATGGTTAATCAAGGGCATGATTGTCCTATTCAGTTCTTGTTTGAGTTGAGTGAGTTACGGGTGGCAGGACGCGCGGACAGCCGCGTAAACGGTGAGTGAGGCCGATACGTTGGGTTCCCTCCCCTGTGTGCGTGAGTGAGACGCAGTGTACGGGGTGCGGGTGTCTGTCGGGCGGATGCGCGGTGAGTGAGACCGGCACGGTTCCCTGACCCAGTCATCTAGCGTACCTTAAGGTCCCCTTTAAAGCGAAGACGAAACGGCGGTGATTTTACGCCCATTTTCGATGTTCAACGAAATAGGGGCGATATCTGGCAAGGTTTGCCGGAAGTTGGTATGGGTTCTTGATGGGGTGATTTTGAATTACCCAATGCCGCGGTGTTCCGAGATGTGGAATATGTGGGTTTCTGAAGTTTTATGTGTGACACGCCGATTCAAACCCTTTTCAAAGAGTTATAGTTATTGGTACCCTATCACTGTTCCTATATCCTCAACAAAGGAGTTACCCATGGAGGCCAAGGAATTCTCATACGAGAAGGCTCTCCTCTTTTTCGCCAAGTCCAAGTACGCCGACCTTTTCGGCGTAGCACTGGTTATCGCCATCGCAATCGCCTCAGGATACCTGAGCACCAACCTCGCCAAATACGTCGACTGGGGCCCGATCACGAACTTCATTCCCCTCGGCGTGATTTCCGTGATTAACGTGGGTATTTCAATGATGTCTACCCGCCTGACCGGCCGCCTCTCAAATATCGGCAACGTGCTCGGCATTATTAACACGGCACTGTCTGGCGCGATTGATTACATTCTGGGCAACAAGGCAGCAATCATCACCTACCCGGTCACGTTCATCGTGTACACCTTCGCGATTCGTAGGTGGCAGAACTCCGAACGCGGCAAGGCAATGGAACCGCCGACCGGCGCGAAGGGTCAGCTGATTATTGGCGGCATTGTGGCCGGTTCGTTCGCGTTCTCCCTGATTGCGAACTATGTCGGTTACGGCGGCAAGACCTCGTTCCTGTTCTGGATCACGACCGTAGTGTTTGGACTGTCCCTGTCAGCAAACATTCTGAACGCGCTCAAGCTCACGATGCAGTGGCAGTTTTGGCTCCTGTACAACGCCGTGCAGTGCGTGAAGGCGCTGACTCAGGGCAACTTCGCGAACGTCGGCAAGTACATCTTCTACATCATCAACAGCGTGGCAGCACTGCTGCTGTGGACCCGAAATGGCACCGCAGCCAAGGGCACCGTGGCGGTGGCGTAAGGGGCGGTTCCCTAGCGCACCAGCTACCGCATATCCACCCAGCGATATGTAGGCACTCATAATAGATAGAGGGAGGGGCCCTCCGGCAATACGACCGGAGGGCCCCTCCCCTGCATTGTGCGGGCATATTTGCCCGCTTCGATAAGCGGCTAGGTTAGCCCAGCGGAATCGCGCTACCCTTCAGAACCTGACGCTCAGGAGCCGATTCACTACCCACCTTCGCGATGGGGAAAGCAACAAACGCCTGAACGCCCTTCTCACGAAGAATCGCCTTCTCGTCTGCCAGTTCGGACACGAAAATGTCAGAGCTCAAAGAGCCGCGTTCCATCGCCTTACCGAGTTCGTCAACCACCCTACGGTAGGGGTGGCTGCGCAGCACGGTTCGCAATCGGGCGGGCGTAACCCTTCCGGAGGATACCGGAAGCACCATGAGCCGCGGGTGCAAAGCGTTGTACGGGTACGCACCGGGGGTCACGCCAATCCGGTGGATCTGGTGAATCACCGGGAAATTCGCAACACCCACCAGCGCACAGAAGGCGAGCGCGGTATCGGTCGGCTGCGGGACAGTAAAACCGGTTCCGGTTCGGGATTCCGGCTTATTATCCAGCGAGTCGTACAGGGTCTGCCCGGTAATACCGCTGAGCGTCGCGGAAGGTTCCCAGGTGGCCAGGTCCGCGCACATCAGGCGCAGACGGTCCTTAACGAACTCCTGGCCCTTATTGCGAGTCTTCATCTCCCAGCGGGATGCACCGTGGTCGGGGCGAGGAGCCTTGGTTTCAAAACGCCAGTAGGCAGGTTCGCCCAGGCCGGAGATCCAGAGAAGAGACAGTAGGTCGTCACGTTCCATCAGCGCATCCAGATGAGCCTGTCGGGTCTTCTGGTGAGAAGCCCAGTCGTCCGGGTACTTCTCCGCGTCGATTCCTCGAATACGCGGGGAGAACGGGGAGAAAACAGCAGCTTCCTTACCCGCACCGTAGGACTGGTCGACGTTCACCCAGCTGTCTTCAGCGGCCAGAGAAGAAACGTAGGAGTGCACGCACTCGGCAATTTCTTCTTCTGACACGCCTTCAGCATGCATCTGGGCACGCGGCTGACCTTCCTGAGACCAACCGACAGTGACGGTTCCGGGGTGCTTCTGCTCGACCATCAGGGACAGCCCGTAGAGGGCAAAATGGGTCAATGCCGAGGTGTAGTCACCGGCAATAATCAGCGTTGCCATTAGTGTCCCTCCCGTGAAATCTGGGCGTCTGCTGCGCGTTCAACGGCCTCAAGGTAGGCGGTAGCGTACGGGCCGTAGGTGCGGCTCGTCTGCTCCATGAGGTTGTCCCAGTAACCGACGTTGAAGAGTCGGGTCGCCTGTTCCTTGAGCGCTTCGTAGTCCGTGCCTTCGGGCAGATAGCCTTCCTTAAGCAGGAAGCCTGCGTCATGAGCGAAGGAGAACCGGCCGTGACCGTGACTGCAGCCAATGATGCGCAATACCAGGTCGCGGTGCTCCCCCACCTTTTCGGGCGAGGCCGCAACCATGAGTGCAGACAGCTGCTCGTGACGCCAGCCCCTCGGCAGGGCGCTACGACTACGGGCGCGGTACGCCTCTGCCACGGAACGGTGGCCACTCTTTGCGAGCGCGTCCGCCTGCAGGTCTGCACCCAGCATCTGCTGGAAGCGCAGGTCACGTTTGCCCTCGTCGTGGTACTTTGCAGCCAGTTCCAGGGCCTCCGAGAATTCCGGCGCCAGGCCGAGGTTCTCGGCAAGCTGGCGGGTACGCTCAGCAACATCGTTCTGGTGGTCGTCCAGAAGAACGGGACCAGCCAACACCAGCTCCTGAGCGATATCGGAACCTTCAACAGACTTTTTGTCGTCGGTCACGTCGGCGTACCAGGCGATAACTTCCTGACCGTCCTCAGCCTCGGTAGAAAGCTCAGAAGCAATCCTCTTCTGGCCGCCTGAAGCTTGGCTGTCGAGCAGTTCCGCTACCTCTTCGGGTGAGAGGCCCAGGTATTCCCTGAAGTCTTCCTCACGATTCGCGCACTTCTCGTACACGTAGAGCTTGATGCCCTTGGGGAAGGGTACAGCCTCCAGCTCGTCTTTCTTAGAAGGCAGCTCACGCTGAGTCACAGCAATACCCTGGTTCGTGAACGGGATACTACCCGTATCAAGAATCAGAACGTCACCGGGGGCCAACGACTGACTGCTCTCTGCCCCCTGGTCAGCATCCTGCCACAGGGAGACTTCACCCTGACGGTAAAGGAACTTACGCGGCTTCACGCCGTGCTCATCCTGGTGGTCCAGAATCTCCTGGAGAATCTTCAGATTCGTGGGGAAGGTTTCCTCGTCGACCGGTGCGAAGTAGCTGGTCTTGAGAATCTCCATTGCGGCAGAAGTGTTGCTCGGCAGGTTATCGCGCACAATAACACCGCCCATTGCGGTTTCTGCATCCAGGGAGTCGTGCAGCCACAGGTCAAGGTCCGGCTCGTCGTAGGGGTTCTCGTCGGTACGCGAGAATTCCAGCAGGTCAGGCCATTCCGGGCGCTGGTAGAGCAGACGCTCCGGGGAGGACTGCACCGGCGGGTTCTTCACCATTGCGGCGGGGTTCACCGACGGGTTCTCAGTATCGTTGAGCGCTTCGAGCCATGCATACGCATTGCTCAGGTCGACCGCCTTGTAGGGAGGCGCGTCCTTCTTTACCGAGTCACCACTGGCAGGCCTAATAACGACGACCTTGGAATCCGTACGGTGGCCCAGACGGTTAACACGGCCGAAGCGCTGTGCCAAGGAGGAAGCCGGCGCTAGCTCGGTCACCAGGTCAGCAAAGTCAACGTCAATACCGACTTCGAGGGTCTGGGTGGCCACAACAACCTTCACGGACTTATCGCCTTCGGTAGTGAAGAGGTCGGGGTGCAACTTTTGCAGGTCGTACGGGCGCATGCGTCCTACGAGAAGCTGAACCTCTTCCTCCTTTCCAAGCACCTTATCCTTAACGAGTTTCTCCTTGATAGAGATAGCCGTCCGCACGTGGTTGACGATACAACCGACAGTATGGGCTTTCTTGGAGTCTTCACTCGCCTCACGGTGGGCAAGGAAATCCTTAATGGCGTCCACAGCGGCATCCACGACCGCACGGTTACCGGGCTTGCCATCCCACTTATCGATGGGGCGGAGCACCAGTTCCTTGTGCGAGTTGACACGCTTGCGCAGCTCTTCATCATTCGGGCTGTCGAGAGCCTCAATGTCCACGCCCAGCGTGGTCGAATCGCTGTCCTCAGTGGAGGGGGTAGCGGTCGTCTCGACCACCTGCAGGGTGGGAACACCCAGGTTGACCTCGCGCTTCTGCAACTCGGCAATACGCTGAGTGGTGTGCAACAGCTGACGGTTCATGTGTGCCTCATCGAGCACCATGACGGTGTCCATGGTCAGCAGGGCAGTCTCACGCGGGCGGGCAGCCTTGGTGCTGCCGTAGCCGCGGAAAAGCGCTCGCGAACCGTACATATCCGGGGTTGCGGCGATGATTGCGCAAGCCGAAATGTCGGTGACCGGCAGGTTGCGGTTCGAGAGTTCGCCACGGATGTGACCAGTCTCGAAGGGGTTACTCTCCTTCTCGTCGTTGCGGGTCTGGAAGCTCTGGAGAGCTTCAGCAACCCTACGCAGAATATCGGGCTCACCGGATCCGTCAGTGAGCGCCTTCTTCATGCAGCCGAGAATATTGTCGGCGCGGGTTGCCTGGCTGTCGACCAGCGCGCGGCGTCCCACGGTCACGCAGAGGCGACGGGGAACGCGCGGTGCGGCGCCAACCGCGGCGAGCGCATTCGCGAAGAGGTGGATATCAACCACGGAGGACTTGCCGGAGCCGGTCGGCGCGTTAATACGTTCCGGCCATACGCCGTGCTCGCAAATGTGGTCGAGCACTTCTTCCTGCCAGCTGAAGGGGTAGCGCTTTTGCTTTTCCTTGGGTGCTTCGTTAGGTGAGCTGTTAAGTGCGGCATCAAGCGCGGCGTCAAGCGCGGCGTCAAGCGCGGCAAAGAACTCACCGAACTCATCACGACTAATGGAGGGCAGCGCGGTAGCGGGGCTAGTCATGCTTTTCCTCCTTCTTGCGGCGGTCGTATTCTTCGGTGGGCACGTCGAACGGAACCAGCAGGCCGCCGCCCATGTGGCGGGACTGGCCGATGGCTACGATGGTCGTGTCCGTTGCCAGGTTGCCGAGGTCTACGACACCGCGCCACGGCTCTGCGGGCAGGGTGCGGGGCAGCTTGTAGGCGTAGGCGGCGGGGTTCTGGGTGACTCGGTGAGCTTCCAGAACCTTGGCTTCAGCCGTTTCCTCGACCTGATCCCTCAAGCTGCGAATTCGTTCGCGTGAGGTTTCGGCTTCGGGCGCCTCGAAGCTGTCACGCCACACGTAAGCCATGGAAAGCAGAGCGGCGTCTGCGAAGGTCCAGGCCTTCGTCTCAGTCTTCTTCGGGCGGTTGAAAACGCGCGATTCGGGAACGGCCGCGCTGAGAGTACGCCACAGGCGCTTGTACCCGGTCTTGGGAGCATCCCAGAACCCCTGCGCAGGCAGGCGCTTCTGACGAAGCTTCACGGTCAGTCGGGGGAAGTCCTGAGCGTAGAGGGTTTCGACACTCCTGAGCGCGATACCGAGTTCTACTGCTTCATCGGTCGGGGCGCTTGCCGGGACCAAGACGAGTAGGACTCCCTGAGACTTCACCCCACGACGCAGATAGTCGGGCAGGTAGCGGGCAGGCAGGTACTGCAGCGCCAGGCTGTTGGCCGGCTTGTGGTCCTTGGGGTACTTGCCGGTGATGAGGCTGGGCGCGCCGAATCCTGCGGCAGCTACGAGTGCCTTGTGCAGAAGGGAGCTTGCCTTGACGTACTGTTCGGGCTTCAACTCTTCACCATCTACTTCGAGGAGCCACAAGTATTCCCAGGGGCTGGTGGAAGTTTCAGCCTCCACAGGCTGGTACTTGATGGATCCGAGGCCTGCGGTGGGTACCGATGAGGGGCGCATCGTGTCGCTCGCTGCGGTCTTATCGCCTGCCTTGGTGGGAACCTTGACGGGGTACGCTTCTGCATGAGCACGCATGAGCGCGTTGATTCGACCGGGTACGGGCACACGGACGGGCATGCCACCTGCTTCGAAGGGACCCGACTTGGTGTCGATGGTGTGGGTGGGTTCCACGTCTCCGGTGTAGAGGGCGGTGAAGCTGCTGGCTTCTCCGAGGGAGGGTACTTCGCCACAGAGCTGGGTGATGGTTTCCGCGATGTCTGCGGGTACCTTATCGTACTGCCAGCCGATGGTGTCGGATACTGCCCAGCCGTCGGATACGGCGCGACGTTCGGTCTGCCGCCCATCCTTGGTGGAGCGCGCTACCTCGCGGTACATGAATCGGCTCATCTTGTTGGGTGAGCGGTACACGGGGCACATGTCGGGAAGCTGTAGCCCGGTCGGGGGGTTCTCTTCAAGCCATTTGAGGGCTTTGAGAGATTCTTCCGAGGGGGCGAGCTGCCCGTTTTCGATAATTGCGTGAGGTCCCTGCGCGGCCGCGCTGAGGAGCGCGGCCTGCAAGCGGGCAGGGTCGGGGAAGGCGTCGGGGCTTCCGTCCGCCTTATGGCCCTGGTATACGCCGAGCGGGAACCTCGCGAGAATTCCGAGGTTCGTCATATTATTCAGCGTCCTCCGCGGTGGCGTTCGCGATGATGCTGGGGTTGCCCTCGACGTTGAGAGTCTGGCCGTTCCAGTCAGCCACACCTTCCTCCTTGGCGTACTCGATAGCTTCGAGGAGAAGCTGGTCGGCCTGCTTAACGGTCAGGGGTGCGAAGGTCTTCTTCTCACCGAAACGCTGGTCGAGGGTAACGACGGGTGCGGCGGATTCGATCAGGTCGCAGTTGGCACGGATGTAGAGTTCACGCTCCGCACGGGCAATGGCGTTGAGGCCGAGTGCGGCAAGGAGTGCACGCGCAGCAACGTTCTTTTTTTCGTCGGTGCCGAAGCGCAACTGGCGCAGGGTGGCGAGGCTCAGAACCCAGGAACGGATGATACGGCAGCATGCGACGGCGCCGGTTTCTTCGAGTACAGGCGGGATGCTACCCAGGCCGAGGGGGGAAGCGGAGATACGGGCATCGGCCTTGGCCTTCTTAATTTCGTTGCGACGAGCTCCAACGTTGACCGGGCTCAGTTCAGCTTCCTGGTCATTAACCAGGGACTCCATGTCCTTAGGGGTAAGCTGCACACTAGCAGCGACGGCGTCGACGCGGGCGCCGCCACGGCGTGCCTGTCGGTGTTCAGCGCCAGGATCCTGGTCTGCGAGGACGCCGATGATTTCACCGACGAGGGCGCTGCGCAGGCGGACCTGGTTGCTCTTGCGGGTGGAGTCCCATGCGCCGAAGAGGAGCGCTGCAGGGGCGGTGTTGAGCAGTGCGCTCATGTCTGCGGGGGTGCAGTTGCGCAGTGCGCGGTACTGGTCGTTTTCGGTGATGGGCTTACCGTCGACACGACCGGCACGGAAGTGGCCGTCGAAGATGCGGTGGGAGAGCTCCATGTCGCTGTATTCTACGGGGCCATTTTCAGTCTTGTAGGTGACGACGGCGCGGGGAATCTTGACGGCTGCTTCGTCACCGTACTGGCGGCCCTGTTCGATGGCGGCTTCTGCGCGGTTGAGTTCGGACTGCTTGCTGTCGATGAGGACGACCTTCTGAGACTTGCCCTTGACGACCTTTTCGGCGTCTTCGGAGTCTTCCGGGTTCTGAATCTCTTCCACAATGTAGCGGGTTTCGTAGGCAAAGACGGACTTCTTGTCATCAACGAACTTGGCGGGTGCCACGGATGCGTGGGGGCCTGCTGCGGGTTCGAGTTCGGTGATGGAGGTGATGACGGAGCCGCCGCCGAGTTCGACGTTTTCGATGAGGTCGTCGAGGGTAATGATGTTCTGGGACATGGTTGTCTCCTTATATATTGGGTGCACGTTTGCTTCGATGCGTTGGACGTGCACGTTTACTTGTATAGCTTTAAGCTACCTTGCTTTCCCGAATGGTGCGCGTGTTTTCGTCACGCTGCTAATTCGGTATGCCTTTTCCTTCTCCCCTGTGCTGTCACGTCCGTGTTTTGGGTAGTGACAGCACAGGGTATGAAAGGTAAGCATATGACCACACAAGCGGTCAGCATGCAGGCAGATTGGGAGGCTCCTCCGTACTGCCGGTATACTGATTAGGTTATGCCTGCGGCAACAGGCATAACCACCGCTTGATGCGGTAAATGCTTATTGAACAAAAGCCGCCCGTTGCGCCTCGCGTAGCGGGCGGCTTTTTTGTTTATGTCATAAGCGGAGTCATTATCCTTCACCTCCAAGGTCGGGGTTAGAGTCACTTCAGCTTGGTTCTGCAGAGACTTCTGAACCGGTTGACACCTCAACATTAGCATTAAGATAATATTCAAGCAACACCCTGGACCCAAGTTAAATTAACATTACGTATATACCGATAGAGTCTCCCCCAACAGCAGAAGGAGGAAACTAGCATAGAAAGCTTCTAGGTTCAGTTTGTTTCTCTGTAACCCAGAAGAATATATTCCGATGACTTCCCTAGTTAAATTAACAGTACGTACCTCAATGAAAGCTCACACCATAGCAGGCGCAAGGATTAGGCAATAAGCGTATACCCAAGAAATCATCAGATATCTTCATTATCCCTGCCCCTCCTCTGCGACGCAATCGGTTCTGTCCTTCGCTCATAATCTCACCATAGCGCTGTTACAGATTACACGCATCCAGTTTGGTCATTTCAGACTCAGATAGCTGCCTTGAGAAATCCGCAGTAGGTGTCACATATAGCCCCATCTTCATATTTAAAGAGAAGAGCCCCGGTTTAGAAACCAATCTGGTTTCTAAACCGGGGCTACGCAACCCGCGCGAGATTTCGCGATTCATGCTCAGAATCGCACTGAAGATCCCTCACCCGAAGGAGGGGAAATGAAGCCACAGCATACCGTGACGAATTCTACGGCTGGCCTCAATGAAAGTCCCCACCCGAAGACGGGG
>NZ_KV811086.1:2253-2798 GCF_001812975.1 Rothia sp. HMSC073B08 | reverse complement strand
CGGTTGGGGTAGCCTCAATGAAAGTCCCCACCTGAAAGCGGAGAAATAGCTAGCTAAAACTAGCATGTTACGGCGTAGCAGAGACTGTTACGGCACGAGACTCGCGCAGATTACGTATCCAAAGTGTACATCACGCAATATCTGTGCCTACCGCAGCATCGTCATCCGAAGGCGGAGAAATCTGAGCTCCAGTCGTATGGGCGGACTGCCTGGGTCGCGCCTCAAGGAAAGTCCCCGCCCCCGAAAGCAGGGAAATAATGCGCAAGCTCTGGAGTGCCGCGAACGTTAAGGTACCTCAATGAAAGTCCCCGCCCTAAGGCGGGGAAATCTCCGTGTTCTCGCACGAACTGTGCCGTTTCGCGCCAGGGCGCCTCAATGAAAGTCCCCGCCCGAAGGCGGGGAAATTTGTGGTCCCCTGACGGCTGGAACGGATCGCCGGACGGCCTCAATGAAAGTCCCCACCCGAAGGCGGGGAAATCACCGACCACCCCCGCCCCCTATATGCCAAAACCACCGCCTCAATGAAAGTCCCCACCCGAAGGCGG
>NZ_KV811086.1:1841-2153 GCF_001812975.1 Rothia sp. HMSC073B08 | reverse complement strand
TGAAAGTCCCCACCCGAAGGCGGGGAAATAGCGGGGGTTCTGGTAGGCGTCGATGACCACTCGGCTGCCTCAATGAAAGTCCCCACCCGAAGGCGGGGAAATAACCTCGACAATAGGCACGCCGGGGTAGGTATCGCTACCTCAATGAAAGTCCCCACCCGAAGGCGGGGAAATAGCACTGCCGGGGTTGCGTCGTTCTCGCCTTTGGCGAGCCTCAATGAAAGTCCCCACCCGAAGGCGGGGAAATTTAGTGATTTCGCCGTCCGGTTTAGGGTCGATAGCGCCTCAATGAAAGTCCCCACCCGAAGGCGG
>NZ_KV811086.1:1502-1741 GCF_001812975.1 Rothia sp. HMSC073B08 | reverse complement strand
TGAAAGTCCCCACCCGAAGGCGGGGAAATGCGGCCTCCTTTCCCACGTGGCGAGGGTACGCGGCGCCTCAATGAAAGTCCCCACCCGAAGGCGGGGAAATGCTGCCGTCCTCGCGCTTGTGGCTGAGCACCAGGTTGCCTCAATGAAAGTCCCCACCCGAAGGCGGGGAAATGCGCCTTCTGGTGCTGGTTCGATATGTACCTGCCATTCGCCTCAATGAAAGTCCCCACCCGAAGGCG
>NZ_KV811086.1:1094-1402 GCF_001812975.1 Rothia sp. HMSC073B08 | reverse complement strand
ATGAAAGTCCCCACCCGAAGGCGGGGAAATCGAACATTCGTCGCCAAACGCTCAACAAGCTGTGCGCCTCAATGAAAGTCCCCACCCGAAGGCGGGGAAATCTCAAACCCCCTCACTGACCACCCCCGCCCCCCAAGCCTCAATGAAAGTCCCCACCCGAAGGCGGGGAAATTTCGCATCAGGCCGCAGCTCCTCGCTTGGCGGCTTCGCCTCAATGAAAGTCCCCACCCGAAGGCGGGGAAATTGCGGCCAATGGGTGTTTTCGCCAGGTCCAAAAGGCCTCAATGAAAGTCCCCACCCGAAGGCGG
>NZ_KV811086.1:680-994 GCF_001812975.1 Rothia sp. HMSC073B08 | reverse complement strand
ATGAAAGTCCCCACCCGAAGGCGGGGAAATGCCAAATCAGCACCAAGACCGATAAGACTGTTCGTCGCCTCAATGAAAGTCCCCACCCGAAGGCGGGGAAATAGCAATTCTTAATGCTTTCGCTGCTCACATTGTCAGCCTCAATGAAAGTCCCCACCCGAAGGCGGGGAAATATCTCAGGGGCTGATAGCGGGACATTTTGTCGCGAGCCTCAATGAAAGTCCCCACCCGAAGGCGGGGAAATCAGATATTACAGGGTAGGTTATGCGCGGCGGCATAGCGTGCCTCAATGAAAGTCCCCACCCGAAGGCGGG
>NZ_KV811086.1:341-580 GCF_001812975.1 Rothia sp. HMSC073B08 | reverse complement strand
ATGAAAGTCCCCACCCGAAGGCGGGGAAATTCTAACTGAAGTTCGGGGCGTCGTTGCTGTGTGGGCAGCCTCAATGAAAGTCCCCACCCGAAGGCGGGGAAATATTGAGACCATCATATCAGAATGGGCTCACCGGCGGGCCTCAATGAAAGTCCCCACCCGAAGGCGGGGAAATGGGTATGCCCCGGGGTCGTTACACATTTTACATGGGCCTCAATGAAAGTCCCCACCCGAAGGCG
>NZ_KV811086.1:0-241 GCF_001812975.1 Rothia sp. HMSC073B08 | reverse complement strand
GAAAGTCCCCACCCGAAGGCGGGGAAATCAGAACGGATAACCCTCATTCTCGACCCCAACCAATGCCTCAATGAAAGTCCCCACCCGAAGGCGGGGAAATTTGCAAAGCTTGAACGTCTTGAGTGCGTGCAGTCTTGGCGCCTCAATGAAAGTCCCCACCCGAAGGCGGGGAAATTTGGGTTTGCCTCCTCCCAACGTTGAGCCCATTCTGGCCTCAATGAAAGTCCCCACCCGAAGGCGG
>NZ_KV811085.1:100731-206016 GCF_001812975.1 Rothia sp. HMSC073B08 | reverse complement strand
TACTGCACTTTTGTGGGTGTGGGAGAGTAGGTTATTGCCGCTTTATTATTCAATAGCCCCGGCTTCGCCGGGGCTATTTTTGTTTGGGGAGGCCGTTAGGCCTCCCCATTTGTCTTTAACATCCCATCAGTACGGGTGCACGGAAGGTGCTCTCTATACTAGAATGGTATGGCTTATGTTTAGGCATTAGCGGGTGTATCTAAAGCACCCCTCATAGAGTTGATGCCTCAGGCAGCGGTTCGCCCGAATCGACTGCATACCCTACCCGCCCACACTGGCGGATACCTCCCAAGGAGATTCATGTCTGAGACCCCCCGTCACGAGTCTAACGGCTCCGGCCCCCGCCAGCACCGCAAGAACAGCGGAGGAAAGGACTTCCGCTCCAAGAAGGGCGGCAAGAACTTTGGCGGCAAGGGCGGTTTCAAGCGTAACGACCGCGGAGGCAAGAAGTTCGACGGCCGTCGCTCCGACTCCCGTTCCAAGGCACCTCGCTCTAACGGTCCCGAGGCTGAAGCACCTCGCGAAGAAGTACGCAGCATTGGTGGCCGTGCAGGCTACCGTCCCGCAAAGCCCAAGGCGCCGGAAATTGATGACGACATCACCGGTCGCGAGCTGGACGGCGCAACCTTCCGTCAGCTGCGCGCCCTGGAACCGCGCAACGCAGAAACCGTCGCAAAGCACCTCGCCATGGCTGGTCGCTACCTCGACATCGACCCCGAATTCGCGCTGGAACACGCCGTCGCAGCATCCCGCAGCGCAGGCCGTATCGCCGCAGTACGCGAAGCCGTTGGCGTCGCCGCATACGTTGCAGAAGACTTCGAACTGGCACTGCGCGAACTGCGCACCCACCGCCGTATTAGCGGTGCCGTAGACCACCTGGCACTGCTGGTGGACTGCGAACGTGCGCTCGGCCGCCTGCCCAAGGCAACGGAAATGATTGCAGAATTCAAGAAGGAAGAACTGCCCGCCAACGTGCGCGTAGAACTCGCCATCGTTGAATCCGGCATCCTCAGCGATCAGGGAAAGAAGTCTGAAGCTGTCGTAGCGCTGCAGATTCCTCAGCTGAACCCCAAGCGTGCCTTCGAGTACAGCCCCCGTCTGTTCAGCGCATACTCCGACGCGCTGGCTAACGCAGGCCGTAACCAGGAAGCAGAACGCTGGGCACGCCTCGCATTCATGGCAGAAGCAGCACTGGGCCAGGGCAATTTCGCAGAACCTGAAATCTTCGATATGTTCGGTGAAGCAGGCCTCTTCGAACAGGAAGAGAAGTCCGTAGAACTCACTGAAACCGCAGAAGAAGCTGAAGAGACCGCAGAGGCTTCCGCGGAAGAGGACGCAAACGAAGCTCAGGAAGAGGTAGCTGAGGACGAGAAGACCGAAGCTCCCAAGACTGAAGAAGCAGAAGAAGTCTCCGCAGAATAAGACTGCAGAGAATCTAAGAATTCTAAAATATTTGACCTAAGTGTCAGCGTGAAACCGCTGGACGCCACACCCAAGCAGGGGAGAGCGTCCAGCGGTTTTCCACATAATCACCCGAAGGCACCAACGCTAGAATGTCTAACAGGTACGATTAATAGCGACAACCGCCAGAGACCCCGAGAGGAACACTCTATGACCACGAACGCACTCCTATCCCGCTACGATGCCCTCCTCTCCGATCTGGACGGCGTGGTCTACGCGGGTCCCTTCGCCATCGAAGGCGCACCCGAAGCGCTCAACCGTGCCGAAGAAGAACTCAACGTACCGGTCATCTTCGTCACCAACAACGCATCGCGCTCCGTAGAATCCGTAGCAGAGCACCTGCGTGAACTGGGTGTGCACACCCGAGCAGAACGAGTCGTCAGCTCCGCACAGGCAGGCGCCGCACTGCTCGCACAGCATGTACCCGCAGGCTCCAAAGTACTCATCACCGGCACCGAAGCACTTGCCGATTGCGTTCGTGCAGTAGGCCTCGAAACCGTACGTAAGGAAGAAGAAGGCCCCGTAGCCGTCATCCAGGGTTTCGACCCCAAGATCGGCTGGGAAGACCTTGCGGAAGCCGCCTACACCCTCGCAAACCCCGACATCCTCTGGATTGCCACCAATACCGACCAGAGCATCCCCAAGGAACGAGGCCAGGCACCCGGTAACGGCACCCTCGTAGCAGCCGTGGCAAGCGCAACCCGCCGCACCCCGCTTGTCGCGGGCAAGCCCGAAGCGCCCATCTTCCACACCGCAGCGCAGGCTGTGAACTCCAGCCGCCCCGTCATCGTGGGTGACCGCCTGGACACCGACATTCTCGGTGCAAACAATGCAAAGATGGACGGCGCCCTCGTCCTCACCGGCGTACAGACCTACCAGGACGTCATCGAGGCCGTGCCGAACCAGCGTCCGACCTATATTCTGCGCACCCTCGAGGACTTCTTCGCGCCCTACCCCGAAATTGAGGTGCTCTACGAAGGGTACGAAGTCATCGCAACCGGCCCCACCTGGCAGGCACGAGTTCGCGGTGAAAACCTGAGCCTGACCGGCCCCGAGATTGAAGACACCGAAGCATTCGCGGGCAGCGAGAGCGAAGCCGAAGCATGGCGCGTAGCCTGCGCAGCATGGTGGGCAGCAAACCCCGAACAGGGCGCACGCCCCAACATCCAGGGGATCCCCGGTGCCTAAAGAACCGGAGACTAATAGCACGGCAGAGGAAACCGCTGAGCTTGATGCAGAATTCGAGCGCCAACTCGCGGCGACCCTCGCCATGGACCCCGTAGAGCGTGTCAAGCGCCTCGAAACGATGAGCGAGCAACTGGAGAAGGACCTCGAAAACCTCTCCTAGTTCGCAGCAGTGATCCCTCAGAACAGCAATGCTCTGAGGAGCACTAGATAACCCGTCACCAGACGACGACAGAAAGAAGACAAGGACACCGTGCGCCTCGATAAATACCTGGTCGAAGCCGGATTCGTGAGCTCCCGAACCCTCGCCGCAAAACTCATCGCGGCAGGAGACGTGCAAGTCAACGGCAAGGTTGCGCGCAAAGCGTCCATGCTTGTGGGCCCGGAGGACACCCTCTACGTGCGCCAGAGCGAGCTGACCGAATACGTCAGCCGCGCAGGCCACAAACTCGCAGGTGCCCTCGACGCGTTCCCCGATATCGAGGTAGAAGGCAAGCGTTGCCTGGATGCGGGAGCATCCACCGGAGGCTTTACCGACGTGCTGCTTCGCCGAGGAGCAGCCCACGTAGCCGCCGTTGACGTAGGACACGGGCAGCTCGTGGACACGCTACGCGAAGAACCGCGAGTTGGCGTGTACGAAGGACTCAACGTTCGCTACATGAAGCCCGAAGACATTGGTGGGCAGGTCGAACTGACGGTTTCTGACCTCTCGTTCATCTCACTGACCCTGGTCATGGAGGCGCTAGCGAACGCCACCGAAACCGGCGGCGACCTGGTGCTCATGGTCAAACCGCAGTTCGAGGTCGGCAAGCACCGCATTGGACGCGGGGGAGTGGTGCACGAAGAATCTGCCCGCCGTGAAGCAGTGGAAAAAGTTCAGGCATCTGCGGTGAGCCACGGGTTGCGTGTGATGGGTATGGAACCCAGCCCGCTCCCCGGACAGGACGGCAACGTAGAGTACTTCCTATGGTGCAAAAAATAAAGGGTCTTCGGAATATATAGTGGAATTACTTTCTTAATAGTTTAAAAACAACTGGTGTTTAAATCGGATTTTCTGGTGGGATGTTAGGATAATCAATAGTATTATATAAAAGTATCAATCACATACGAGTGATACTTTGGGAAAAAATAAAATAGTCCAATTTACTTGACCGTGTACTATGGTACATGGTTTATAATATTCAGGGGGGTGAAATAAGATGATTTATCGCATTAGTGAGTTTGCAGATAAATGTGGAGTTAATAAAGAAACGATCAGATATTACGAGCGAAAAAATTTATTACAAGAACCTCACCGAACGGAAGCTGGTTATCGGATATATTCATATGATGACGTTAAGCGTGTTGGGTTTATTAAACGAATACAGGAACTTGGTTTCTCTTTAAGCGAGATTTATAAATTACTTGGTGTTGTAGATAAAGATGAAGTTCGTTGTCAAGATATATTCGAATTTGTTTCTAAAAAACAAAAGGAAGTGCGAAAACAAATAGATGATTTGAAACGAATTGAAACTATGTTATAATAGAAAAATTAACAAACGAAAGGAGCTTTTTTATGAATAAATTTAAGGTAAACATTTCAGGAATGACTTGTACGGGTTGTGAAAAACACGTAGAATCAGCACTTGAAAAGATAGGTGCTAAAAATATTGAGTCTAGTTATCGTCGTGGTGAAGCAGTATTTGAACTGTCCGATGATATTGAGGTTGAAAGTGCAATAAAGGCGATTGCTGACGCAAATTATCACCCGGGCGAAGCAGAAGAAATACAAGTGCAATCGGAAAAAAGGACAGATGTAAGTTTAAATGATGAAGGTAACTATGATTATGATTACATCATCATCGGTTCTGGTGGAGCTGCCTTTTCATCTGCCATTGAAGCCGTTACTTTGAACGCAAAAGTGGCTATGATTGAGCGTGGAACGGTGGGTGGAACTTGCGTTAATGTCGGATGCGTTCCTTCTAAGACCTTATTAAGAGCAGGGGAAATCAATCATCTAGCAAAAAATAATCCATTTGTAGGATTACACACTTCGGCTTCAAATGTTGATTTAGCGCCATTAGTAAAACAAAAGAATGATTTAGTAACCGAGATGCGAAATGAAAAATATGTGAATTTAATTGATGATTATGGTTTTGAATTAATAAAAGGTGAAGCAAAATTCGTAAATGAAAATACAGTTGAAGTAAATGGCAATCAAATCACAGCCAAAAGATTTTTAATAGCTACAGGTGCTTCTTCAACTGCACCTAATATTCCCGGATTAGATGAAGTAGATTATTTAACAAGCACTAGCTTATTGGAATTAAAGAAGGTTCCAAATCGTCTTACCGTAATTGGTTCAGGATATATCGGCATGGAATTAGGACAACTATTTCATAACCTCGGGTCAGAAGTCACTTTGATTCAAAGAAGCGAGCGTCTATTAAAAGAATACGATCCTGAAATTTCAGAAGCCATTACTAAGGCCTTAACAGAACAGGGAATTAATTTAGTAACAGGTGCAACCTATGAACGAGTTGAGCAAGATGGAGACATTAAAAAAGTTCATGTTGAGATAAATGGTAAAAAGCGAATTATTGAAGCAGAACAATTGCTAATTGCCACTGGAAGAAAACCAAATACAGAATCATTAAACTTACATGCAGCAGGCGTTGAAGTTGGTTCCCGTGGTGAAATTGTCATTGATGATTATCTTAAAACGACCAATTCCCGAATTTATTCAGCTGGAGATGTCACTCTCGGTCCCCAATTTGTTTATGTAGCTGCTTATGAAGGTGGACTTGCTGCTCGTAATGCAATCGGAGGACTAAATCAAAAGGTCAATTTAGAAGTGGTTCCAGGCGTTACGTTTACTTCTCCATCGATTGCAACGGTTGGTTTAACGGAGCAACAGGCAAAAGAAAAAGGATATGAAGTGAAAACATCGGTATTGCCGTTGGATGCTGTTCCAAGAGCGCTCGTTAATCGGGAAACAACAGGTGTTTTCAAATTAGTGGCAGACGCGAAAACATTGAAAGTGTTAGGGGCGCATGTAGTGGCAGAAAACGCAGGAGACGTAATTTATGCAGCAACATTAGCTGTGAAATTCGGTTTAACTGTTGGAGATCTGAGAGAAACGATGTGTCCATATCTAACAATGGCAGAAGGATTGAAGCTGGCTGTCCTAACTTTTGACAAAGATGTTTCGAAATTATCTTGCTGTGCAGGCTAAGGGAACTTTTTTACAACTCCCTATTCAACGGTGTCGAAAGTAAATATAGTGCCGAAAATAAATAGTGCTAAGGCAGTCTGAGAGAAACCGCTCGGTAACGCAGGACGCGTTGAGGGCGGGGCTTTCTCAGGCTGCCGCGCTATTCGCAGGTATTTTTACAGGTATTTTAGAGATACCCCAGCCGTACGCTATTCGAAATAATTTTCTAAAAATATAGCTCTTTAGAAAATCTTCGAGAACATATTCGGTATGATAGGTGTAGATACACCATCTCAACATCCCGATCTCAACACCCGATGGGAGAGAGTCGTTATGGCAGAACACGAAAGCCACGCACCGCAGGAAGCAACCGCGCAGGTAGCTACCGCAGGTGCGCGTCATGGTTCCGAAGACTCGGTGGAACAACGTCACCGTAAGATTCTCGTCTTCGCCCACGTGGGGCGCAAAGAAGCACGAGATGCCGCCCGACAGGCATGCACCCAGCTCTACGAAGCGGGACTCGCACCCGTCATGACTCGCTCCGATCTGGAGACCCTGAGTGAAAACTGGGACGAGCCCGTCCCCGTGCAGGTCGTCCACGAATCCGTGGCGCTCATCGATATTGAACTCGGCGTGGTGCTCGGTGGTGACGGTTCGATTCTTCGCGCCGCAGAAATGGTGCGCCGAACCAGTGTTCCGCTCATCGGTGTGAACCTGGGGCACGTCGGCTTCCTCGCCGAATCCGAAGAGAGCGACCTGACCGAAACCGTTCGCTGCATCGTCAACAACGAATACACCGTTGAAGAACGCATGGCAATCGACGTGGAAGTCTGGAACGACGGCAAGCGCGTGCACAGCGACTGGGCGCTGAACGAAGCTAGCGTCGAAAAGGGCAACCGCGAAAAAATGATTGAAGTCATTATTGAGGTGGACTGCCGCCCGCTCAGCAGCTTCGGCTGCGACGGCGTGGTCATGGGAACCCCCACCGGCTCGACCGCCTACGCTTTCTCCGGCGGCGGCCCGGTCGTCTGGCCCGAAGTTGAAGCAATTCTCATGGTGCCGCTCTCGGCTCACGCGCTCTTCGCGCGCCCGCTGGTAGCAGCGCCGACCTCCACCCTGGCGGTAGAAATGATGCCCGGAAACGGTGCCTCCGGCGTGCTCTGGTGCGATGGCCGCCGAACCGTAGAGCTGGACCCCGGCTCCCGTATTGAGGTGCGACGCTCCGAAAAGTCGGTGCTGCTCGCCCGTATCCACCCGGCTCCCTTCTCTGAGCGACTGGTGCGTAAATTTGAGCTTCCGATCCGTGGCTGGCGTGGCCCGCAGGACACCGAGAAGCACTAAAGAAAAGGAATGAACGTTCGTGATTGAGGAAATCCATATTCGAGACCTCGGCATCATCACCGATGCGAGGCTCCCCCTCGAACCCGGATTCTCCGTGCTGACCGGTGAAACCGGCGCAGGTAAAACCATGGTCGTCACCGCCCTCGGTATGCTCCTGGGCGCCCGATCCGACGCCTCCAGCGTGCGCAACGGTGCTAAGAGCGCCCTCGCCGAAGCAGTGATTCGCCTGCCCCACGGGCACCGCGCCCTCGAGCTTGCCGAAGAAGCCGGCGGTACCGCCGAAGACATCGACGAACAGACCTCCGAGCTGCTGCTGGCACGCACCGTCAACGCCTCGGGACGCTCCCGTGCCCACGTCGGCGGTTGCTCCGCACCCATCGGGACCCTGTCTCAGATTGGTCAGACTCTTGTTGCAGTCCACGGCCAGTCCGATCAGCTGCGCCTCAAATCAGCGGCAGAGCAGCGCCAGTCCCTCGACCTGTACGCCGGTGAAGAGCTCTCCAACCTGCTGGAGAAGTACCGCGAAAACTACGAGCGATACCGCGCCGCCGCCGCAGAGCTGAAGGAAGTACGCGAAAACTCGCGCGCACGAGCCCTCGAAGCGCAGACCCTGCAGGGAGCCCTCGAAGAAATCAGTGCCGTCAACCCGCAGGAGGGCGAAGAAGAAGAGCTCAAAGCCGAAATGGTGAAGCTCATGAACGTTGAAGCGCTACGCATTGCCTCGGCAACCGCCTCCGCGGCGCTCAGCGGTAGTGAATACTCTACCGGCGACGAGCAGAGCGTCATGAGCCTGCTCGATGCAAGCCGCTCCGCGCTCCAGGCGCAGGCAGACGCTGATGAAGAGCTTGCTTCTCTCGCCGCGCGCGTCAATGAACTGTTGATTCTTGCCACCGATATCTCCTCGGATCTGTCCTCCTACATGGCCTCCCTGGATGTTGAAGGCCCCGAACGTCTGGCGCAGGTGCAGACTCGCCGCGCCCAGCTGGCGACCCTCACCCGCAAATACGGTGCCGACATCGCCGAGGTTCTCGAATGGGCCGAAGAATCCCGTGCACGCCTTGAGACCCTGGTGGACGACCCGCAGCGACAGGAAACCCTGGAAACCGAGCTGGTACAGCTACGCAAGGTGCTCGGCGCCCAGGCAGAAGAGCTGACCGCCCTGCGCCGTGCCGCCGCACAGAAACTGGCAGACGCCGTCAGTGAGGAGCTCACCGCTCTTGCCATGCCGAACGCCTCCCTGGTCGTGGAAGTTGCTGAAGCCGAAAAGTTCTCGGTGCACGGCCGAGACACCGTGACCTTCATGCTGGCGCCCCACCGAACCGCCGTGCCGCGCCCGCTCGGTAAGGGCGCCTCCGGCGGCGAGCTCTCCCGCGTAATGCTCGCCCTGGAGGTAGTGCTTGCCGAAGTAGACCCCGTACCCACCTTCATCTTCGACGAGGTGGACTCCGGCGTGGGCGGTAAGGCCGCTATCGAAATCGGTCGCCGCCTCGCCATGCTCGCCCGACACGTGCAGGTTCTGGTGGTCACCCACCTGCCGCAGGTTGCAGCCTTCGCGGACCAGCACATCCTCGTGCTGAAAAACGATGACGCGTCCCTCTCAAAGGTCAAGGTACTTTCCGAAGAGGAACGCGTGGTGGAACTGGCGCGAATGCTCTCCGGGCACGATCAATCAGAATCGGCGCGAGAGCATGCCCGAGAGCTACTGGCAGCCGGTCGAGAAGTGCCGCAGGGGCGCTGAAACTGACGGCAAGCCGGCGGCAAGCCGGCGGCAAACCGGCAGAGAAAAGTATGAGGAAAGTGCTGGCAAAAGCGCCGAAAGGTGGCATCTTTCGCACCAAAGACCATCAAAGGGGCTGAAGTGTGCGAGCGTGCCTCAGAAAGTTGCCAGTACAGCCCGCGCCGGTGACCAATAGCGGTGCATGGATCCCAGAGGATGTGAGATACTCTGTGAATGCTCCTAGACCTGCTTCTACACGGCGCGGCGGGAATAATAAATCCCCAGCTCCGTTTACAGTGGTGATAAGGACAAATAGGGGAGGGAAAGCCGCCTGAGAGAATCCTCTCGCGGCAAAACCCTCTGCTTGGATAGCAGACAAGAAAATGGTAGGCTTGAATTCCGTGGTGAATGAAAAAAATAACGCTCTGAACGCGTCCTCTAACGACAAGGTAACCCGCCAGATTTTCGTGACCGGCGGCGTTGCATCTTCTCTCGGTAAGGGCCTGTCGGCCTCTTCCCTCGGTCAGCTTCTTCGCGCACGTGGCCTCTCTGTGACCATGCAGAAGTTCGACCCCTACCTGAACGTCGACCCCGGTACGATGAACCCTTTCCAGCACGGTGAAGTCTTTGTCACTGACGACGGTGCTGAAACCGACCTCGACATCGGACACTACGAGCGCTTCCTGGACGAAAACCTCGACCAGTCCGCTAACGTGACCACCGGTCAGGTCTACTCCTCCGTCATCGCAAAGGAACGCCGCGGCGAATACCTCGGCGACACCGTCCAGGTCATCCCTCACATTACCGACGAAATCAAGGCCCGTATGCGTCACGCAGCGGAAATTGACAACGCACCCGACATCATCATCACCGAAATCGGTGGTACCGTCGGCGATATCGAGTCCCTGCCCTTCATGGAAGCAGCACGCCAGGTACGCCGCGATGTTGGCCGCAAGAACGTCTTCTTCCTGCACGTCTCCCTGGTGCCCTTCATCGGCCCCTCCGGCGAGCTCAAGACCAAGCCGACCCAGCACTCCGTCGCAGCACTGCGCGGCCTGGGCATCCAGCCTGACGGTCTAATCCTGCGCTGTGAGCGTGAGGTCCCCGTATCGCACCGTACCAAGATTGGTAACGCATGCGACGTGGACAGCGATGCAGTCATCTCCTGCGCCGACGCACCCAGCATCTACGACATCCCCAAGACCCTGCACAGCCAGAAGCTCGACGACTACATCCTCGACTACTTCGGCATTGAGGCTCCCGCACCGGACTTCACCCAGTGGGACCGCCTGCTCGATGCAGTGCACCGCCCCGCAGCAGAGGTCAACGTTGGCCTGGTCGGTAAGTACATCGACCTGCCCGACGCATACCTGTCCGTCTCCGAGGCTCTGCGCGCCGGCGGCTTCGCAAACAACGTGAAGGTCAACATCAAGTGGGTTGCAGCCGACCTGTGCGCAACCGACGAAGATGCCGACCACCAGCTGCGCAACATGGACGCAATCCTCGTGCCCGGCGGCTTCGGCATCCGCGGCCTGGACGGCAAGATCGGCGCCCTCAAGTACGCACGCGAGCACAAGATCCCGACCCTGGGCATCTGCCTCGGCCTGCAGTCCATGGTCATCGAGTACGCACGCAACGTACTGGGTCTGACCGAAGCATCCTCCACCGAATTCGATCCGGAAACCTCCGTACCGGTCATCGCAACCATCGAAGAGCAGAAGCAGTTCGTCGAAGGTGCAGGCGACCTGGGCGGCACCATGCGTCTGGGCCTGTACAAGGCAAACCTGGTTCCCGGCTCTCAGGTAGCTAAGGCGTACGGTGCAACCGAGGTTGCAGAGCGTCACCGCCACCGCTACGAGGTGAACAACGAGTACCGCGAGCAGCTTGAAGAAGCAGGCCTGCGCATCTCCGGTACCTCCCCGGACTCCTCGCTGGTCGAGTACGTGGAACTGCCCGCAGAGGCACACCCCTACTACGTGGCAACTCAGGCACACCCCGAGTACCGCTCGCGTCCGACCCGCCCGCACCCGCTCTTCTCCGGCCTGATTAAGGCTGCTCTGGAGCGCCGCGGCGCCTAACATCTAGGCACAAACGTTCAGCATCCCGCTCACCCCGCGCAGGGGAGAGCGGGATGCTTTCGTTTAAACCTGAACGTGCCTTATTCCGTGCCCCTACCTGACGCGCCAAACGTAGCGGGACTAAGAAGCCGCCTACAATGAAAGAATGAGCAACAACCAGCAGATTATTGATGCACCCTCCGAACGCACCATCCGCACCCGCACCGTGAAGTACAGCGGCTACGTGATCGAAACGACCGTTGAAGAGTACGAACTCAACAAAAACACCGTGCTGACCCGCGACGTCGTGGAAATGCCCGGCGCCGTCGCTGTGGCGGTCCTCAACGACAACAACGAACTGCTGATGCTTAACCAGTACCGCCACCCGGTGCGCATGAACCTCTGGGAAGTACCCGCCGGACTGCTCGACATCGACGGTGAAGACCCCCTGGTCGCCGCGCAGCGCGAACTCGCCGAAGAGGCAGACCTGCAGGCAGACACCTGGAACGCTCTGACCGACTACTTCAGCAGCCCCGGCGCAACCAGCGAAGCAGGCCGCGTCTACCTGGCGCGTAACCTCTCGGAACTGCCCGCCGAAGAACGTAGCGAACGCACCGACGAAGAAGCAGAAATGACCTACCGCTGGGTGCCCCTCGCCGAGGCAGTACAGCTGGTGCTGGGCGGAAAGGTTCACAACGCGCTCGCTATCCAGGCGGTACTCGCCACCTACGCGGCCGCACAGAACAACTTTGAAGGCCTGCGCCCCGCCGAGGATGGCTGGGAGTTCCACCCCTACATGGGACAGCGCCGCGAAAAGCCGGAGAACTTCCGCAACCACTAGAACGGAACACAGAGCAGAACACAGGGCGGGGGAGTAGCCCGCCTAAGGTAAGTCCACATCCCAAGAGAACCGACAGAGGAGATAGAGTGAAGCAGGCTAAAAGCACGGTGAGCAAGACATCCCGCGGCGCGGGTCTGCTCGGTGCGCCCTCTTCAGCCGGTTCCTCCGTGCTGGATTCTTCTAGCCGGGGTTCTTCTGCTCTGGATTCTTCTAGCCTGGGTGCTTCCCACCAGGATGCACAGACCCCGCTCCAGAAAGCCATTGACCAGTACCTCATCCACCTGCGCGTGGAGCGAGGAAGCAGCGAGCACACCATCGCCTCCTACGCGCGTGATTTGCGACGATACAGCGCCTACATGGCGACCCTCGGCGTCATCGACCCCGAACGCATCACCACCGCGCAGGTGCGTTCCTTCATGCGGGAACTTGCCGCCCCCACCGTGCCCCTTGCAGGATTCGAGGCGGGGGATAAGAGCAACCAGAACGCGCAGGAATCTCAGGAAGTACAGGAAGAAGCCGCAGAATCGCTGGCACTGATGATCGCCTCCGAATCGGGGCGAGGTACTGGAAAAGGTCGTGCTGGGAAAGGTCATGCCGGGCAGCCGGAGAAAGCTGGGGCACCAGAAAAAGAAACGCCAACCGCTGAAGGCGCGCCGAGCCTGCCCCTGCCCTTGGGCCCGAACTCCATCGCCCGCACCATGGCGGCAGTCCGCGGAGCACACGCCTTCTGGGTCTCCGCGCTCATCGTGCCCACCGACCCGGCGGCACCGGTCACCCCGCCCAAGAACGTTAAACGCCTACCCAAAGCAGTCAGCGTAGAAGACATCCAGCGGCTACTCGCCGTACCCGACCGCGAAACCGCAACCGGGCTACGTAACCGAGCCATCCTCGAATTCCTCTACGCCACCGGCGCGCGCGTGAGCGAAATGCTCAACGCCGATATCGACGACGTGCACTTCGAAGGAACCCTCACCGATGAAGACGGCAACCAGATCACTCTGCCCGGCTACGTTCGACTCTTCGGCAAAGGAAATAAAGAGCGACTCGTACCTATTGGTAGCTACGCCCAAAAAGCAATCCAAGACTACCTGGTGCGTGCCCGCCCCTCCCTCGTAGCGCACGGTAAAGGCACCGCCGCGCTCTTCGTCAACGGACGAGGCAGCAGACTCGGACGCCAAGGCGCCTGGCTCATCCTCAAAGAAGCCGCCGAAGCCGCCGGGCTCAGCTCTGACTTCTCGCCGCACTCCATGCGCCATAGCTTCGCAACGCACCTGCTGCAGGGCGGTGCCGATATTCGCGTGGTGCAAGAACTGCTCGGACACGCCTCCATCGCCACCACTCAGGTGTACACCAAGGTCACGCCCGAGGGGCTCATGGAGGTGTACCGCATGGCGCATCCGCGTGCCCACGAACGGGGATAAAACCCCGTCAATCCGCGGAACAGCCGCTCTTGAGGTAACCTTATAGACAACGCTTAAACTTTAAAACTTCGAATTCATTGATGAAGGTGAACCATTGACTGAAGCTCAGGCTCAAGAACTCGGCCCCACCGGTCGACCCCTGCGCGTATACCCCGACCCGGCTCCGCTGAGCAGCCACGGTCCCGCCCGCATTATCTCTATGGTGAATCAGAAGGGCGGCGTGGGTAAGACCACCTCCACCATTAACCTGGGCGCGGCGCTGGCAGAATGCGGCCGTAAGGTGCTGCTGGTCGACTTCGACCCGCAGGGTGCTCTCTCCGCCGGTTTCGGTGCGAACCCGCACGAACTGGACCTGACCGTCTACAACGTCATGATGGACCGCAAGGTCGACATCAAGGACGTCATCCTGCCTACCGGCGTGGAGAACATCGACCTGCTGCCCGCCAACATTGACCTCTCCGCAGCTGAAGTCCAGCTGGTCAACGAAGTGGCTCGCGAGCAGGTTCTCGCCTCGGCACTGCGCAAGGTCCGCGACGAATACGACGTCATCCTCATCGACTGCCAGCCCTCCCTGGGCCTGCTGACCGTCAATGCACTGACCGCTTCCGAAGGGGTCATCATTCCGCTGATTTGTGAGTTCTTCGCGCTGCGCGCCGTCGCACTGCTGGTCGACTCCATCGAGAAAGTTCAGGATCGACTGAACCCCGACCTCGAAATCTCCGGCGTACTTGCCACCATGTTCGATGCGCGCACCATCCACTCCAAGGAAGTTCTGGCACGCATCGTGGACGCATTCGGCGACAAGGTCTTCGACACCGTCATCAAGCGCACCGTGAAGTTCCCGGACGCATCGGTGTCCGCTGAGCCGATTCTCAGCTACGCCTCCAGCCACCCCGGCGCGGAAGCATACCGCCAGGTGGCACGCGAACTAATCTACAAGGGCGGCGCACGTTAAAGCCCCCACACCTATACGCCCTCTGCTGAGGTGATTCTCACCCTTGAGTCACACCGGCAGAGGGCGTATAATTGTGTGGATTCTAAAGACCCCGCACACTGCTTACGCCGAAAAAGTAGGCGAAGTAAAAGCCGCATCTGAGACGGCACCAACAAAGCCGGGGAGAATAAACCTAAGGAGAATAGGTCGTTTATGACCACGAACGTCGCTGCCGTGAGGGTACCGACACCGAACGCAGACATTGCCGCGAACGCCCGGACTGAGGGCCGCGGCCTGCAGAACCCGGAACGCGGTTTCACCCTCACCCTCAGTAATTTTGAGGGTCCCTTTGATCTTCTACTGACCCTCATTTCGCGCCGCAAACTCGACATTACCGAGGTGGCGCTCGCAGAGGTCACCGACGAGTTCCTCGCATACCTGCACGCCCTCTACGCTGAAGGCACCGAACGCGCACTCGACGAAGCCAGCGAATTTCTGGTCACCGCCGCAACCCTGCTGGAACTCAAAACCGCACGCCTGCTCCCGCAGCATCGTGAACCCCTCGAAGAGGACGTTGCACTGCTGGAGGCACGCGACCTGCTTTTCGCCCGTCTGCTGCAATACCGCGCCTACCGCGAAGTCGCCGATATTTTTGCTGAACGCTGGGCACAAGAAGCGCAGCGTTTTCCCCGTGCGGTAGCCCTCGAAGAACGATTCGCCCAGGCGCTACCCGAGCTGGTCTTCACCGGAGGCGCCGAAGAGTTCGCCCGCATCGCCGCAGCAGCGCTGAGTCGAACCCCCAAAGAGCCCGAACCGGAACCCGAAGAAATCGTTGAAGAACTCAACGAGCACCTGCACGTTCCGCTAACCACCATCGCGGCTGAAGAACACTACATTTTGCACAGCCTGCTCGATACCGCGGCGCGGGAACTGAGCTTCGCCGAACTGGTTCAAGGATCCGGCGAACTAGAAATCGCGGTGGTTCGTTTTCTCGCCCTGCTTGAGCTCTACAAAGAAGGTGCCCTGCACGTGGAACAGGACGCACCGCTCGGAGCCATTCGGGTACGTGCAAGCGCGAGCGCGGCACAGTTCGTGATCCGCGAAGAAACTGCAGACACCGCAGGCACACAGGATGCGCACGAAACCAGCGAAGCACCTGAACCACCCCAAGTGAACGAATCTGAAGCTAACACGGGACCGGTAGAGGAGGATTATGAGTAATCACGGCTCAGGCTTTGACCGTGAATTCACCCCCGACGACCTTGCCATCGTGAACATGGGCTACTGGGATCCGAACGCAGACGAAGATTCGGAACAGGCTGACTCGGCGCCGGTAGAGGCGGTAGAGGCTGAAATCTCAAAGCCTGCTGAGGCGGACGCTGAACCGGCTGAGCACGAGGTAGCGGCAGCTCCTCTGGAGGCTGAGATTCCCGAAGAAGCTGAGGTTACCGAAGAAGCTGAGGTTCCCGAAGAAGCTAAGGAGGCTGAAGCCGCTGAAACGGTAGGGGACTCCGATGGTTCCGACATTTCCGACATTTCCGACAGCTCCGAGGAATCGCAGGAACCTGCATCCCGCGAGTCGGAGGAATCGGTAACGAAACCGGTAGCGAAATCGGTAAAAACTCCGGCGAGAGGCCCCTCCACCGCACCCAGCGTGGCGGTCGATGCCGAAGCCGAATTCTCGAAGGTCGAGGCAATCCCCGGAGGCGTCAAAAGCGCCATCGAAGCGATCCTCGCCGTTGCCGAAGCGCCCGTGAGCGTGCGTGAACTCTCCGCCGCGCTCATCGTCAGTGAACGAGCTGTTGAGCACTCGCTCGACCAGCTGTACCGCGAGTACAACGGCGAAGAAAGCGGCTACGGAGAAGACGAAAACCGGGTGGCGCCCGAACCGCGCGGATTCCAGCTACGGAACATCGCAGGAGGCTGGAAGCTCTACGCCCGCGACGACTTCGCCCCCTGGGTGGCACGCTTCGTGACCCGCTCCAAGAGCGCGACCCTCAGCAAACCCGCCTACGAGACGCTCGCCGTGATTGCCTACCAGCAGCCGGTGACCAGGGCGAGGGTAGCCTCCATTCGAGGCGTAAACGCGGACGCGGCAATCCGTCAGCTGTTGCAACGGCAGCTGATTCGTGAAGCAGGGCGAGAAGCCGGAAGCGGCGCGACCCTCTACGAAACCACGGAGCTGCTGCTGGCGAAGCTCGGGTTGAACTCCCTGGAGGAGCTACCGGCGCTCGCGCCCTTCCTGCCCGATGACACGGAAGCCGCAGTGCTTGCCGAGGGCAACGACTAAGACAACGAATCAATAAGACGAACGAACGTTCTGGAAAAGCCTGAAACGTTCGCACTATACGACAGAAAAGAGAAGAACACCATGGCATATGGAAACTCCTCCCGCGGCGGCCGCTCTGCATCCGGTCGCCCCCAGAACTCCCGCGATGGCCGTCCCGGCGCTGCTCGTCCCGGTCAGGGCGGTAAGCCCGGCGCTAAGGGCGCCTCCGCACGCGGCGGTCGCCCCGGTGCACCGAAGAGCGGCGCAGGCAAGGGCGGCGCAAAGGGCTTCGGCGAGAAGAAGTTCGGTGACAAGAAGTTTGGCGAGAAGAAGTTCGGCGCAGGCCGCGCAGGTTCCGGCCGAGGCCGCGGCACCGAACTGCCCAAGCGCGAACGCCGCGCACCGGGCCGCCCCTACCGCTCCGGCGAAGCCTTCGCAAACGAGCGCGGTGAATACCGCGTCAGCAACTACGCTGGTCCGCACCGCCCCCGCCGCCCCCGCAACGCCCCGGTAGACCACTACGAGTTCTACGACCACGACGGCGTGCGCCTGCAGAAGCTGCTGGCTCAGGCCGGTGTGGCATCCCGCCGCGTCTGCGAAGAAATGATTACCGAAGGCCGCGTCACCGTCAACGGTGAAGTCGTGACCGAGCTGGGTGTGCGCGTGGACCCCTCCAAGGTGACCGTGCAGGTGGACGGCATGACCGTTCAGACCAACGACAAGCTCGTCTACATGGCATTCAACAAGCCCGCCGGCGTGGTCTCCACCATGGAAGATCCCGAAGGTCGCCCCTGCATCTCTGACTTCCTGCGTTCCTCCATGAGCGAGCGCGTGTTCCACGTGGGCCGCCTGGACGTCGAAACTGAGGGTCTGCTGCTGCTGACCAACGACGGTGAACTGGCGAACCGTCTCACCCACCCCTCCTACGAGGTGCCCAAGACCTACCTGGTGCAGGTTCCCGGCCCGATGGAGCCCGGCGTCGGCGCAGCCATGAAGAAGGGCATTCGCCTGGAAGACGGTGTGACCCGCGTGGACGAGTTCAAGCTGGTGGACTCCACCCCCGGCCACGTGCTCGTTGAAGTGACCATCCACTCCGGTAAGAACCGTATCGTGCGCCGCCTCTTCGACGCCGTCGGCTACCCGGTCGAGCGCTTGGTCCGCGTTGAAATGGGCCCGATCCGTATCGGTTCGCAGAAGCAGGGTACCGTCCGTAACCTCTCCAAGGTCGAGATCGGTCACCTGCTCGCTTCGGTGGACATGTAATAACGCTAAGGAGTTGTCATGAGCTCGCCCGCTGAGCTTTCCGCATCTGAGCTGCCCATCGACTCAACACTGACCGGACCGGTGCTCATTATCGGCTCGGGTCTGCTGGGTGCCTCCATTGGTTTGGGGTTGCGTGCGGCAGGATGCGAGGACGTGTACGTCCAAGATATTTCACCCACCGCCGAGGCTGTGGCGCAGGATATTGGTGCAGGTACAAGCTTCTCCACCCTGTCGGAGCAGGAGCGCGCCGCCTTCGCCCCGCAGCTGGTGGTGGTGGCGGCGCCTCCGGATAGTGCCGGTGCCGTGTGCGCTCGCGCGTTGAACACCTATGCGCCTCGACCGGAGGCGGGCTACCCCGGCGCCGTGGTGACGGATGTTGCCTCGGTGAAGGTGCAGCCGCTGGCTGATGTGCTTGCTTCGGGTGCGGATGCGTCCCGTTACGTGGGTTCGCATCCGATGGCTGGGCGTGAGAAGTCGGGCCCGGTGGCTGCTCGCGGTGAGCTGTTCCAGGCGCGTCCGTGGATTATCTGCGAGCACGATTCGGTTCGCCCCGAGTGCGTGCGTCTGGTGCGTTCTGTGGCGGTGGAGCTGGGGGCGATTGTGACTTCTCTGAGCGTTGAGGAGCATGATCAGACGGTTGCCCTGATCTCTCATGTGCCGCAGGCGATGAGTTCGCTGTTGGCTTCGCGTCTGCAGGACACTCCGTTGTATGCGCTGTCCCTGGCGGGTCAGGGTTTGCGCGATACGGTGCGTATCGCAGCTTCGGACCCGACGCTGTGGGTGCAGATTTTTGCGGCGAACGCTGACCCGATTGTGCAGACCCTCTACGGGGTGCGTGATGACCTGAACCGCCTCATTGCGACGCTGGAGAACCCGACGGCATCCGGTGCTCGCCTGGATTTGGCGCAGCTGATGAGCGAAGGCAACGCGGGCGTGAGCCGTATTCCGGGTAAGCACGGTACTGCCCCCGCCGCGTTCGCAAAGATGACGGTGCTGGTGGACGACACCCCCGGCACGCTGGCTCGTTTGCTTGCCGAGATTGGTGAGCTGGGCGCTAACCTTGAGGATTTGCGTCTGGAGCACTCGACGGGTGCCCCGGTGGGTATGGCTGAAATCTCGGTCAATCCGTCTATTCATGAGGCGCTGGTCCGCGATTTGTCGGCTCGCGGTTGGCGTGTTGTGAAGTAGAGTTAAAGCTGTATTTTCCGGCATAAAGTTTGAGACGAATTTGAAGGAGTGCTGATGCACGAGAACCCTAAACTGACGATTGCTATTGACGGTCCCTCCGGTTCCGGTAAGTCGTCTGTGTCGAAGGAAGTTGCACGCCACTTTGGCCTGGCGTACCTGGACACCGGTGCAATGTACCGTGCCGCAACCTACCGTGTGCTGGAACTTGGCATTGACCTGAACGACGCTGAGGCGATCGCGAAGGCTGTCGAGGAGATGCCCCTGGTGTTCGGTACGAACATTAAGGAAGAAGAGATTCTGATGGGCTCGACCGATATCCGTGAGGAGATTCGTAGCGAGCGCATTTCTTCGGCCGTTTCTGCTGTGGCTTCGGTTCCGGCGGTTCGTGAGCACCTGATTGGCCTGCAGCGCTGGATGATTAACCACGCTATTAACGGCATGGTCGCTGAGGGTCGCGACATCACCACCGTAGTTGCCCCCGACGCTGATGCGCGCATCCTGCTGACTGCTTCTGAAGAGGTGCGCATGGCGCGCCGCGGCCTGGAGAACTCCGAGAAGTCCGGCGCTTCGGGTGACTTGAGCAAGCAGATCGCTGAGCGTGATGCGAAGGATTCGAAGGTCAATAACTTTATGGAAGCTGCCGAGGGTGTGACCCTGGTGGACAGCTCGGATCTTGATTTTAATGCGACGGTCTCTGCAGTGATTAACGCTGTGAATGACCAGTTGAAGGCGAAGCGCGCGGGCTAGGCCCCGCCGAAACGCTGGGGGAGTGGTGCATCCGCTCCCGATAAGACGTTGAGCCGCGCTCGCGTGCTGACCCTCGGGTTGGGCGTGGGGCGGGTAGAGAAAGGAATGCGCATGGCTGAGGACGCTATCCGCGACGATTACGAAGATAAGTACCTGGGCGGTGGCGAGGACGACGTTATCGAGCGCCTCGCTGAGATTGATGATGAGACCGCTGATCAGCGTGCTCAGGCTCTTCTTGAGGGTCTTGAGGACTACGACCTGGATGAAGAGGACCGCGCCCTGCTGGGTGCCTGGGGCTTCGACATTGAGGATGAGGAAGAGCAGCTTGCTGATCCGGTAGTGGCGATTGTTGGCCGCCCGAACGTGGGTAAGTCGACCATCATTAACCGTATTCTGGGCCGCCGTGAAGCGGTGGTTGAGGATAAGCCGGGTGTGACTCGTGACCGCGTGTCCTATAAGGCTGAGTGGCTGGGTAAGAGCTTCACCCTGGTTGATACCGGTGGTTGGGAGTCTGACGCTCGCGGTATTGATGCTCAGGTTGCTGAGCAGGCTGAGATCGCTGTGGAGCAGGCCGACGTTGTGGTCCTGGTGGTGGATGCCCGCGTGGGTGTGACCGCTTCGGACGAGCAGATTGTGCGTATGCTGCGCCGCGTGAAGAAGCCGATCATTCTGATTGCTAACAAGATTGACGACGCTCACCTGGAGCCGGAGATTTATAACCTCTGGTCGCTGGGTATGGGTCAGCCGTTCCCGGTGTCGGGTCTGCACGGTCGTGGCCTGGCGGATGCTCTGGACGAGATCCTTGAGGTCATGCCGGAGCACTCGCAGTTTGCTCAGCCGGAGGCGCTGGGTGGCCCGCGTCGTGTGGCTCTGGTGGGTCGCCCGAACGTGGGTAAGTCGTCGCTGCTGAATAAGCTGGCTGGTTCTGAGCGTGCCGTGGTGAATGACCTGGCTGGTACGACTCGTGACCCGATTGACGAGATTATTGAGCTGGGCGGCTACCCTTGGCGTTTTGTGGATACCGCGGGTATTCGCCGTCGCCAGCATATGGCTAAGGGTGCGGAGTTCTACTCTTCGCTGCGTACTCAGACTGCTCTGGAGCGCTCTGAGGTTGCCGTGGTGCTGCTGGATGTTTCCGAGCCGATCTCTGAGCAGGACGTGCGTATCGTGCAGACCGTGATTGATTCGGGTCGTGCGATGGTCCTGGCATTCAATAAGTGGGATACCCTCGATGAGGATCGCCGCTACATGCTTGAGCGCGAGATTGAGCGCGACCTGGCCCACGTGCAGTGGGCGCCTCGCGTGAACATTTCGGCGAAGACCGGCTGGCACAAGGACAAGCTGGTGCCCGCTCTGGAGCACTCGCTGGAGTCGTGGGATTCGCGTATTCCGACCGGTCGCCTGAACGCGTTCCTGGGCGAGATTGTGGCCGCGCATCCGCACCCGCTGCGTGGTGGTAAGCAGCCGCGTATTCTCTTCGGTACTCAGGTGTCTTCGCGCCCGCCGAAGTTCGTGCTCTTTACTACCGGTTTCTTGGATCCGGGTTACCGTCGCTTCATTATGCGTCGTCTGCGTGAGACTTTTGATTTCACGGGTACTCCGATTGAGATTTCGATGCGTGTGCGTGAGCGCCGCTCCCTGGGTGAGCGTCAGAGCGCGAAGGCTAAGAAGGGTAAGGGCGGCCGCCGTTAGTAGCGGGGTGTGTCTGCCTGATGCCGTGTTGCTGGGCTGGCCCCTTGCTAGGCTGGCTTGGCCCCTTGTTAGGGTTGGCCCCCGCGCTGGATTCTGTGCGGAAAATCTGCGAGGAAAATCCGTGAGGAAAAGATTTTTAAGATTTTTTCTAAAAATGGGGATTCTGGCTTGCGCGGGGGTTAAAAGCCCGGTATAGTTATTCGAGTGTTCAGGGGAAACCTTGAAAACAATATCGTGAATAACGAATCGGGTTGTGGCGCAGCTTGGTAGCGCACTTGACTGGGGGTCAAGGGGTCGCAGGTTCAAATCCTGTCAACCCGACAGATAAAGCTCCGGAAGGTTTTTCCTTCCGGAGCTTTTTTGTCTGCCGTTTAGTGGTTTTTGTTTTGCTTGCTTGGACGGGGAAATACGGGAGTCGGCGCCAAAAACACGGCTGGAAGCACCGAAGTGCGCTCTCTTCCTTGGGATGGCGGGGGAGGGGCCGGCATTGCACCTGTAAAGCGGTGGGGCTTTAGGTTAGGTTGCAATTATGAGCTTCGATCTAAATGTTGGAATATGCCCGATTTTGTGGGTGTTCAGTGGTACATTGGGTACACAAGGAATCGCGTTTTAGCGGTCAGAAATTTTAGCTTTGGCACTGAATTTCCCTTGACAAATCAAGGAATATTTAGGTTTCTGTGACTAAAACACGACTTCATACACACTGAATTTCATAGCCGCAAAACCAACACGAACCCAAGTGAAGGCAAATATCCCGGTGGGATAGCCTCCCCAACGCACAAGACGACAGGGAGCCAGGCCTTATGCACACGGCACACACACCGCCACGCGCACCATTGGGTAGGCTTTACGGCACAACTCGATCCCGCCCCTCCGGGCGTGGAAAGGAACGCAATACACTATGTGGCAGCAAGTCTACGACCCGCTGAACTCGAGCGCACTCTCCGCACTCGTGGCAGCAGTCCCGATTATTTTCTTCCTTCTGGGCCTCACCGTCCTGAAGCTCAGCGGTATTAAATCTGCCGTTATCTCCCTCGTCATTGCACTGGTCATCGGTTGCGCTATCTTCGGTATGCCCATCACTGCCGGTGCAGGCTCCATCCTCTACGGCTTCCTCTCGGGCATGTGGCCCATCGGCTGGATCGTGCTCATGGCAGTGTGGCTCTACCGCATTTCTGTGCGTTCCGGCGGCTTCGAAATTGTTCGCTCCTCCATCTCCTCCATCTCTACCGACCAGCGCATCCAGATGCTGTTGATCGCATTCTGCTTCGGCGGCTTCCTTGAAGGCGCTGCAGGCTTCGGTATCCCGATTGCTATCTGTGCTGCACTGCTCGTGTCCCTGGGCTTCAACCCGCTCAAGGCCGCAATGTTCGCACTGATTGCTAACGTGAGCTCCGGTGCATACGGCGCTATCGGTATCCCCGTGACCACCGCAGCAACCCGCGGCGGCGTGGACCTGCATGCACTGTCCATCGAAATGGTCCTGGTTATCCAGATCATGGCGGCTCTCATCCCCGTACTGCTTGTTGCTATTCAGGACGGTCTGCGCGGTATCCGCGAAGTCGGTCTGGTAGCACTGATTGTTGGTCTGATTTACTCTGGCGGCCAGTCTGTCCTGCTCGCAGGCCTCGGTAACCCCGAGCTCGTCGACATCATCCCGCCGCTGCTGGCTCTGATTGCCCTGGCACTCATCATGCAGAAGTGGCAGCCCAAGAACATCTTCCGTGAGCCCACCGCTCCCTCCCTGGAAGAGGTTGAGGCTCAGCAGAGCGTCAAGCACACCGGTGGCGAAATCCTCAAGGCATGGAGCCCCTTCGTCTACCTGTCCGTCGTGATTCTGCTCTGGTCCACCGCGATGAAGCCGCTCTTTGCTAAGGGGGGTCTGCTGGCCTTCAGTAACATCACCTTCCCCGTTCCGTGGCTGCACCAGACCATCCAGCAGACCGCACCGATCGTTGCAACCCCCAAGGCAATTGACGTGACCTACACCTGGAACATCATTGGTGCTTCCGGTACCGCAATTCTGGTGGCTGCAATCATCACCATCCTGACCTCCTCCATCAGCTGGGGCGAGGCTATCGAGGAACTCGGTGCAACCTGGAAGCAGCTGCAGACCCCGATCATCATGATCTGCCTGGTCATGTCCGTTGCTAACGTCATGAACTACGCGGGTATGATTACCTCCATCGCACTGGCTGTTGCCGCTGTGGGCGCAATCTTCCCGCTGCTGTCCCCGATCATCGGTTGGATCGGCGTGTTCGTGACCGGCTCTGTGGTGAACAGCAACATCCTCTTCGCTGGCCTGCAGGCTACCACCGCACATCAGATTGGTGTCAGCCAGACCCTGCTGATTGCATCTAACACCGCCGGTGGTGTGATGGCGAAGATTGTTTCCCCGCAGTCCATTGCAATTGCAGCTGCTGCAGTAAACAGCGCCGGCGAGGAATCCAAGATTACCTCCATGGCAATCAAGTACAGCGCAATCCTGCTGGCTATCACCTGTGTTTGGAGTTACGTTCTGTCCCTGGTTGTTTCCTAAACAGCGTGAAGCTCCGATGCGTGTAACCTGCCTTCCCTGAAAGGTGAGGTACCGCGACACGGTTTAGCGAAAGCCCCCTTCTACTTCGGTAGGAGGGGGCTTTCGCGTTTCTGTATTTGTGGGCTGGGGGAGGTGTAAATATGCATATAAGTTTCATTTGTGCACACTTAAGGTCATCCTATCCTGAAGTCTTGGGAGAGACCTGTTAGCTTAAACAGATAAAGTCATGAGCACCTAGTGAGTGGGAAAGACTTCGTTCACCACCGTCTCGCTAGGGTGTATCGCCGCGGCAAATCACCAGGCAGTCAGAAGCTCAAGACCATCACGCTTCACCGATGGGCCCATCCACGACGCAAGGATCGGGCCCATCGGTTTTTATGCGGCCCAAACGCTTCCATACAGCGCAGACGCCGTACCGGAAGAAGCGACCGCTAATACACACAGACCGAAAGGAACACCCGCCCCAATGTGGCAGCAAACCTACGACCCGCTGAACTCACCGGTGCTCTCCGCGCTGGTTGCCGCAGTGCCCATCATCCTCTTCCTGCTGGGCCTGACCGTCCTGAAACTCAGCGGCCTCAAATCAGCACTACTGACCCTCGTCACCACCCTCATCATCGGTTGTGCCATCTTCGGCCTGCCCATCACCGCAGGTGCCGGTTCCATCCTCTCCGGCTTCCTCTCGGGCGCATGGCCCATCGGCTGGATCGTGCTCATGGCTGTGTGGCTCTACCGCATCGCCGTACGCGCCGGTAACTTCGACATCGTGCGCTCCTCCGTCTCCTCCATCTCGAACGACCAGCGCATCCAGGTGCTGCTGATTGCCTTCTGCTTCGGTGGCTTCATCGAAGGCGCGGCAGGCTTCGGCATCCCGATCGCTATCTCTGCTGCACTGCTGGTATCCCTGGGCTTCAACCCTCTCAAAGCATCCATGCTGGCGCTGGTAGCTAACGCCGCATCCGGCGCATACGGTGCTATCGGTATCCCCGTGACCACCGCAGCTAAGGTCGGCGGCCTGGACACCGCACACCTGTCCGCAGGCATGGTTCCGGTACTGCAGATCTTCGTCGCTTTCGTGCCGCTGCTGATGGTCGCAATCCAGGACGGTATGCGCGGCATCCGCGAAGTCGGCCTGGTCGCACTCATGACCGGCATCATCTTCTCCGGCGGTCAGGCAGCTATCCTGATGCTGCTCGGCTCGCCCGAACTGGTCGACATCATCCCGCCGCTGCTGTCCCTGGTAGCACTGGCGCTCGTGATGCAGAAGTGGCAGCCCAAGCACATCTACCGTGAACCCACCGCACCCAGCCTCGAAGAAGCCCAGGCTCAGCAGAACGTCAAGCACACCGGTGGCGAGATCGTTAAGGCGTGGAGCCCCTTCATCTTCCTCTCCGCAACCATCCTGCTCTGGTCCACTGCCCTGAAGCCGATTTTCGCAACCAACGGCCTGCTCGGTGCTGCAACCCTGGCGTTCCCCATCCCCGGCATTCACGAAGCCATCACCACCGGTGCCGGCAAGACCGTGACCGCGATGTTCTCCTGGAACACGCTGGGCGCATCCGGCACCGCAATTCTGGTGGCGGCACTCATCACCATCCTGACCTCGAATATCAGCTGGGGCGAAGCCTTCGAAGAACTCGGCGGTACCTGGAACCAGCTGAAGATGCCGATCCTCATGATCTGCCTGGTCATGTCCGTCGCAAACGTCATGAACTATGCCGGTATGACCACCTCCATCGCTCTGGCGCTCGCGGCAGCCGGCCCGGTCTTCCCGCTGCTGTCCCCGATCATCGGTTGGATTGGCGTGTTCGTGACCGGCTCCGTGACCAATGCTAACGTGCTCTTCGCGGGCCTGCAGTCCACCACCGCAGCCCAGATCGCTGTTGACCCGACCCTGCTTGTTGCCGCAAACACCGCCGGTGGCGTGATGGGTAAGATTGTCTCCCCGCAGTCCATCGCGATTGCGGCGGCGGCTGTGAACAGCGCAGGCGAGGAATCGAAGATTACCTCCATGTCCATCAAGTACAGCGCTATTCTGCTGGGCCTGGTCTGCGTCTGGTCCTTCGCCCTCTCGCTCATGGCTGGCTAAAGCCATTCGTGAGCCTCACACCAGGGCAGATAGCGGCATGACGCTGAACCCCTGATGATTCTGATGCAAAGCCCCCTTCTCGACCCGTGCGGTCGGGGAGGGGGCTTCATTCTTACCTGCCGCCGTATAGATTTAGGTCGGGTAGTAGAAAAGGGTCTAGCCGGAGAAAATAACTACCGACAAGGATTAAATCGTAATGACTCTTAACTAGCGTTTCATACTGTAAAAGCGCCCAGTACCTAGCAAAGGGCCCACCTGCCGCAGTGATACAGTTCTCAGTGGGCATTGGCGCCGTAGGCGAGAGCACGAGCTAAGGAACTTTTAGCTTCGAGGCCTCCAACGAGAGAACCAACGCCCCGCATCGTGGAAATATCCTTCCCCGCGCCCCCTGCCTTCAGCCAAGGCTACAACACAGACACATGATGTTGCTACGCCTTTCACGTTCAGGGACCCTCAGCGGTAGATGCGTCGTGAGGCTACGCCTCGTACTACCCCATAAGGGCAGGCGGACGCACCCTACAGCGGCATCCAAACCGCTGTAGGTACACCCTGCGGCGAGGAAGGACATACCACTCTCATGTGGTCGCAGACCTACGATCCCCTCAACTCCCCGGTGCTCTCTGCACTTGTAGCAGCATCCCCCATTATTCTTTTTCTACTCTGCCTCACGGTTTTCAAACTCAGCGGCATCAAATCAGCGCTAATCACCCTAGCCCTGACCCTGTGCATCGCACTCGGAGTCTTCCACCTGCCCTGGACAGCAGCCGCAGGTTCTATTTTCTACGGATTCCTCTCGGCACTATGGCCTATTGCATGGATTGTGCTCATGGCAGTGTGGCTCTACCGCATCGCGGTGCGCAGCGGAAAATTCGCCATCGTGAGGTCCTCTGTCTCCTCAATCTCAGCGGACCAGCGCATCCAGGTGCTACTCATCGCCCTCTGCTTTGCCGGGTTTATTGAGGGTGCGGCGGGCTTCGGCATCCCGATTGCTATTTCTGTAGCGCTACTGGTTGCCTTGGGCTTCAACCCCCTCAAAGCCGCTATGCTTTCCCTGGTCGCTAACGCCACCGTGGGCGCCTACGGTGCGGTCGGTATTCCTGTGACCACCGGTGCCGCTATCGGTAACGTAGACCTGGGGCACCTATCCAACCAGATGGTTTGGGTCCTGCAGATCTTCGCGGCCCTCGTACCCGTGCTCGTGGTAGCTATTCAGGACGGTCTGCGCGGCATCCGTGAGGTAGGCTTAGTAACGCTCGCAACCGGTATCGTGATTTCTGGCCTGCAGAGCATCATGCTGTGGGTCCTGCAGGACCCCGAGCTCATCGGCATTTTGCCGCCCCTTGTCGGCCTGGTGTTCCTGGCAGTCGTGATGCGTTTCTGGCAGCCCAAGAACATCTATCGCGAGCCCACCGCACCGACTCTGGAAGAGCTCTCCGCGCAGGACGAACCGACGTACAGCCTGCGCGAAGTTGCGAGCGCCTGGAGCCCCTTCATCTTCCTTTCCATCACCATCCTGCTCTGGTCCACCGTGCTGCGCCCCGTCTTTGACCATAACGGAGCCCTGGGCTTTGCAAACCTGAGCTTCCACGTGCCCGGTATCCACCATCAGATTGGCGACGGTGAAGGTCTCGCTATCCACGCGGTCTTCAACTGGAACATCCTGGGTGCGGCGGGTACCGCCATTTTGGTGGCGGCTCTGCTCTCTGCATTCACCTCGAAAATTACCGTCCGTGAGACTCTGCAGGAGCTTAACGGCGCATGGCAGCAGTTGAAGAAGCCCATCTACATGATTTGCCTGGTCATGTCCGTAGCAAACCTCATGAACTACGCGGGCATGACCTCCTCCATCGCTCTGGCGGTAGCTACAGCCGGTGCGCTCTTCCCGCTCTTCTCGCCCGTAATCGGCTGGGTCGGTGTGTTTGTGACCGGTTCGGTGACCAACAACAACGTGCTCTTCGCCGGTCTGCAGGCAAGCACCGCGCATCAGATTGGTGTAGACCCCGCCATGCTGGTTGCGGCCAATACCTCCGGTGGTGTGATGGGCAAGATTGTGTCCCCGCAGTCGATTGCGGTGGCGGTTGCCGCCGTGAACGAGGCAGGGCAGGAGTCGAAGGTTACCTCCATAACCATCAAGTACAGTCTCTTCCTGCTGGTACTGCTGTGCATTTGGACGTACCTGCTCACGCTCATCGTGCACTAGGCTTTTTAAGCGACTTTTCCTGTCTTCGAGGAAGAACCGGAGAGATACGCAGAACGCTCGTTGCGAGGTCATGTCGCGGCGGGCGTTCGCCGTATCTGAGGTACCCAATGTCATACGATGCGGATAATCCACCCGGCAGGAGTAGAATTAGTGTTTGTGCCCACACACCGGAGACGTGCACAGGAGAGGCTGCCCGGCTGTTATCTGTGCGTTACTCTCTCGCCCGCTGCGTGAGACACACGGCTAACAGATGACCTACTACTCAAGGAGAAACAATGCAGGCACTCGCAACGGTCACCACCGTTTTTGCCTTCGTAGCAATCGCTATTCACGTGTACATCTGGATTATCGAATCCTTCCTCTGGACTAAGCCCAAGGGTCGCGAAACCTTCGGAATGACCGAAGAATTCGCCGAGTCCACCAAGGAGATGGCAGCAAACCAGGGCCTGTACAACCTGATGCTCGCCTGGATCGCCGCAACCGGTCTGCTCGCTTTCTGGTTCGGCTCCCCGCAGGTGGGTGTGGCACTCATGTTCGCAGGCCTGGGCTCCATGGCGATTGCCGGTGTCTACCTGTTCCTCACCTCCCCGAATAAGCGTAAGCCGGCACTGATTCAGCTGACCCCGCCGCTGCTGGCGCTGATTTTCCTCTTCGTGATGATCTAACCCTGTGACAATCTAATTCAGAGCGGAACCTCTCAACGTATAGAAGCCGCGTGCTTACTCCACTGAAGTAACACGCGGCTTTTCTGCGCCCTTGGACGCGAGTACGCCAAGCGAGGGGAGCTTAGGTGAAGAGCCCCGAACAGCCTCGCCGATGCGAACCCACCAGGTGAGCGTCGACCATACCGACCGCACACATAAGCGCATAGGCGGTCACCGGACCCAAGAACACACCTCCTAGAGCTTTAAAAGATTTGGCAAGAAGCGCAGACTCGGGTGTATCTGTCGGAATATCCTCCAGGGTATGCGGCACGATAGTCTCGTGCGGCGCGAAGGACCACAGCCACGCCGACAACCCGCCCGGTACACGCGTGCCGTCGGATAGGGTGCGCTCGCGCATCCGGTTAAGATCTTCATCGCGGAGCGTACGAACTCGACGGCGGCGGGCATTCGGCGCCTCAACGCTATCCGTATTGGGTGGGGTAGAAGAGTGGGTGATAAGAGGAAGATGAACATCCTCCGCGGACGCGTCATGCGGCGTGGCGGCAAGCTCACGCATCCGAAGGGTCAGCTGTGCATTGGAGATGACCGCGCGAATCTTCCGCTCGTTACGGATAATCTCTTCGTCCTGGAGGAGTCGCGCAACATCCTGGTCGGTGAACGCGGCCACGCGTTCGGGATTGAACCCTTCGAAAGCGCGACGAAATGCCTCACGGCGGGCAAGAATCGTGCGCCAGGAGAGGCCCACCTGAAAAGCTTCGAGGCTCAGGGCTTCGAAGAGTCCCCGCTCATCGGTGACGGGCATGCCCCATTCGGCGTCGTAGTAGTCGCGCAGAAGCTTATCGGCCACCCATGTGGGGTAGCTCGGGGTGTTTTCGAGGGGGTTGGCGGGAATAGTAGGTTGCGAGGTCACGGTTTCTCCTCTATGAGATTGCTGTGCTCATCCGAGTATTTCGGAAGCATGTTCTACTTAAACACTAGCCCTAGCGTGAGTAAATCGCAAGTATATTCGATTATGTGTCGTGGTGCAGAGCAACGAAACCGAAAACAGGTACGACAGAGGGCGGAGCCTGCATCCGATGCACGCTCCGCCCTCTGATAAGTCTCAATCACTGCCGGGTGACATCGCTAGAAGAGCCGCGCCTCCCGCACCTCTTCCGGCTCCTCCAAATCGAGGAGGAACTGCTTACGCTCAACACCGCCAGCGTAGCCGGTCAAACTACCGTCAGCACCAATAACGCGGTGACACGGAATCATAATAGAAACCTTATTGCGGCCGACCGCCTGCCCCACAGCCTGCGCCGGAGCACCGGGGCCAACCGCACGCGAAATCTCACCGTAAGTGGTGGTGTACCCGGCAGGAACAGTCTTCAGGTGCTCCCACACAATCAGCTGAAAATCGGTGCCCTCAGGATCTAGCGGCAACGTAAAAGAAGTGCGCTTGCGCTCAAAATACTCGGAGAGCTCTGCCGCAGCACGCGACAGCAGCTGTGCCGCAGCATACTTGCCGGTAGGCTCTTCACCTTCAGTAGCGCTGTGATCCCGCAGGTAGGCGTCAGGATTCTCAATCAGTCCACCAAGCTCATGAGGGAGCGGAAAATGCGCCTGGTCCTCGTACCAGATGCCGACAACCGCATCCGCGCGGGCGGCGATGTAGAGAGTGCCCACGGGGCTTGCGTAGCGCGTGTACCAGCGCGCGAGCGCTTCCGGCGGCTGCGGCGAATCGGTCGCTTTGGTCATGCTCTTCCTCGTTGGTTCGTGGGCGTGTATTGCAGATGGTATTAGAGGTAAATATCCCTTTCAACCATCATAGGGGAGGGGTGCCTCCGTACCGTACCCGTAGTGGGTTTTGTCTATAACTGACCGCTATATATGAGATGTATGCACCGCCGTTGAAGCATCTCAGGATGCCCCGTCAATTTTGCCTGAACCTGAAGAGCTGGCATTCTGTGAAGTACACACCGATACACCGCAATTCAATACTCCGGCTTCTCCACCCCGCAGCGGGTAGGGGATGGCCTGTGTTTCTCGTGCCTCAACGATGGGCTCAACGACGACTGAAATTGCAAGGAGAAACATGGAAGACCTGAAAGACATCCGCCGGCAACTCAAGGAAAACCCGGAGAGCCGAGAACTCAATAACCGTTACGCGCAGGTGTGCCTCGACATCGCGAAAGAATATACCGTTACGTCCCAGAGACATATCTTTATTTGCTCGCCCTCAGATTTCGAAGCCGTACAGTATGTCATGGCCAAGATCCCAAACGCTTCGCTTCTAGACGGCGAAACCTTGCAGGAATACAAACGCCTGAAGAGAGCCGTTACCCAGGCTCGTATGAATAGAGGTAGGCCCGGTAGCATGATGGGCATTTACTATGCCATCATCCTTTTTATGGTGATGCCTATAATGGCGGTACCAATCCTTGCGCTGTGGGAGCTCACCGCGGGGAGCACCTCAGACCACACCCGCGACCCGAGAGCCCTCATTTTTCTGATTCCTGTCGCTCTCATTACCGCTGCGCTTCTCTGGGTTGGGTGGCTTTTTGAACGAATCCCCGGCTGGAAATATAACGCTCTGATCGTCGAAAAGAACAAAAAGATAGAACTAGCCAGAGCCGAAGCTGAAACGCGTCAAAGTACTGACTCAAACCGTTCAGACATGGTTGCAGTACCGGACTCTGAACCGCAATCTTAAAGTAAATGTGCCGCCTCACCGGTATCAGTGAGGCGGCACATTTATGCTGTCTAGGGGATGAGGAGCTCGCTACTTAGCGGCTGCCATGTCAGAGTTACGCTCCGTCAGCGTTGCCCTCGGCGTGGTGCAGATGCGGCAGGTGAGTCGAGTGCAGGTCGTGACCGAGCACATCGTGCGCGTCCGGGTCCTCGTTCGGGAGCACGTGCGAGTACTTGGAGTAGTAGCGGTACAGTGCGTAGGCGCCAATCACCGTCAGCACGATAGCAATGCCCAGAGCCCACGGCACAGCGGCGGCAGAATACATAACAGAGAAGAGCACCAACAGCCAGGAGAGAGCAGCTGCAAGAACCGAAACGTTCATAGCAATAATTGCAAGCTTGCGGCGACGGACATCAACCATAATCGGTGCGGGAAAACCCGCTCCCTCCTTCCAACGGAGCCTCTCTCCGTTCTCACGACCACCGGAAGGTGCCAGATGCGTAACTAACCGCCATCTTCGGTGGTCAGAATAGAATCATAAGCCTATATATCTATGATACGGCGCTTGAAGTGGACATCAAAGGCAAACAAGCGCCGTTAGACCAAACCCACACAACATGTGAACGGGTATCTCAACAAGGGGCATAAAACCAGTGATTTTTACAGCGAGATCTGCAACACGAAAAGCGAACCCCACTCATCGTTAACGCAGAGAACCCAGTAACAAGAGATAAAAGTCCGTCCGCCGCGGTACGGGAAGCACCACGGCGGACGGGAACGTAAATAAAGTATCAGCGCGAACCGTCAACTCCTGTCAGGACAGCGCATGAATATGTCGCGTACGCGTCCTGTGCGGTACTGACACCTCACGAACAACACCGCGCCAGGTGATCGGCGGAAGATACCAAATTTACAAAAACCAACGGTACCCCCAGCACTAATTTTTGTAGAAATTACGCCGCAATAAACGCTGAATTGAGCGTCATAAAACAGCGAAAAGCCCCGGCTACTTCAACCCCATAGCGGGGGAGAAGCAGCCGGGGCGTCGCTAGTACGCGGGCCGTGCCGTTAGGCAACGGGTGCTGCGATTAGGCGGTCGGAACGTCCTCGTCAACCCACTCGAGGGTGCGGGAGACAGCCTTCTTCCACAGGCGGTACTGGCGGTCGACCTCTGCAGGCTCCATGGAGGGCAGCCAACGCTTGTCTTCAACCCAGTTGTCCACAACGTCCTGCTCGCCGGTCCAGAAACCAACAGCGATACCTGCAGCGTATGCTGCGCCCAGAGCGGTGGTCTCAACAACCTTCGGGCGGATCACGGGAACGCCGAGGATGTCAGCCTGGAACTGCATTAGGAACTCGTTAGCGGTCATGCCGCCGTCCACGCGCAGCTCGGAGAGCTCAACACCGGAGTCAGCGTTCATTGCGTCCAGAACTTCACGGGTCTGGAATGCGGTTGCTTCCAGCGCCGCACGCACGATGTGTGCACGGTTCACGTAGCGGGTCAGACCAACGATGACGCCGCGAGCGTCGGAACGCCAGTGAGGCGCGAACAGGCCGGAGAATGCGGGAACAACGTAGCAGCCGCCGGAGTCCTTGACGGAGGTAGCCAGTTCCTCAGACTCTGCAGCGTGCTCAATCATGCGCAGGTTGTCGCGCAGCCACTGGATCAGGGAGCCGCTCATTGCGACCGAGCCTTCCAGAGCGTAGACGGGTGCTGCATCGCCAATCTTGTATGCGACGGTGGTCAGCAGACCATTGTTGGAGAAGACAGGCTCATTGCCGGTGTTCATGAGCATGAAGTTACCGGTACCGTAGGTGTTCTTCGCCATGCCCTTCTCGAAGCAAGCCTGACCGAAGGTTGCAGCCTGCTGGTCGCCGAGGATACCCGCGATAGGGGTGCCTGCGAGCAGACCGGTCGCGCGGCCGAAGCCGTACACCTCGGAGGAGGACTTGATCTCGGGCAGCATGCTCATGGGGATACCCATATCTGCAGCAATCTGCGGATCCCATTCGAGGGTGCGGATGTTCATCAGCAGGGTGCGGGATGCGTTGGTTACGTCGGTGACGTGCACGCCGCCGTCAACACCACCGGTCAGGTTCCAGACCAGCCAGGTGTCGGTGTTGCCGAAGAGCAGGTCGCCGCGTTCTGCGCGCTCGCGTGCGCCTTCAACGTTGTCCAGGATCCACTTGATCTTGGGGCCGGAGAAGTAGGTGGAGAGGTTCAGGCCGACGATGTCGTGGTACTTGCCAACGCCCTCTTCGCCTGCGAGCTCTTCAACGATTTCCTGGGTGCGGGTGTCCTGCCAGACGATTGCGTTGTAGACGGGCTCGCCGGTGTTCTTGTCCCATACGACGGTGGTTTCACGCTGGTTGGTGATGCCGACTGCAGCGATTTCGTGGTGGTTGACTTCGCCGTTTGCCATAGCGGTTGCTACGACCTTACGGACGTTCTGCCAAATTTCGGTTGCGTTGTGCTCGACCCAGCCTGCCTTGGGGAAGATCTGCTCGTGCTCGAGCTGACCGTGCGCTACGTTCTCGCCCGCCTTGTTGAACAGGATCGCGCGGGAGCTCGTCGTGCCCTGGTCAATGGAGAGGATGTACTTGCGCTCGACGTTGAGGGTTGCGGAGTGCAGAGAAGTCGTCATTGATTTTTCCTTAGAACAAAAGAACGGGGGTATTAGAGAGGTTTAGAGGGGCAGAACTGCCGGAACGATCAGGCCTGCGAGGATAGCGCCGATGATCGGGCCAACAACCGGAACCCAAGCGTAAGACCAGTTGGAACCGGTCTTACCGGGGATGGGCAGGAAGGTGTAGGCGATACGGGGGCCGAGGTCACGGGCGGGGTTGATAGCGTAACCGGTTGCGCCACCAAGGCTCATACCGATAGAAACAACGACCAGGGCAACAGCCAAGGGGCCAATCTGGGCGGGGGTCTTACCGGATGCGATGATCCAGCCAATCAGGACGAAGGTGCCGATAATCTCGGTGAGCAAGTTCCAGCCGTAGGACTTGATAGCGGGGCCGGTTGCGAAGATGCCGAGGCGGTCCCCCGGGTCCTCATCGAAGTGCTTCTTGTAAGTCAGGTAGGCTGCGGTTGCACCAGCCATTGCGCCGAGCATCTGAGCGACGATGTACAGGGTGATGTTCAGCGGGGTTGCGGGAACGCCAGTTGCCAGGTCGCGGCCTGCAGTTGCCAGGCCAACGGTCACAGCGGGGCTCAGATGTGCACCGGAGTGGAAGGAGAGGTATACGGCGGTGAACACTGCCAGACCCCAACCGAAGGTGATAACAACCCAGCCTGCGTCCTTAGCATAGGACTTCTTGAGGGTCACTGCGGCGCATACGCCGGCACCGAGCAGAATCAGGATGAAGGTGCCGAAGAACTCGGAAAGTACAAAACCAAGAGTGGTGGGGGCACCGGATGCATCCACGAGTGCGGATGAGCCGGCTGCAAGTACAGTTCCTGCGGAAGCAAGAAGAGACATTGATGCTCCTTGAAGACGAAGCGTCTGGAAGGCAAGCGAACCGATGCTTGTTTGTTCCTGTGCCGTCCTCCCCGCAATGCGGTTTTGGGGGCACAACGCTGTGCTGAAATGTGTAGCGGATTGCTACGAAAAATTGATAGATGTTTTTGGATGAGAAGCAGATCGTACCAGTGGGTTAACCCTGTATTTAGCTCGCTGCTTCTTATGCAGGGGATTATCGTAAACGGTTATTTAACCTCTCGTCCACCCCTCACCGAAAATATGAGATAACCCATGCTCGGTGAGGGGCGAACGGTCGGTTCGTACCGGATAACCGGTCACGAAAGGTGCGTGGAATCTCTAAGGATTAGAGCTTTACGCGGGGTGCCACGGGGGTGACAGCCTCAATCTTTGCCGATGCCTCAGCGTCGGTGGAAGTGGACTCTGCCTCGCGGATAGCCTGTACGCGTGCGGTGTAGAGGTCGAGTTCCTCCTTGACCTTCTTGTCGTCCCAGCCGAGCTCGGCACGCAGGATGTCGAGGATCTCGTCTGCTGCTGCCAGGCCGCGGTCGCGCTGCTCAAGGTCGAGGCGTACGCGGCGGACCAGAACGTCCTCCAGGTGCAGTGCACCTTCGTAGCGGACAGCGAAGACGACGTCTGCACGCAGGAACTGGGGTGCCTTAGCCAGGGGAGCACCGAGGGAGGGGTCAGCGTCGATGAGAGCGCCGAGGTCCTCAATCTGCGCGCCGTAACGCTCGAGCAGGTGGGTGATACGGTCCTCATCCCAGCCGTAACGCTCTGCGTAGCGTGCACGGTTAGCAGCGATTGCGTGGTAGCCGTCTGCACCGACCAGGCCGATGGTTGCGGTTACGGAGGGGTTCTGCTTAGCCTGCTCGCCCAGCGCGAAGTCGACAGCGTCGGCAGCCATGACACGGTAGGTGGTGAGCTTGCCGCCTGCGATGGCGCTCATGCCGGGTGCAACCTCGGTCACGGTGTGCTCGCGGGAAACCTTGGTGGATGCTGCGCCGTCCTTGACCTTGGGCTGCAGCAGCGGGCGCAGGCCGGTGTAGGTGCCGATGATGTCTTCGCGGGTCAGCGGGTTAGCGATCAGCTTGTTCGCCTGCATCAGGACGTAGTCGATGTCCTTGCTGGTTGCGACGGGGCGCTCGCGGTCCTCGGTGTAGGGGGTGTCGGTGGTACCGATGATCCAGTAACGCTGCCAGGGGATGATGAAGAGAACGGACTTCTCGGTCTTGGTGAAGATACCGCTGGTTGCGTTGATGCGGTCGCGGGGAACCACGATGTGGATACCCTTGGATGCCAGAACCTCCAGGCCACCCTCGGGGTTAGCCAGGGATTCGGACTCTTCGGTCCACACGCCGGTTGCGTTGATGACGTGCTTTGCGCGCACGTTCAGGCGCTCGCCGGTCTCCAGGTCTGCCAGCTCTGCGCCGATGACGCGGCCGGATGCGTCCTTGGTGAAGCCGACAACCTGGGTGCGGGATGCAGCCAGTGCGCCGTAGCTTGCAGCGGTGCGGACGACGTCGATGACGAGGCGTGCGTCGTCAACGCGTGCGTCGTAGAACTGGATTGCGCCGCTGAATGCGGAGTCCTTGATATCGGGGAAGACGGTCTTGGTGCCGGCCTTGGTGAAGTGACGCTGGGAGGGGACGCCCTTGTTGCCGCGGGAGCCGAGGAATGCCAGGGTGTCGTACATGCCGATGCCGATTGCGGAGTATGCGCGCTCGATGACGGGCATCTTCAGGGGCCACAGGAAGGGCTGTGCGTGCACGAGGTGGGGTGCAATCTTGTTCAGCAGCAGGCCGCGCTCGGTGAGAGCTTCGGTCACGAGCTTGAAGTCGAGGTTGTAGAGGTAGCGCAGGCCGCCGTGAACGAGCTTGGAGGACCATGCACTGGTGCCTGCAGCCCAGTCACCTGCTTCGACGATACCGGTGCGCAGACCGCGGGTTGCTGCGTCGAGGGCAATACCTGCACCGGTAATGCCGCCGCCCACAACCAGGATGTCGAGTTCTTCGTTGACCATGCTCTTGAGTGCCTTGGCGCGGGACTCAGCGGTCAGCTGGGACTGCTGTGCAATGTGCTGGGAGCTCATGTAGTGCTCTTTCTTGTCGTGCCGCGTGCGCGGCGTGGGGTTTCATCTTGCAAATAGTAAAACCCAATGGTGAAATAATAACCAAGTAGTTTGAACGGATTTTCACTGGGGGTCTGGGGTCGATGAACGAACGCGCTAACCACACTTACGAGGCGGCGCAGCTGTACTACATCCACAACATGACGATGGATGCTATCGCGGCTCGTCTGGGGGTTTCTCGAGCCACGGTGTCGCGTCTGCTTAAAAGTGCTCGTGAGAGCGGCATGGTGCAGATCCGTCTGGATGATTCCTTCCGTGCCCGCAGCGAGCTTGAGCGCCGCATCGGCGAGCGCTATAAGGTGCGCGTTACTCTCGTGAATGTCCGTTCGGACGCCACCCCTATTGCCCGTATGAGTCAGGTATCCCGTACTGCGGCGGCTCTACTTGATTCCCTGATTGATAATGGAACGAGCCTGGGTGTGGCGTGGGGTTCAACGATGACTGAGATTTCTCGTCATCTGCCGCGCCGCCCTCTGAAGGGCGTGACGGTGGTTCAGCTGAATGGTGCCGGTAACGCGCACCATTCGGGCATTCCGTACCTGGGTTCCTTGCTGGGGCAGTTGGTGAATGCCTATGATGCGCAGACTATCCATTTTCCGGTTCCCGCGTTCTTTGACTATGCGGAGACGAAGACCGCCATGTGGCGTGAGCGTAGCGTGCAGAAGAATCTGCATGCCCAGCAGAATGTTGACCTTGCTATTTTTGGCGTGGGTGCTTTTGGCGGGCCTATTCCTTCTCACGTGTACTCGGGCGGCTATTTTGAGGTGCAGGAGCAGCGTCAGTTGCGTGAGCTGGGCGTTGTGGGGGATATGTGCACGATTCTTCTGCGTGAGGACGGCTCGTGGGCTGATCTTGAGTTGAATAAGCGTGCGTCCGGTCCGACTCCGAAGGAGCTGGCTCGTATTCCGCGCCGTATTTGCGTTGCGTCCGGTACTCACCGTGTGCGTGCTTTGCGCGGCGCGTTGCGTACGGGTGCGATTACTGACTTGGTTCTTGATGATGCTCTGGCAAAGGCGCTCATGGAGAAATAGCTATAAATTATCGCCTCGAGTGCGAGAGTCTGTGGCGATGGGTTAAAGGGGCACCTTGAATCTGAAAGGGTAGTGCTGAGAGTTTTCCTGGTGAAGCTCTCAAGCGTCGCCTGAACAATGTTTCAAGGTGCCCTTTAGTGTCGTCAAAAACTGCTTTCTGACCCTACAATGTGAAACGTTTGCGCATGTAAAAATGCATATTAGTGCACTCCGTTGAATCCAATGAAGGTGTGCGCCACTCACCGTTAGAAAGAACCAACCATGACCCCCACCTATAACGCCCAGGCGAATCCGCACCTGGGCGCTCCCGGCATCACCACGATGCACGGTGATGCCCAGTCCTCTGACGCTACTCCTCTTGCCGGCCCCGGCGCTGGCGACTGGAAGATTACCGGCACAAAGCTTGGCGGCGCCTGCCCGACGATTCTTGCCGGACGCGACGGCTTCATTCAGGTGCTCTGCACCCAGGTCTTCGCCCACGGCGAGTTCATTACCCCGAAGCTCTCTATTCTTGATCCGCATACCGGCCGCGAGCTCTCCCACCTGGACATCCCGAAGGGTGCACTGCTCGGTGGCGTGTACGCCTACCTTGACGCGCAGGACCGCATGGTTCTGGTGGATGGCTCTCAGTGCCTGCTGCGCCTCTCCCACTCTGCTGACGGACGCAGCATCCGAGTTGATGAGCGTATTGACCTGAGCCGCATGCTCGCCCAGAGTGCCAATGACGCTGTGGTTGGTCTGGTGCCCGACTGGTCCGGTCGCATTTGGGTTGCGACGAAGAACGGCTACATCGCGGTGATTGATTCTGCCCGCGGCACGATTCGCTCGATGCGCCTGAATAAGGCGTCGATTGCGGGTGAGCGTATTGATAACTCGATTTCGGCGTGCCCGCAGGGCGTGAGCGTGGTGACTTCTCACGCTATTTATATGCTGAACGCTACTGCAACCGGCGCGCCCACCCTCAAATGGTGGCATGCGTACGACCGCGGTAGCGCCCGCAAGCCGGGTAAGCTCGCGTGGGGTTCCGGTGCCTCCCCGACGTTCTTTGGCCCGAACGGTTCGGATTACGTGATGCTGACCGATAACTCTGATATTCAGGAGTCGGTCATTGTGTACCGCACCGATAACGGCGCGAAGGTCGGTAGCGCCGGCCTGTTTACTGCCGGTACCTCTGGCACTGAGAACTCCATGATCGGTGTGGGTAACACGATGGTCGGCGCAAGCACCTACGGCTACCCCTACCCGAAGTACCCGGAGGGTGCCGGCCCGTCGGTTCCTGCGAATGCGCTTTTTGCTCCCGGTATGGAGCGTTGGGATATTACCGACCGCGGTCTGCGTAAGATTTGGGACCGTAAGGACGTGTACTCTTCGGCTGTTCCTCGCTATTCCACCGCTGACGGTCTGATTTACACCTGTGAGCGTCGCCGAGGCCCGGCTGGTTTGGCGAATGGCGCCTACGCGTGGGCTGTCGCGCTGGACATGGAAACCGGTAAGACGATGCACGAGCAGCGCCTGCCTCAGCATGTGAGCCTGCTGCTTGGCGGTGGTGACACTCTGCAGATGGTGGGCACGATTGATCGTTACGGCACCTGGTGGCAGGGCACGATTAGCGGCGTGTACCGTATCGCGAAGGCTTAGGGGAGTAGAAAATGACTAAGAATAATCTGATGAACGCTTCTCGCCGTACCGCGTTGAAGGTTGCGGGCGCTTCGGCTGCCCTGGTGGCTGGCGGCGTGAGCGCTGCGGAGGCGGCAACTCGTTCGGGCGGTAAGCGCGCTCGCGTGACCCCCGTGACCCAGCGTCCTGGCGGACAGCGTGGCGGGCAGCGCGGTCAGCGCGGCGGTGGACAGCACGGCGGCGCGGCGAGTTCTGCGCTGGTGCAGGTTCCGATGCGCTATAACGAGTCGTGCATCCGCCTGGAGTTGAAGGCTGCTAACGGTGTGCAGGCTGTGCCTTTGCAGAGTCAGCCGGCGCGTACTGTTGCTTTCCGGAACCTGCCGACTCGCCTGAGCATTATTAATGAGGGCAATTCGACCCTGCCGGTGGGTACTCGCCTGATGGTGCGTGCTCGCGCGCAGGACCCGAAGACTGGTTTGTTGTTGAAGCCAGCGGTGACTCTTCGTGTTTCCTCGGGTCAGGCGGTGCTGCCTTCGGGTAGCCTGGGTGCTTCGGCCCTGGTGGCTCCTGTGGATGCTCTGAATCTTGATGCGGTGCGCCGTAGCGAGCAGACCGGTCAGGCTGGTGCCGGTAGCGAGAACGTTCTGGAGTTGCGCACTGCTATTCCTCGCGGTCATCGCCTGGATATTCAGCTGAATTATCAGGTGGCTTCGGGTGTTGCCGGTTCTGCGTTGAAGCAGGTTCATGTGAGCGCTGTGCTGGATATGGCGGCGGCTGGTTTGTCCTCTTCGTTCTACGAGGTGCAGAGCTCGGCTGTGGTTGCTTCGCTGAACTAGCAGTTGGGCTGGCTCCTGTGAAGGATGGGCACGGCGGGGGAGTAGCTCCGTTGTGTGTTTTTATACCTTATATATAGGCGCCTGTTCAAAAAGGTATGTTGAAAGGTCGGGGTCGTTCGTGGGAACGGCCCCGACCTTTGCATTGTCTAGTCTGCCGGCATGGCTGGCAGTTAATTTTTCTTATGCGGTTTCGCTCCTGTCGTGTTCGCCGAATGCCACCTGCACCGCGTGGTGCAGTGCTTCGCGCACCATGGCGATGGCGGGGTTGGCGGCGGACTCTCGGCGTACGGCGGTAAAGATTTTGCGGCAGGGCTTGCCGGGCAGCTCCACGATGCGTAGCCCCTCGGTGGTGGAGAGGGAGGAGAGGATGAAACCGGGCACGATGGTGACGGCGAATCCTGCTTTGACGAGGTTGGAGTTCGTAATCATGTCATTGGCGCTGTAGCGGATGACCGGCTCGAATCCTGCGGTGCGGCACTGGTTGAGCGCCCAGCTGCGGGAGGTGTTCTGTTCCATTTCGAGAACCCAGGGCAGTGCGTGCGCTTCCTCAATCGAGGTGATGGTGGAGGTGCTGGGCACGATGAGGCTGAGCGGGTCTTCGGTGAGTAGCTCGGAATGCAGTTCGGGGTATTCGGGGATGTGGTGGTGCGGGTAGGCTTCGGAGAGCACCATGTCGTATTCGCGGCTTCGGGTCAGGGAGGTTCCGGTTTCGGGGTCGATTTGCAGTACTTGCAGGGTGAGTGAGGGTGCGTGTTCGGCAAGGTAGCTGAGGGTTTCCGGTAGCAGTGCGAAGGCCGCGGACTGGAAGATGGCGAGGCGGACCATGCCTGCGGGTTCGCCGGTGAGGTTGGCGACGGAGGTTTGCATGCGGTCGAGTTCGCGCAGGATGCTGCGGGCGCTGTCGACGATGATGAGTCCGGCGCTGGTGAGCTGTACGCGCCTGCCGATGCGCTGCAGAAGCGGGGTGCCGGTTTCTTTTTCGAGGGTGGCAATCTGCTGGGAGACGGCGGAGGGGGTGAGGCTGAGCGCTTCTGCGGCAGCGATGACGGTGCCGCGTTCTTGGATTTCGAGGAGCATTTGCATGCGTCGGATGTCGTAGATTGACATGTGTTTCCTCCCTGGCGCGCCCGGTTGTTCTGCAGATTGTGCCTCTGAGTTCTTCCGTGGTGCGTCTCTCATCGTGGACTCTTGTCTATGGTACCGCGTGGGCTTCCGGCTGGCTCTTTTTGAGACGCCTGAAGTGGGGTGCCGGCATGTTGGCTTGTGTAGCGAGTATTTTCGCGCTGAATGTGATGATTCTTAGAGCCGAAGATGCTTTTGGGACTGGTTTTGAAGTGTTCGATTGTTACGAAATCGGTTCGGTATTTGCTTTCTGAAAGTGCTAGCCTGAGAGAGATGGATAGCGATGTCGCTACAAACTTCACCTTGTCTCTTCGAACAGGAGGTTCGGAGGGGGCGCGGGGTGAAAACCTCACCGCACAATCATTTAGAAAAACTAAATGGATTTTGGAAAAAACATTCAGTTTTTCTAATGAGGTATTTATTACCCTTTTGTGGTGAAATAGAGACATCGCCAAACGTGGTGTGCACCGCACACAGTGAGATAGTTAGGAGTCAAGGATGACCCATCCTTTCGCATCTGAGCACTACCAGAAGATGGCTCTGGAAGCTCGTCAGCTTGTTCGTCAGTGGGTAAATGAGTCCCAGTCGATCAAGCCCACCTTCGCGGCTGAGCAGCTCGCCGGTGTTCTGAAGGACCCCAATGGTCTTCCCTTCACCGTCGGCTTTGTTGATGGCGTTATTCGCCCCGAAGACGACAACGTCTCCGGCCGCAACCTTTCCCGTATTTCCGGCCTGGCACCTTCCTTCCTGCCCTGGTACATGAAGTCCGCTGTTGGCTTCGGTGGCAAGCTGGCTGGCAAGGTCGCATGGCCCACCGTTCCCGTTGCACGCCGCGTGCTGCGCGAGATGGTCGGTCACCTGATTGTCGACGCTTCCGAGGAGAAGCTGGGCGACGCAATTGCAGAGCTGACCAAGACCGGTAACCGCCTGAACGTCAACCTGCTCGGTGAGGCAGTTCTGGGTGACAAGGAAGCAGAGCACCGCCTGGCTGAGACCAAGCGCCTGCTGGCACGTGACGACGTTGACTACGTCTCCATCAAGGTGTCCGCTGTTTCCGGCCCCCACCAGCACTGGGCATTCGACGAGGTCGTTGAGACCGCTGTTCGCCGCCTGACCCCGCTGTACGAGCTGGCTGCATCCAGCTCCCCCAAGAAGTTCATCAACCTGGACATGGAGGAGTACAAGGACCTGGACCTCACCATTGAGGTGTTCACCAAGATCCTGGACCAGCCCCACCTGAAGGACCTGGAAGCCGGTATCGTGCTCCAGGCATACCTGCCCGACACCCTGGCTGCAATGCAGCACCTGCAGGAGTGGTCCGCAAAGCGCGTTGCTGCTGGCGGCGCAGGCATCAAGGTCCGCCTGGTTAAGGGTGCAAACCTCTCCATGGAAATCGTGGAAGCTGTTATGCACGGCTGGCCGCTGACCACCTGGGACACCAAGCAGGCTGCTGACACCAACTACAAGCGCGTTCTGGACTACGCACTGCGCCCCGAGCACGTGAAGAACATCCGCCTCGGTATTGCAGGCCACAACCTCTTCGACGTTGCTTTCGCACTGTTGCTGTCCGAGGACCGCGGCGTGAAGGACCGCGTCGAGTTCGAGATGCTGATTGGTATGGCTGAGCAGCAGGCAGAGATTATCCGCCGTCGCGTTGGCCACCTGCTGCTGTACGTGCCCGTCGTGAACCCCAAGGAATTCGACGTTGCTATCGCATACCTGATCCGTCGTCTCGAGGAGAACGCTTCCTCCGAGAACTTCATGTCCGGTATCTTCGACCTGGCAACTGACGAGTCCATCTTCAAGCGCGAAGAGGACCGCTTCATGCGTGCACTGAACTCCGTCACCGACGAGGTTCCCGCATCCAAGCGCACCCAGAACCGTCTGACCGAGAACGAGGACAACGTCTTCGTCCCCGCAGGCCGCTTCGAGAACACCCCCGACACCGACCCCGCACTGGCAGGTAACCGTGAGTGGGGCCGCGCAATCCTCGAGCGCTCCAAGACCACCAAGCTGGGCATCGACACCCTCAAGGCTAACGAGCTGACCAGCGAGGCTGAGGCTGAGAAGCTGATCAAGGAAACCGAAGAGGCTGGCAAGGCATGGGGTAAGCTCTCCGGCCACGAGCGTGCAGAGATTCTGCGCAAGGTCGGTAAGGCTATCGCACTGCGCCGCGGTGACCTGCTGGAGGTTATGGCAGCTGAGGCTGGCAAGACCCTGGAGCAGGGCGACACCGAGGTCTCCGAGGCAATCGACTTCGCATACTACTACGCAATGCTGGCTGAGGACCTCGAGAAGATCGACGGCGCAAAGCCCAAGTCTGTTGACCTGACCCTGGTTGTTCCCCCGTGGAACTTCCCGACCGCTATCCCCGCCGGTGGTGTTCTGGCAGGTCTGGCTGCAGGTTCTGCTGTCATCTTCAAGCCCGCAACCATCACCGCTCGCACCGGTGCCCTGATCGCAGAGATCATGTGGGATGCAGGCGTTCCCAAGGAAGTTCTGAAGCTCGTCAAGGTTGTTGACCGCGCTGCAGGTAAGCTGCTCATCTCGCACCCCGAGGTTGACCGCCTGATCCTGACCGGTGGCTACGAGACCGCTGAGCTCTTCCGCTCCTGGCGTGATGACCTGCCCCTGTTCGGTGAGACCTCGGGTAAGAACTCGATCATCGTCACCCCGAACGCTGACATCGACCTCGCCGTCAAGGACGTCGTCTACTCGGCATTCGGTCACGCAGGTCAGAAGTGCTCCGCTGGTTCGACCGTCATCCTGGTTGGCTCCGTGGCACAGTCTGAGCGTTTCCGCCGTCAGCTGCTTGACTCCGTCAACTCGCTGCACGTGGCACACCCGCAGGACATTGAGTCCCAGATGGGCCCCGTTGTTCAGAAGCCGGAAGAGAAGTTGCTGCGCGGTCTGACCACCCTCGGTCCGGGTGAGCGCTGGCTCGTTCAGCCCAAGGAACTGGACGAGACCGGTCGCCTCTGGAGCCCCGGTGTTCGCGAAGGCGTCAAGCCCGGTTCCGAGTACCACATGACCGAGTACTTCGGCCCCATCCTGGGTATCATGACCGCTGACACTCTGGAAGAGGCAATCGAGCTGCAGAACGCACCCGATTACGGTCTGACTGCAGGTCTGCACTCGCTGGATGCTGACGAGCTCGAGCTGTGGCTCTCCAAGGTGCAGGCAGGTAACCTGTACGTCAACCGTGCAATTACCGGTGCAATCGTTCAGCGTCAGCCCTTCGGTGGTTGGAAGAAGTCCACCGTTGGCTCCGGTACCAAGGCTGGTGGCCCCAGCTACCTGATCGCTCTGTCCGATTGGGAGCCGGCACAGGCAACCGCAACCGCTGTCACCCAGTCCGTGACCGTCCGCGAGACCCTGGCTACCATCGAGAACTCCGAGCTGGGCAAGCGCGAGGACTTCGCATTCATCAAGCGCGGTGTCTCCTCTGACGCACACGCTTGGGACACCGAGTTCGGCTTCGGTCACGATCCCTCGAAGCTGGGCGTGGAGCGCAACATCCTGCGCTACGTACCCACCCAGGTTCTGGTTCGTGCAGACGAGTCCGCATCCGCAGCAGAGACCCTGCGCGTTGTGCTCGCCGGTCTGGCAGCTAACGCACCGGTTGCTCTGTCCGTCGGTAAGGACCTGCCGGTCGACGTCCGTGGCGTCCTCGAGAACAAGGGCATCAAGTACGAAGTCAAGTCGGACGCTCAGTTCCGCGAGTACCTGGCTTCGAACGCTAAGACCCCGGTTCGCGCACTGGCTGGTACCCCGCTGGAAGGCACTCGTATCCGCTACATCGGTAACGACGTGAAGTCCCTCTACACCGCACTGGGTGGTCGCCCGGACGTTGCAGTGTACTTCGCACCGGTCACCGAGGCTGGCCGTATCGAGATGCTGCCCTTCCTCCGCGAGCAGGCTGTTTCGATTACCGCACACCGTTTCGGTAACCCGAACCGCTTCTCCGAGCGCGTCATTTCTTCCCGCTAAGGCGCTGTGAGAGTTTAGCTCTCTAGCCTAAGGCTCAGGGCCCTGCACCTTTCATGGTGTGGGGCCCTGAGCCTTTTGGTGTGTCTGATGGCTGTCTGCTGGAGGTGAGTAATAGGGGTGCTTCTAGGGCCTTGGGAAGGGGTGATTGTTGAGCGGCTAGATAGGATAAGGAAAATATAGTGTCTTAGAAGTGGTACGGGGGTGTTTGGACGTGCCCCGCATTACTTCTTATGTGATAATTGGTGTAGGACGTTCCGTCATCCCACATACGGAACGACACCGTGCGCGGGACGGTCCGCGCTACGCAAGAACACACTGAAAGGACACCGCTGCTATGAGCAACGTTCCCGCAGAACTCTCTTACACTTCTGAGCACGAGTGGGTTTCCGCTCTCACCGCCGAGGGCACCGTACGTGTTGGTATTACCGACCACGCTCAGGATGCACTGGGTGACGTCGTCTACGTCGACCTTCCCTCTGTCGGCGATTCTGTAGCTGCTGAGGATAGCTTCGGTGAGATTGAGTCCACCAAGTCTGTCTCCGATCTCTTTGCTCCCATCGCTGGCGAGATTGTCGCAGTGAACGAGGGCCTGGAGGATGACCCCGCACTGGTCAACTCCGATCCCTACGGCGAGGGTTGGATCATTGAGATTCGCCCCGAGAACGCTGATGATCTGGCTAACCTGCTGGATGCAGAGGCGTACAAGGCTGAGCTGGCTAAGCTCTAAGTCGATAGTCTAGCTCGATAGACTCTATAGCTCTGGCGTCCCTCGTGTTAAGAGGTACGTACTGATGAAACGGCGAGACCGATTGGTCTCGCCGTTTTTCATTAATAGTGCACACAAACGCAAATAGTTGGGCGCATTTAAGGTTCGTCTTGAAGGTGTAGGAATTCACTAAAGGGGCTTGAAGGATGACTAAACCCCTAGTGGGGGCCTCTTTCAAGTTAAATGTGATGAAAACTTCAACTATCGCGAGAAGATAAAATTTTCCTCGTAAAGCAGTCCAATATGAGATATATGTGTTCGAAGTATTGGAATTTTGCTAAAATTGGTACTGTCTCTACTGATTAATGTTTGATTGTGTGGCTATTTTTGGGTTCAAAAAGCCTCTGAAAAGGGCGAACTAAATAGCAAAATGCCTTGTGAGGCTATAAGATTGTCTCGAAGGTTTGCGGTTTATCATTTCGTGATAAACAACTAAACTTATCTATCACACTCTCAACACTAAGCAAAGATGTTCGGCACGGAGCGAGACCCCCGACCGGGGGAACGAGCCACTCACTCAAATTTCGGCTCGTATCGACATCGGCTGAACAAGTACCCGAAAGACATAGATGACCTCACGCATCGATGAAAACCTCACTAACGCTGAGGTTCAACTAGAGGACGTGGAGAACGGCGACTCTGACCGTAACCCGCGTGACGTTAAGAGCCGGACCATCGGTCAGGTTCTTAGTCAGCTCGACCTGGAGTTCCCCGGAATTAGCGCATCCAAGATTCGCTTCCTGGAGGAGCGCGGCCTGGTGCACCCCAGCCGTACCGAAACCGGTTACCGCAAGTACTCCCAGACTGACATTGAGCGTCTGCGCTACATCCTCACTATGCAGCGCGATCACTACATGCCGCTCAAGGTAATCCGTCAGCATCTGGAGGATCTGGAAGCCGGTCGCGTGCTGAACTCCATGCCCGCCACCGTAAGTGAAGACGTCCTGGATACCGTCCTCGGACCGGACGAGCAGGAAGGCCGCACCTACAGCCTCCGTGAGCTGGCAGAATACGCTAACACCACTCCCGAACTGATTCGCGAGCTGATTGACTTTGGACTGCTCGAAGACGGCTCGGATGTGGAGTACACCGATTACGACGTGCTGATTGCCCGCGTGAGCGCAGAGCTGACCCAGCACGGCATTCAGCCCCGTCACCTGCGCGCATTCAAGTCTGCGGCAGACCGTGAAATTTCCCTCGTGGAAATTGCGGTGGCTCCGCTGGCATCGCGCCGCGACGCAGCCTCCCAGGCTCAGGCGCAGGAACGAGCCGACAAGATCCGCAAGTTGTGCCTGCAGTTGCACGCAACCCTCGTCGAATCGGCAATGCCTACCTACGAGTAGGCGAACGAAGGTACAGGCGACTGGACCGTCTACCCTTCACAATCTTTGCGGTTCTACCGCACCCCGAACGGGGTTTTCCTTCCGGGATACACTGCTACCACGGTGTTTCCCTCTATAGCCCCTACCCGCACCAACGGGTAGCGGCCTCTAGACTTGGACGAAGCCGACGCTGGCACGCTCGGAATTTCTACCCCTTCGTCCAACACGAAGAGCTTTCTCACCAGGGGGCTCCCGGCCTGCCAAGGCTATTCACTCAACTCAGCTGTAAATGCGTACGGACTACCAGCCCGTACGCATTTACTTTTTAAACTCCCCCTGTACGGGGGCGCCCAGAAAAAGCGAACGGAACAGTGGGGGGAGGGGCACCCCTACACGGCGTTAATGAGACAAGAATGAATCTGAAAAGATCATTTGCTTCGGTGGGTTCAATTTTAAGTAGAGCCCTCTATCAGTTAAAATAGATTGAACAACCGCGCCTATCGCGCATCGGTCGCACTGTCGAACCGCTGTGTAGTATTGAAAACCGCGCCGGAACCCAGTAGAGGAGCCACGCGAATCATAGACGCAGATTCTAGACCTCAACCCTAGAATCTCACCCCGAAAATCGGGGGCTACACCGGAACGAAGTCGACCACATTTGATAGGGCGCGGTGAAGCACTTAAAAGGGTTTAACGAAAAGGAGGGACCGTGCTAGAGCAGCAGGTAGCCGAAAATGCAGGCGAGGCCGCAACCACGCACGCACCCCAGGGCTTCGACCAGCCCCTGGATGGCTTCGACACCCTCTTCCCCGTAGCACCGCCTCCGCGCGGTGAACAGGGCGTACTCTTCACCGACCCTGTCTCTGTCGTCGAGGAAAACCTCGGCTACCGCGGCGCCGTCGCCTGCAAGGCAGCCGGCATCACCTACCGCCAGCTCGACTACTGGGCACGCACCGACCTGGTCGTACCCACCGTGCGTGGCGCCTCCGGATCCGGCACCCAGCGCCTCTACAGCTTCCGCGACGTGCTCGTGCTCAAGATTGTGAAGCGACTGCTTGACACCGGCGTGTCCCTGCAGCAGATCCGTACCTCCATCGAGCATCTGCGTACCCGCGGCATTGATGACCTCGCGAACATTACCCTCATGAGTGACGGCACCACCGTCTACGAATGCACCTCCCCGAGCGAGGTCATTGACCTGGTTCAGGCCGGTCAGGGCGTCTTCGGTATCGCTATCGGCCGCGTCTGGCGCGAAATCGAAATGAACCTCAACGGCCAGCCCGGCGAAGAGATGCACGAAAACTTCGAAGGCGACGAACTTGCCGCCCGCCGTGCCCGCCGCGCACAGGCATAAAACGCAAAACGTGAATCAGCCCGCGCTCACTACCTATCGGGTAGCGAGCGCGGGCTGAAGCTTTTAATGCGAGGGAATATTCAATGCTCACTTGAGAAAAAAGTCAAGATACACCCCTGTCAGAGCCAGAAGAAAAGCGAAGATTCGCTAAAATAAAGGGGCATTACACCTCACTCATAAAAGGGACCTGCATGCCCCGCATCGTCAGTATCAGCAGCCTCAAGGGCGGCGTTGGCAAAACGTCCATCACTTTGGGGCTCGCCTCCGCGGCATTACACAGCGGACTCTCCACACTCGTTATTGACCTCGACCCCCACGGCGACGTCAGCACCGGCCTGGCAGTGGATGAAACCATCCCCGACGTCGCCTCCCTGATTGCTAGCTCCAATGAGCGCGCCTTCGCGGAGGAAGCCGGTAGCTCCTCCTGGAACGCGCTCGTCGGCAAACCCACCCTGCTGACCAATAACCCCGTGACCACCGGTAGCGTGAAGGTGGCGCGAGGCTCGGCACGCTCCACCCTCGTGGACCGTCAGGAAGCGGCACCGTTCATCCGCCGCTTCAAGCGCATGGTGGAGGCGGCAGCGGACGCCTACGACGTCATCCTGATTGACTGCCCGCCGTTCCTCGGAACCCTGTCTTCGATGGGCTGGGCGGTTAGCGAGCGCATCCTTTCGGTCGCAGAGCCTTCCCTCTTCTCCGTGGCGGGCACCGAACGAACCCTGCGCGCCATCGTGCGCTTTCAGCAGGAAAGCGGCATCAGCATTGACGGTGCGGGAGTAGTTATTAACAAGATGCGCCCCAACGACAGCGAACACCACTACCGACGCGACGAAATGCGCTCCCTCTTCGGCGAGCTCGTGGCAGAACCCGTGCTCGCTGAAAGCCCCGTGCTGCAGCGTGCCCAGGGTGCGGCGTACCCGATTCATTTTTGGCCTGACGAAGAATCGGTTGATCCCGCCATTGACTTCACCCGTCTGCTGGCTGGGCTCATGGCTGATTTCTAATCGCAGACATCTAAACGCAGATACCTGTGCGTCACCAATCCGCAGGCTCAAATAGTTTCAATGCTTGAGTGCGTCTTCTCAAAGAACCCCTGTGTTCTCAGCCCTGTGTTCTCAGCGCTGTGTTCTTTGGGACGGCGCACTTTCGTATATCCGTCAACATTGACACTAGATAGTGGGAATAGCCGGTAGCCTCCACGCGTTATAGTGGCAGTAACAGAAATAACCCCGCCATCGAAGAGCACGCTGGGAACGAGCCCAGCCTCAACACCAACAACGAGAGGACCACATGAGCATCGAGAATGTAGAACGCATTGACGGCGTAGCACAATACGACCTCATCGTCATCGGCTCCGGATCCGGCAACACCCTCATCGGCCCCGAATGGGACGACAAGAAGGTCGCCCTCATCGACGGCGGCATCTTCGGTGGCACCTGCCTGAACGTTGGCTGCATCCCCACCAAGATGTACGTCTACCCGGCGACCATCGCGCAGAAGACCCGCGAGGTCAAGCAACTGGGCGTCGACGCACACGTAGACGCCGTGCACTGGGCGCAGATTCGTGACCGCATCTTCGCCTCCCGCATCGACCAGATCTCTGAAGGTGGCCGCGACTGGCGTGCCGGTCTGCCCAACGTCGATTTCTACGACCAGTACGCGCGCTTCGTCGGCTCCCACACCGTTGAGCTGACCGACGGCACCCGCCTGCAGGGCCGCCAGATTGTCATTGCGGCAGGTTCGCGCGCCGTGTTGCCTCCCGTGCCCGGTATCGACTCCTCTAAGGTCTACACTAACGACAACGTCATGCGCCTGGACGAGCTGCCCGCCCGCATGGTCGTCATCGGCGGCGGCGTGATTGCGGCAGAATTCTCCCACGTTTTCTCCGCATTCGGCACCGAAGTAACCCAGCTGAACCGCTCCTCCCGCCTGCTGCGCGGCGTGGATGAAGAGGTCGTGGCACGCTTCGAAGAAGCCGCAAGCAAGCAGTGGAACATCGTCAAGGATGCGTCCCTCTCCGAGATCCGTGAGAACGCCGACGGCAGCGTAACCGTCGTAGCGAAGCGCACCACCGAGAACGGTGAAGAACTGCTCGAAATCCCGGCAGACGCTGTGCTCGTAGCAACCGGTCGCCGCCCCAACACCGACACCCTCAACGCAAAGAACTACTTCGACGTGCAGGACGGCGGTCAGCTCAGCGTCGATAAGTACCAGCGCGTGCTCTACAACGGTGCACCCGTACCCGGTGTCTACGCCCTCGGCGACGTCTCCAGCCGCTACCAGCTCAAGCACGTGGCAAACCACGAGGCCCGCGTTGTGCAGCACAACCTCAGCCACCCCGAGGACCTGCGTGCCAGCGACCACCGCTACGTACCCGCCGCGGTCTTCAGCAACCCGCAGATTGCCGTGGTCGGCATGACTGAAGAGCAGGCGCGCCAGGCCGCTGAGCGTGAAGGCTTTGAGATCACCGTCAAGGCACAGAACTTTGGCGACACCGCCTACGGCTGGGCAATGGAAGACAAGATCGGCCTGTGCAAGCTGATTGCCCGCAAGGACAACGGCGTGCTGCTCGGCGCACACCTGGTCGGTGAAGAGTCCTCCGTGCTCATCCAGCCGCTCCTGCAGGCAATGAGCTTCGGCATGGATGCGCGCACCCTCGCACGCGGCCAGTACTGGATCCACCCGGCACTGACCGAAATCATTGAGAACGCGCTGCTCGGCCTGGAATTCGACGAGCCCGCAAACTAAGGATCCGCCAGCTAACGACGGCTAGATAACGCTCGGAAGCCGAGGCATCTAGCGAACAAACAGAGAGGAGGGGATCGTACCTAAGCGGTACGACCTCCTCCTCTCGTGTATGGCCTCTCGTTAATGGTGGCCAGAGCCGGTTATGCCTTGTCGGTGTCAGACTTCTGAGGGCTCTGCTCTGTAGCAGCCTTCTTCTCAGCCTGTGCGGGCTTCTCGGCGGGAGCCGCTGCGGAAGAAACCTCAGCGGAGGAGTCCTCAGCCTTTTCTTCCTCGGCCTTCTCTTCATGAGGCTTCTGCATCATTTCGGCGGTTTGCTCACGCAGCTCCTCAAACTTCTCAGCCGCCTGCTCACGCAGCTCGGCAAGACGCTCCGCCTGATGATCCGCGTACTCGTGCAGACGCTCCGCAGCCTGCTCACGCAGTTCAGCGAACTTCTCAGACTGCTCCGCCGCGTACTCCTGCAGACGAGCCAAAGAATCCGACGTGCTATCAGAAACCTTGCCGTACATCTCATCCACGTAGGAGGAGAAGTCCTGCAGAATCTTCGCGCGGCGCAGCTTCTGCGAAGGAGTCAGGTAGCCGTCCGCCTCGGTCAGATCACGGTTCATGATGCGGAACTCGCGAATACCCTCGGCGCGGGAAACCAGCTGGTTCGCCTCGTCCACGAGCTTCTGAATTGCGGCACGAACCGCCGGGTGAACAGCAGCCTCCGGGATGGAGAGTGAACGGGGCAGACCCAGGTGCTCCAACTGCTCGGGTAGGGTATCCGGATCCAGGGTCACCAGAGCCGCAATAAACGGCTTCTCGTCGCCAACCAGCATCGCCTGAGAAACCAGGGGAGAGGTACGCAGATGACTCTCCGCAATACCCGGAATCACGTTCTTACCGCCGGCGGTGACAATGATTTCCTTCTTGCGGCCCACAATCTTCAGGTAGCCGCGCTCATCGAAACGAGCCAGGTCACCGGTGCGGAACCAGCCGTCCTCAGTGAACGCCTGAGCGTCCTCTTCAGGGTTCTTGTAGTAGCTGCTAATCACGCCCACGCCACGAACCAGAAGCTCGCCGTCCTCAGCAATATAGCCTTCGGAACCGGGGATGAGCGGGCCGATCATACCAATCTGGTACGGGTTGATGCGGCCAGCCGCAATCGGGGCGCAGGTCTCGGTCAGGCCGTAACCCTCAACCACCTGCACACCCACCGCGTGGAAGAAGTGAGCCAGGCGCTCGCCGAGGGGACCGCCGCCGGAGACCGCGTAACGTAGCTCGCCGCCGAGAGCCGCACGCAGCTTCGAGTAGACCAGCTTGTCGTAGAGAGCGTACTGCGCCGCCAGCTTGAGGGGCACACGACCCTCAACCTTCGCCTGCGACCAGCGCACCGCAATATCGGTGGAACGCTCAAACAGAGACTTATTGAACTTGCCGCCCTTAGCCGCCTTTGCCATGGCACCTTCGTACACCTTCTCAAAGACGCGGGGCACCACAAGCAGCATGGTCGGCTTGAAGCTATCCAGGTCAGACGCCAGGTTCTTGATGTTGGGGGAGTGACCAATAACCAGGCCAGCATCCAGCGCCAGAACCTGAATCAGGCGCGCCAGAACGTGCGCCAGCGGCAAAAAAAGAATGGAGGAGTTGCGGGAGTTCGCAATCTCCGGCTCGACCAGCCTGGTGTTGGCGCTGAGGTTCAGGAAGTGGCCGTGAGTCAGTGCGCAACCCTTAGGGCGACCGGTTGTGCCGGAGGTGTACACAATGGTCGCGAGGTCGTCACAACCGGCTGCGGAACGTACCTGCTCCAGCTGCTCATCGCTTACCTCGGAGGCGCGAGTGCTCAGGGTATCGAGGTCGCCGTTCTCAATGACCCAGCGGTGCTTCAACTGCATGGGCTCCTGGGTCGTGGAGGCGAATTCCTCAGCCTCCGCGATGCGTGCCAGAAGCTTCTCATCCTCAACGAAGATGGCGGTAGCCTCCGAGTGGGCGAGCGCCCACGCCGCCTGTGCGGGTGCGTTGGTCTCGTACACCGGCACGGAGATGGCGCCCGCGTACCAAATCGCGAAGTCAATGACGGTCCACTCGAAGCGGGTGCGGCTCATAATGCCCACACGGTCACCCGGGCGGATACCAGAGGCAATCATGCCCTTCGCCAGGTCGGTCACCATCTGGTGGAACTGCTGGGCGCGAACCGGCTGCCAGTTACCCGGAGACATCTGACGGCGGTACAGCACCGGGTTGGAGCTGTCGGCTCGGTGGCGCTCAACAATACTTGTCAGGTTCAGCGAGGGGTCGACAAGAACCTCAGCGGGAGTGGAGAAGACTTTCATAATGCGCCTTTCGAATCAGGGCGTAAGCTCGGGCGGTCCGGGCCGCGGGCTGTCCTCGAATGCTCGAGGTGCCGTGATGGCTTTCTGGTTGTTCTGCTCGCCGCGGCGGGTGATGCATTCGCCGGTGTGCAGCGGGCGGAACTGTCAGAATTTAGTGGTTTAGGGATGCGACAAAAGCTTGAACAGTAGAGAAAAGATACTCGGCGTCGTAGTCGAGCGTTGCCACATGGTAGCTGCGGGTCAGCCACCTAAATTCTACAGGAACTGAACAATGTTCGAGAAAATATTTGTGGGAGCTATCCGACACAGTATGATCGCCCAGTGAACGCGCGTACAGAACCGGCGCTTTCAACTGCGGAATCAGTGCACGCGTCTCAGCGCCCAAAAGATGTAACTGATGCACCGCCGCCGTCGGAACGATAGAATACGCGCCCTCGCTCACGCCAGGAACCGCAATATCGGAACCAATCGCCTTGAGCACCGGCAGAACCTTCGACACCTTGCCTGCATGGCGCATCATCGGATTCACATCCACCATGTAGGGGTTGATGAGTACCGTACCCGCCACCGGCAGGCGCGCCGACAGATGGGTCGCCACCGTGCCGCCCATCGACATACCAATGACCACCACACGCAGACCCTGATTGGCTAGGCGACGGTACCCCTGCTCGGCAGAAGCTAGCCACTGCTCATAGGTGCTATCGCGCAAGTCTTTCCAATGAGTACCGTGACCGGTCAGCAACGGCATCTCCACCGCATACCCGAGCTCCATAAAATGCTGAGCCAACGGGCGCATGCTATGCGGTGAACCCGTAAAACCGTGCACCAGCAAAATACCCACAGAATGCTGCGCCGGGTCAGGACTAAAAGAAACGGGGGAGTGATCGAACGCTTCCTGGTCGCCCTCGAGGCGACGCGCCAGGGAGTCCTTAACATTTTGGGTTGCTAGAAGCCTGCGCTCGCGAGCCTTGCGGCGCATCCGCTTGAGCGGCTCCAACGAGTTATCAAAAATGCTCATGGTCCTCCTTCGCCAACCTGCGAGAATATGAACGCAGGTGCAGGCTCTATAGCGTACCCCGGTGGGGCGCCACAGATACAGCGCCGATGCCGGTATATCGCCTCCAGCGCACCCGAATACACCGGTGCGCAGAAAAATCGTTCCCTTTCTTTTTAATTATCGCGCGTTCCCTCGTGCCTCTCCAGACACGCTAGAATTGAGCCGGGAACATTCAGAGAGGAGACCCCATGCCTAACACCGCCCTCTATTCAACGCTCAAGATTCTTGGCTCCCCCCTGTTGCAGAGACTGTACCACCATGACGTGGTGGGCCTAGAGAATCTGCCCGAGGGACCCTACATCGTCGCCAGCAACCACCTGGCATTCTGCGACTCCATTTTTATTCCTCTCGCCATGCCGCGCACCGTGAACTTCCTCGCCAAGAGCGACTACTTCACCACCCCCGGTGTGAAGGGTCGTGCTATGGCGGCGTTCTTCCGTGGTGTCGGTCAGCTTCCCATGGACCGTTCCGGCGGCCAGAAGAGCCAGGAATCCCTCAACGCCGGTGCGCAGGTCCTCAAGGACGGCGGCGTGATTGGCATCTACCCCGAAGGCACCCGTAGTCCCGACGGACGCGGCTACCGCCCCAAGGTCGGTGTCGCCCGCCTCGCAGTTGAAGCAGGCGTGCCCGTAGTGCCCATCGGACAGATCGGTACCGACCTGATTCAGCCCTCCGGCTCGAACCGTATCCGTCTGCGCCACGACGGCAAGCCCATCCAGGTGCGCACCATTATCGGCAAGCCCCTCACCTTCGAGGAATACACCGACGGCTCAGACCTGAGCCACCGCGTTCAGCGTGAAATCGCCGACCGTATTGGCTCCGAGATCCGTGCCCTCAGCGGCCAGGAATACGTGGACGTGTACGCCGACCGCGTCAAGAAACTCATGGCCGATAAAAACATGAGCGCTGATGCGGCAGTCGCACAGCTACAGAGAACTAACTAAACGTTGCCCAAGCGGGTATGCGACTACGCCAAGGGCGGGATAAGGGGTGATACCCCGAGTCTCGCCCTTTCGCGTCCCCTCCGCGCAGTTAATCTTCCATGCCCGAATCATTGATTTTGAATAGCTCTATCTAAACATGTGAGATGTACCTGACTAGACGGCTAGGCGTTGAAGGGAGCAAGAGTACAATTAGTCTATTCGCCCCTAAGAATCACGTGAACGCATGCCACATACGGCCTACCGGGCACCCGAAACGGCGGCTGAATCAGAAAACGCACAAGACCATCCCGATGGAGTGAAGATGAGCAACCAAAACCTCAGCACCTCGCAGGCCCCCGACCACGGCCTGGACACCTGGCGTCAGCTGCACATTGACCAGCAGCCCACCTGGAGCGAGCACGAAGATTTTGAGAGCACCATCGCCGAGCTGAACTCGGTACCGCCGCTCGTCTTCGCCGGTGAAGTCGACGCCATGCGCCAGGCACTCGGTGAGGTTGCTGAAGGCCGCGCATTCCTCCTGCAGGGCGGCGACTGCGCAGAAACCTTCGCGGGCGCAACCGCCGATAAAATCTCCGGCCGCGTCAAGACCATCCTGCAGATGTCTGCAGTGCTCACCTACGGCGCCTCCATGCCCGTGGTGAAGATGGGCCGTATGGCTGGTCAGTTCTCCAAGCCGCGCTCCGCAGACATGGAAACCCGCGGCGACGTCACCCTGCCCTCCTTCCGCGGCGAGACCGTCAACGGTTTCGACTTCACCCCCGAAGCCCGCGTACACGACCCCAAGCGCATGCTGCGCGGCTACCACACCAGCGCATCCACCCTGAACCTGGTGCGTGCCTTCACCAAGGGCGGCTTCGCAGACCTGCGCGCCGTGCACCAGTGGAACCGCGGCTTCACCGCCAACCCCGCGCATGAGCGCTACGAGAAGACCGCCAACGAAATCGGCCGCGCCCTCAAGTTCATGGAAGCATGCGGCGTGAACTTCGAAGCCCTCAAGACCACCGACATGTACGTCGGCCACGAGGCACTCGTGCTGGACTACGAGCGTGCCCTCACCCGCATCGACTCGCGCACCCACCTGCCCTACGACACCTCCGCACACTTCCTGTGGATTGGCGAGCGCACCCGCGGCATCGACGATGCACACGTAGACTTCCTCTCCAAGGTCCGCAACCCCATCGGCGTGAAGCTGGGCCCGACCACCACTACTGAGGATGCACTCGCACTGATCGACAAGCTCGACCCGAACCGCGAGCCCGGCCGCCTGACCTTCATCACCCGCATGGGTGCGAAGAACATCCGCGAGAAGCTGCCCGCAATCGTTGAAGGCGTTCAAGCTGAAGGTGCGAAGGTCGTCTGGGTCACCGACCCGATGCACGGCAACACCATTTCCGTGCCCTCCGGCTACAAGACCCGCCGCTTCGACGACGTGCTCGACGAGGTTCGCGGCTTCTTCGAGGTGCACGAGGCTCTGGGCTCGTTCCCCGGCGGTATTCACGTGGAGATGACCGGTGACGACGTGACCGAATGCCTGGGCGGCTCCGACGCTATCGACGAGGCAGCACTGGCTGACCGCTACGAGTCCCTGTGCGACCCGCGCCTGAACCACTCGCAGTCCCTGGAAATCGCGTTCCTGGTCTCCGAGTACCTCAAGAACCGCGCATAAAACGTTCATGCGCCTCGCCGTACTAGTCGGTGAGAAATAGCAGAAAAACAATGCCCGGGTCTTCACTCATTGTGAGTGAAGACCCGGGCATTGCGTTTAACCTGCGCACCACACAGACGAGGACAGAGTGCACAGACGAGGACAGAGCGCTCGAGGGGGAGCACTACTAGAAGGTCAGGAACGCCTCAATATTGCGCCACCACTGCGACTGCACCAGTGAGGTCGCAAGCCACCAACCGGTAAAGCTCGAACCCATGCCCAGCAGAATCAGCGCCAGAGCCCAACCGCCCACCGCCATACCCGAGGGCGGGGTCCTAAACTGCTTGGCGGGCAGGCGAGGATCCTTCTGCGAAGACTGCTCGGATTCCTGAGAAGAAGCGGCCTCCTCTGCCGGTGAAGCCTCCGACGCGCTCGCCGCCCCCTTAGACTTCGAGCGACGCGTGCCGGAGGGACTCAACGAACGCTCCGCATGGATTGGGGCGTACTCGCCATGAGCCGAGATGAACTCCTGCTCCGTCTGCGGGCCAATGCCAACGGACTGAGTCAGCGGGCCCTTCGCCGCGGCGGTACGGCGGCTCATGAATGAGCCCAGACCACGCTTGCCGGATTTGCCCTTTGAGCCTTCCTGCTCCTGATCAGTGTCAGAATCGTCATTATCGGAGGCAGAACTCACCAGAGGCGGAATGCCCTGGCGGTTGAGCACGGAGTCCTCAGCATCTACGTCGGCAAGGTGCACGCCCTGACCCGCCGTCGAGGCATCGTACACGAGGCTGTCGGGGGAGTACACATCGTAGGCGAGCAGATCGCGGGCATCGCTAAACGCGCTAATCGGGGTGTTACGCACCATCTGCGCGGCACCGCTACGCTCCGCAATATCGGCAACAGCTTCCCAAAGAGGAAGCTCCGGCTCCGGGCACGAGGGGGCGCGCCAAGCACGCTCAGACTCACCCAACGACTCAGAAATCTCCAGCAGGGCCGTAAACAGCTCGGTCGCATCCTCCGGGCGGGCGTGAGGCTGCTTGCGGGTACACCACGAAATCAGCCCCGCAATATCGCGGTCCGCACCCAGTGCGACATCGGTCAGCGCGGGCATCTCAATATTCGCGTTGTGGTAGAGCACCTGCTGGTCATTCTCCAGACCCACAAAGGGCAGACGACCTGAAAGCATGCGGTACATCATCACGCCGAGTGCAAAAATATCAGCCTGAGCTCCGACCTTCACCTTCGGATCAAGAACCTCCGGCGCTACGTAGGCGGGGGTACCCATGGGTGCGCCCGCATCCACCTGATCGTCACGGCGGGAAAGACCAAAGTCCGTGAGCTTCACCTGGCCGTTAGCGTCGAGAAGAATATTGCCCGGCTTGATATCGCCGTGCAGGTAGCGGTTCGCGTGAACCTCCGAGAGCGCCTCCACCACCGGAATGAGGATATCCAGAGCCTCACCCAGAGACAGCGCATTACGCACACGTAGCAGCTGGCTCAGCGTACAACCGTGCACGTACTCGAGCACGATATACATGACCATCTGACCCGAAAAATATTCGGTACCCGATGAAATCACACCCACCGTATGCCCGCCGCCACCTACCTGGCGCATCGAGCGCTCCTCACGGTGGAACTTCTGACGGTTCGCTGCATCCTCAGCCAGAGCGGGGGAGAGAACCTTGAGCGCAACCGGGTTATTCGACCACAGGTCCAGCGCATAATACACCTCGCTCATGCCGCCGCGGCCAATAAGCGAACCCACCTGGTAATGACCCTCAATAATGGCGCCACTGAGCCACTGCGAAGAACCAATAGCGGTATCCGGGGCAGCGGGACGAGTGGCGGGAGGAACAGGAGTATTTGCAGAAGAACGAGGGTTCACAGGAGAAATCCGGCGTGGGCTGGGAGTATTCATACGTCTCAACATTTTAGCCCGCCCACCTGGGCAGAAGCGATGCCAAAGGGCGCCGAGCAGGTGAACACTCAGCGAATTCTTACAAAGTGCCGGTGGACCCGACTCCAACCCAAGAACAACGGGCAAAGTACAAGAACGAAAGAACCCGGGAGGGGCAGCGAACCTGCGGCGGGTCAAAAGTGGTAAATACGTGCCAGCTCTGGCACTCTTAAAAGGTGACTAACGAAAATATTGCTCAGACCTTCGCCCTCGTCGGCGATTGGGTAACTATCCCTGAAATTGCGCAGGCCCTCGACCTGAAGGTGACCCGCGTACACAACCTGATTTCTGACGGTACGCTCATCGCGCTGCGCGACCCGGAAACCAACGTGCGCAAGGTACCCGCACTATTCCTGAACGGTTCGCGAGTACTCGAATCCCTCAAGGGCACCCTCGCTGTCCTGAAGGATTCCGGCTTCAGCGATGAAGAAGCTATCGTGTGGCTGTACACCAGCGACGACTCCCTGCCCGGCCGCCCCATCGACGCACTGATTGACGGTCGTAAGACCGAGATCCGTCGCCGTGCGCAGGCACTGGCTTGGTAATCTGGCTTGGTAATAGCGGCTCAGAACTATAGCTAAATAGGTTGAGGCGGCATACTTCGGTATGCCGCCTCAACTTGTTTAACGTTCTAACTGTGTTGAACCTCTACGCCTTACGACGCAGGGCATCTATGCCTTGCGACGCAGTGCACGGCCCACGATATCGGTCAGTGCCGCATGCGTCAGCTCGTCCAGGTTCATCGCCTCCAGCGCCTCAAACACAGCCTGAGACTTCTGCTCAATCAGCTGCTCATGCTTGGCGAAAGCGCCCGAAGAAACCATCAGATCGCGGATGCGCTCCACCTGCTCATCACTCAGCTCGGGGTTGCCCAAGCTATTGTGCAGAAGCGCTGCGTCCTGCTCGTCGAGGGCAGCGGAGGTGAGCGCCACCAGCACGGTACGCTTACCCTCACGCAGGTCATCGCCAGCAGGCTTACCGGTTACCTCGGGCTGGCCGAAGACGCCCAGCTCGTCATCACGCAGCTGGAAGCCCTCACCCAGCGGCAGGCCGAACGCACGGTAACCGGCAAGTACCGGGTGCTGCTCGCTCACGGCACCGGTACCGCCCTCCAGCGCGGCAGCCTGCAGAGCCAGAGCACCACCAATCGTGAAGGGGTGCTCGCACGAGTACTTGGCGGACTTGAAACGAATCACGTTCAGGGCACGCTGCAGAGCTGCCTGAGCGTCCTCGGTTTCGAGAACCTCGGAGTAGACGTCCAGGTACTGACCCGCCAGAACTTCGGTGCGCATCCGGTCAAAAATAGTGCGTGCAGGGGCGCCATAAATCGCTCCCTCGCCCAGGGACGCGAAAACCTCGGCAGACCACGCCAGGGTCAGATCGCCGGCAAGAATACCGCCGGTCAGACCGTAGTTGAAAGCATCACCGCGCCAACTATTCTGCTCGTGCGCCGCCTCGAAACGCTTGTGCACGGAGGGAGCGCCGCGGCGGGTATCGGAGCGGTCGATAATGTCGTCGTGAATCAGCGCGGAGGTCTGGAACAGCTCCACCGCCATGCCGGCCTTCACAATAGACCAGGACGCGCGGTTCTCGGTTACTGGTGCACCGCCGGCACCTCGCCAACCCCAGTAGCTCAACAGGGCACGCAGGCGCTTGCCGCCGGTGGAGAGAGACTCAATAGCCTCCAGCAGGGGTAGAGTCTCAGAAGAAATGCCCTCAAGCAGCTCGCGCTGGCGGGTAAAAAACTCAGCCATGAGAGTGTCAAAAGCGTGCAGGTAGGCTTGCTGCTCTTCAGCAATACGCTCAGCGAGGTGCGCAGAAGTCGCCGGGATATTCGGTGCCGCTACGGTGAGGCTCTCGGTCGCCTGGGGAGTGGGTGCTCCGGAAGGAGAAGGGGGAGTCATACTATCCTCGCTGGTGGTCGCTGTGTACGGTCCTGATGCCGTGCGGTGTGCACTTCTTCTAGCTTAGTGGAGAAAAGCCCAAGAGAACGCATTTGCGAACATGTTTACGATATATTACCCCTATTGTTCGTAGAAATGTGCTATATTTTCGGTAGGTGGGCGTAGAAGCTATGAGAGGAGGCGACATGGGACAGATGCGAACCGGCAAGAACAGCGGCGCAAGGAACGGCCGCGTCATTATGCACCTGGACATGGACGCCTTCTTCGTCAACGTCGAACTCCTCGAAAACCCCGCCCTGCGCGGAACCCCGATTATCGTGGCGCCCCAGGGCCCCCGCTCGGTCGTATGCTCCGCCTCCTATGAGGCACGTGCCCACGGAGTGCGCTCCGGCATGCCGCTTAGCCGCGCCCGGAATCTCAGCCCCAACGCCACCGTCCTGCCGCTGCGCGGCGACTACCGGCACTACTCCCGCGCCGTCATGGCAATCCTTCACGACCTGAGCCCCTACGTTGAGCAGGTCAGCGTGGATGAAGCCTTCGTAGACCTCACCGGCGCCTACCTGCACGGCCAAGACCCCGTCGCCCTGGCGCAGCGCGCTCGCGACCGCATCGCGCGGGAGCTCTCCCTGCCCTCCTCCGCAGGGGTGGCGCCCAATAAACTACTCGCCAAAATGGCGTCCACCGGTAGTAAGCCGAACGGGCTGTGGGTCATTCCGCCCGAGCGCGTTCAAGAATTTCTTGACCCGAGAAAAGTCTCCGACCTGTGGGGAGTGGGTGCGAAAAGTACCGAGCAGCTCTCCCGATACGGTATTCACACCATCGCCCAGATGAGGTCCATGAGCCTGGATTGGCTCAAAGAACGCTTCGGTGCCGCCCAGGGCGAGCACCTCTGGGCCATGGCGCGCGGCATTGACGAACGCCCCGTGATCACCGAGCGCGAAGAGAAAAGCATGGGTGGCGAGCACACCTTCGAGACGGATACGACCGATGCCCAGGAGGTGAGCGCTGCCATTCGGGAGCTGAGCCTCAAGCTGGGAAAGCGCCTGCGATCCGCTGGCAAACTCGCCGGAGGGCTCAGCCTCAAAATCCGCTACAGCACCTTCGAAACGCACACCCGCGCTATCCCACTAAACGTGCCCGTGGACTCCGGCATACAGATTGCCTCCCTGGCGTTGGAAGCCCTGCGAGCAGATGAAATCGTGGTGGGTCAGGAGGCGCCACACGCCCTGCGGCTCATCGGAGTGCGCGCCGAAAAACTCGCCCGCGCCGAAGACGGGGTGCAGCAGACCCTCTTTGATGCCATCGAGAACGCGGCAAGCTCACGCTCCGCCAGAACCGCCTCCCCACAACGAGGCGGCGGGGGAGCGGACAATAGCCCGCAGAACGGTACTCGCTCGGGAGCTGGCGCTCACTCGGGGTCTGGTGCCCGCCTCGTGAAGAGCGGCAGATGGTCCGAGGTTGAGCACGTCATGGACGCGATTCACCGTAAGTACTCACAGGAAAGCCTCAAGCCAGCCTCCGGAGTTACCGCGCCCGAGAAGAGCATTGACGAAAAGAGGTCATAAAGAGCTTCTGTCCGAAAAAAGAATGCGCCAACCCCACCCCGCGCGGTACGATGGGAAACATACGACCGGAAACATACAGCGGAAAGAAGCGCCCACCGCGCCAGCTGATGCACTAGCTAACCCGGCTGATACCGACGTCATCTTGAGTAGCGACACCTCAAAGGAGAAAACGATGGCACTGTCCGAGCGTGAACAGAAGGTTCTGGACCAGCTCGAAGAACTCATGAGCAATGAGGACCCGCACTTTGCCTCCTCCATGTCTTCAACCGGCAACACCGCGCCGGTTTTCAGCGCTCGCCACCTGGCTCTCGGTATTCTCTTCGTTCTCATTGGCCTGGGCATCATTATCGGTGCGGTTGCATCGAATATGATTTGGCTGGGTGTCTTCGGCTTCCTCTTCGCGGCAGGTGGCGTGTACTTCGCGACCACCAGCAAGAAGACCCCGGTAGATTCCTTCCTCGGCGGTAAGGCAGAGGGCGCAGCTCGCGTGCGTCAGCGTGAGCAGAAGGAGCGTTCCTCCTTCATGAATCGTCTGGAGGACCGCTGGGACGAACGCAATAACGGCCAGTTCTAGTACTGCTTTGGTGCAATAGTTTTTCTCACGGCTAGTATTTCTCGTGGCTGAGCATCCGTACTCTCTAGGGTCTTAAGACTTCATCAAGACTTCACAGGCGGAAGGTAAGAATTCTCTTACCTTCCGCTTTTTCTACGCCTGAACCAGTGAGAGATGGACGTTTTAGAGGCGGGCGGATGAAGCGCACTAACTACTGCAACCGACCCCGTCATTGAGTCTGTGCTTGAGTCAGGGCATAGCAAACATGATGAAGGCGGCCCGCTGAGCGGAAACGCCCGAAGCTGTGTAGAAGCTGTGCGCCAGCGTTAAAAATGCAGAAGAGAGCATAAAAACACTAAAAGATACTCTGCCGGGTGGGGTAGGTGGTGGAAAGTGGGGTAAAGTGGAGGGGAAAGCTGAAAGTCAGTCCTATCGCCGTGCCCTCAAACAGACGGCGGAGGCGTCGGCCCGGCACACCCCGCCACCGGCACCTACAGGATGTGTGGAGCACCCCCGCTCCCGCAGACTTCAGCACATCGGCATACATCAGGGGCACACATCGGGGAGGTGAAGTGAATGTTCTTAGGTACCTACTCACCACGAATGGACGCCAAAGGACGCATCATCCTTCCCGCCAAATTCCGTGAGGAACTTTCTGCAGGCCTCGTTCTGACCCGCGGTCAAGAACGATGCCTGTACGTTTTCCCCGCCGCAGAATTTGAACGCATCCACGAACGGATGCGCACCGCGCCCCTGCCCGGACGAGCCGCCCGAGACTTCCTGCGAGTCTTCCTCTCAGGAGCCTCAGACGAACTACCCGACAAGCAGGGACGCATCACCATCCCACCGATACTGCGCCAATACGCAGGACTGACCGACAACCTCGTCGTCATCGGATCCGGTACCCGCGCAGAAATCTGGGATGTAGCCGCCTGGGAGGAATACCTCGCCCGCACCGAAGCTGAATTCGCCTCCCTCGACGAGGACCCGTTCAGCCCGCTACTCTAGCCAGTTTTGCTGGTGTAGCGGCGACCGCCCGGCATCTCTCTATCACCACCGCACCACTCTTCCGTAAGCCTTCCCAGCCTTCCCGCAGGACAAACTCTCACAGGAGCACCCATGAGCGTAGACCACGCCCCCGAAACCGGTACGACCGCATCCGGTACTGCCGCCAAGGTGACCGGCGCATCCATTGAGAACCTCTCCCAGCGTGAAGCCAGCGAACGCCACGTGCCCGTCATGCTGGACCGCTGCATTAACCTGCTGACACCCGGCATCGAACGCGCCGTTGAGGAGCGCGGCACCGCCTACGTTATTGACGGCACCCTCGGCATGGGCGGTCACTCCGAGGCGCTGCTTGAACGCTTCGAAAACCTTGTGCTGATCGGTATTGACCGCGACCTGCAGGCGCACGCCATCGCCGGTGAACGCCTGGCGCGCTTCGGTGACCGCTTCGTACCCGTGCACGCCGTCTACGATGAAATTGACCGCGCCATGGAAACCGCCGGCGTGCAGGGCATCGACGGCATCCTAATGGATCTGGGCGTCTCCTCCATGCAGCTGGACGAACGCACCCGAGGCTTCGCCTACTCCTACGACGCGCCCCTGGACATGCGCATGAACTCCGAAGACGAGCTCACCGCCCGCATCGTCGTCAACGAATACAGCGAAGACCAGCTGCGCCGCATTATCCGCAACTGGGGCGAAGAGAAGTTCGCGTCGCGTATCGCCCGCGCCATCTGCACCGCCCGCGCCAACGCGCCCCTGGAAACCACCGGTGAGCTCGTGCGCATTATCCAGAAGGCGGTGCCCGTCGCCGCGCAGCGCACCGGCGGCCACCCCGCCAAGCGCACCTTCCAGGCGTTGCGCATCGAAGTGAACCACGAACTGGAAGCCCTCGAACGCGCCGTACCGGCAGCCCTGGAGGCGCTCAACCTCGGCGGCCGATTCGTCGCCATGAGCTACCACAGCCTCGAAGACAAAATCGTCAAGAGGGCACTGACCGCGGAGGCAACCTCCAAGGCACCCAAGGGCTTCCCTGTAGAGCTTGAAGAGCACAAGCCAACCGTCAAAATCATTACCCGCGGCGCCGAACCGCCTACCGACGAGGAAATCGAACAGAACTCCCGCGCCGCCAGCGCCAAGCTGCGCGCCGCCGAGAAGATCCGCATCCCCGCCAAGTAGAAGACAGAAAGCGAAGAAGAGTGAGCACCCAGCACGCATCCCCGCGCCCCACCCGCACCCAGGGCGCCCCGCGGAGTCGACGCGCCGGTTCCTCGCGCCCTGCCGCCGGTACCCCCGGCGCCGTTGGCTCTACCCGTGCATCCTCTACAGGTGGCTCCACCGGGGCGAGCCGCGCCTCCACCCGAGCTCACTCCGGTCGTACCCGCACCGCGCGTCTGGAGCCGGTCACCGCAGCCCAGCCGGTGGTTCGTCCCGCCAGCACCGCTGCATCTCACGGTGGTAAGCGCACCTCAACGAACGCGAGCCGTGTCCCCTCGAGCGTCCGTGCGGCAGCACGCACCGAAGAAGCACGCGAAACGAAGCCCAAGCAGCGTAACCCGCTGTCCACTGTGCGCCGCCGAGCCCGTAAGCTCAGCCCGCCCACCATGCTCGCTGTTTTTGCGGCAATTCCGCTGACCCTGATTTTTATTCTGCTGCTTAACGTGCTGATTGTGACCCGACAGTACGACATGGTGGATTTGCGCGCGCAGGAACAGCGCCTCGTGCAGGAGAACCAGGCGCTGCAGCAGGAGATTGGTTTCAAGGAAGCCCCGCAGGATTTGGCGATACGCGCCAGTACCCTGGGCATGTTTGTGAGCTCTTCGCAGGCGACCCTGAACCTGCAGACTTCCACGATTGAGGGCACCCCCGCCCCGGCTGCAAGCCCCACCGGTATTGAAGGATCCAAGCAGGAGAACCTGATTTCGCCGCCGGCAGCGGGTTCGGAAGAAAGCTACGCCAAGGGCATTGTGGATGCTGACAAGTCTGTTCAGCAGCGACACAGCCAGGCGAGCGCTACGGCAAAGGCATCTGCAAGCGCCTCGGCAAGCCCCGCGCAGCAGGCTAACCCCGCCCAGCAGGCCAACCCCGCTCAGCAGGCCAACCCTGCACCGAGCGCGCCTGCTAGCCCGGCTGCTTCCGCCGCCCCGAGCGCCGCTCAGCAGTCCAGCCCTGCCGCTAGCCCCGCGGCAAGCCAGCCCGCACGATAAACAACATTGACCACAGGATGCGTAGCATCACCGATAGACCAGACCAGCGAAAGGACCACCGCATGAGCTCCGACGCGCGTAAGAACGCGAACGAATCGGCATCCGGTCAGCCGGACCTGACCCGCCGTGGCTTTGTCGCCGGCGCCGCTGCCACCTGTGCTCTGGGCGTCATTGGTGCGAATCTGTTTATCCGCCAGGGCTTTGATCCCGGTGCGGTGGCGAATGCGTCCCGTCAGAAGCGTTTGCGCTCCCAGGTGCTGCCTGCTGTGCGCGGTCAGATTCTCGATATCAACGGCAACGTCATGGCGCGTACTGTGCAGCGTTATAACCTGACTGCTGACCAGAGCGCCGTGGCGACCTTCAAACGCTACAACGAGGATCGCACCCAGAAGGTTGAGGTCACCCCCAACCAGCTGGTGTACGAGATGGTCGATATTCTCAAGACCGTTGACCCGGGCATTACCGACGAGTTCATCAAGTCCAAGCTGGACGGCACCTCAAAGTACTCGGTGATCAAAGCAAATATCACCCCGGAAATTTTCAATAAGATTGATGCCCTGGGTGCGCCCTTCATCTACGGTGAGGCGTTCTCTCAGCGCCTGTACCCCAACGGTAGTGTGGGCGGTTCCGTGGTCGGTAAGTACAACATTGTTGAAGAGGCAGACGGCAACGGTACGGGCGGTACGGTGTCCCGTAACTACTCCGTGGGCATTGAGCGTGTCTTTGAGAAGGAGCTTGCCGGTACCCCCGGTGAGCGCACCTACGAGATTAGCGCTGATGGCGTGCGTATCCCCGTAGCGAAGGAAGAGCAGCGCCTGGCGGTGGACGGTAAGAATATTCGCCTAACCATTAACCGTGATGTGCAGTATTTTGCGCAGCAGGTGGTGCGTGCCCGCGCCGAGGAGCTGAAAGCTGAATGGTGTACCGCCATTGTTATGGATGTGCGTGACGGCTCCATTTTGGCTCTTGCTGATTCCTCCACGATGGACCCGGGCGCGGCAACCATTGAGGACGCGGCGGACATGACCCCGCGCGCTATTTCGCAGAGCGTGGAGCCCGGTTCGACCGAGAAGATGCTAACTGCTTCGGCGCTGATTGAGCAGGGCCTGACCACCCCGACGAGCGTGTATGACGTGCCCGCGACCCTCACGATTGACGGCCAGACTTTCAAGGATGCGTTTGAGCACGGGGCGCAGCGGCGTACTTTCTCGGGCATTATTCATGACTCGATGAACACCGGTACGGTGCTGGTCGGTCAGAAGCTCAGCAAGGAAGAGCGCTACAACTGGTTGAAGAAGTACGGCGTCGGCGAGTTTACCGGCATTGAGCTGACCGGTGAGGAGCAGGGTATAATCGCTGATTGGCGTGATTGGGATGGCCGTCAGCAGTACACTGTGCTGTTCGGTCAGGGTGTTGCGCAGACTCCGCTGCAGACCGCCATGATTTTCCAGGCGCTGGGCAATAAGGGCGTTCGTCTGAAGCCGCGCATTGTGGACGCGATCATTGACGCCGACGGTACCGAACATAAGCGTGCCGTAGAGCCTGGCGAACGCATGGTCAGCGAGGAGACTGCCGCTTCCTGCCTGACTCTCATGGAGAATGTGGTGGAGCAAGGCCACGCCCGTCCGGCGAAGGTGACCGGCTACCGCGTGGGCGGTAAGACCGGTACTGCGGAAACTCCGAGTGAGAAGGGCGGCTACGACGGCAACACGACGTCCTTTATTGGTGTGGCGCCGATTGAGAACCCGCAGTTCTTGGTGGCGGTGACCATGCAGCGTCCTGAGGGTAGCGTGGGTGCGAACGGTACGACGGCTGAGTTCTCCAAGATTATGGAGAAGACCCTGCACACCTATAATGTGCCGCGTTCTACCGGTGAACCGGAGTTGATTCCGCTTTTTGCTGAGGATAGCCCCAATAAGACGAGCTAAAGGCGAGCGGGGGAGAGGTTCCCGGTAGCTGATTCGTGATGAAGAAGCCCCGGGACTGAACACCTGTCGAAGCCTAAAGCCCGTAGAATATTGAATGACCCTGTGTGCCTTGAGCGCATTGACCATACAGAGCTCACCGCTTCGGACAGCGGAGAGGAAAGAAGGACGATGGATACCGCATCTCACGCACCCGGCCAGAACCTGCTGGGCGGCGACGCTCAGACTCTGCGCCCGAATTCTGTGCGCCCGGTGAGTTTGGCGCACCTTCGCGAACATCTGCAGGGATTGGGTGCTCAGGTGAGTTCCCAGCTGGCTAGTGGCGTTCAGGGTTCTGAATCCGGTGATTCTGTTGAGGTTACCGGTATTAGCATGGACTCCCGAGGTGTTCGCCCGCAGGACCTGTACGTGGCTCTGCCCGGTGCGAAGGTGCACGGTGCGCAGTTTGCTGAGGCCGCGTTGAATCTGGGTGCTTCCGCTATTTTGACGGATGCTGCCGGTGCGCAGCTGCTGGGTGAGGCGCCGGTGCCTGTCCTGGTGGCTGAGAACCTGCGCGAGTATGTCGGTCCGTTGGCTGCGCTGATTTATGGTTCGGCGTCGTTCCCCGCCACCCACCGCTATGCGGTGACCGGTACGAACGGTAAGACCACCTCCACCTACATGTTGGAGTCGGTGTTCCGCACCGGCCTGGGTGTGAAGACCGGTCTGATTGGCACTATTCAGATTCTGATTGATGGTGTGTCGGTTCCTTCGAAGATGACCACCCCGGAGTCTCCTCACGTGCATTCTCTGCTGACGATTATGGGTCAGCATCAGGTGCGTTGCGCGGCGATGGAGGTGTCTTCGCACGCGATTGATTACCACCGTGTGGACGGCGTGAAGTACGCGGTTGCTGGCTTTACGAACCTGACTCAGGATCACCTGGATCTGCACGGCACCATGGAGCACTACTTCGACTCGAAGGCTCAGCTGTTCACTCCTGAGCGTGCTGAGCTGGCTGTGATTACTGCTGATGACGAGTGGGGCGAGAAGATGTTCTCCGCCGCTTGCGAGCAGATGGGCGCTGAGCAGGTGCACCGCCTGGTGACTGCGCGCGGTGCCGGTCTGGCTGAGGTGCCCGCAGAGTTTGGTGCCCGCGACTGGGCTGTGGTGAAGGTTCAGCGTGAGGGTCTGGGCCACCGATTCCACGTGGCTAATGGCGCCGGTGAGAGCGTTGAATGCTACACCGGTCTGCCCGCTGACTTTAACGTTTCGAATGCTGCGCTGGCGGCTCTCATGGCGTACCTGGACACTGACTCCGCTGAGCGTGAGCGTCTGCTGCCTGAGCTGGCGTCCAGTTCGGCTCTGACCCCGGTGGTGCCGGGTCGTATGCAGCTGATTTCTTTGGCTCCGCACGCGATTGTGGACTTTGCACACAACCCGGACGGTCTGACCCGTGCCCTGGAGGCGATGGACCGCCCCGGCGACGGCAAGGTCATGATTGTTTTCGGTGCGACCGGTGAGCGTGACCAGCTCAAGCGCCCGATTATGGGTGCGATTGCTGCGCAGAATGCGGATGTTGTCATCGTGACTGATGACGATCCGCACGGTGAGGCGCCCGAGCCGATTCGTGCCGCCGTTGAGGAGGGCGCGCAGAAGGCTGAGAACCGCCGAGCCACCCAGATCCTGAATATTTCTCCGCGTGCCGCCGCTATTGATGCGGCAATTGCCCTGGCGGGCGAGCATGACGCCATCCTGATTGCTGGCCGCGGCCACGAAACCGAACAGGATGTTGACGGCGTGGATATCGCCCTGGACGACCGCGTTGAAACCGCCCGTGCCCTGCGTGCGCACGGTTTCGAGATTCTGCCTGACTACCAGCGCATGCTCGATGAAAGTGACTCTAAGACCGCTGAAGGTATGGTGAAGAATGATTAAGCTCAGCGCCGCCCAGATTATTGAGGCAACCGGCGGCACCGCTATCGGCCTGGAGGGCCGTGAGGAGCAGGTGTACGCAGACTTCGCCACCACCGACTCCCGCGAGGTGCAGACCGGTACCCTGTTCGTGGCGAAGCCCGGTGCGGTCACTGACGGTCACAGGTTCATCCCCATGGCGTTTGAGCGGGGCGCGACCCTGGCGCTGGTCGAGCGCGAAGTACTCGACGAGCAGGGCATGCCCTACCCGAGCATCCAGGTGCCCGATGTGGTGCTGGCGATGGGTGATTTGGCGCGCTACTCCATTGAGCAGATGCGTGCTCAGGGTGAGCTGACCGTTATCGGTATTACCGGTTCTGCCGGTAAGACCACGACGAAGGACCTTCTTGCCGCCATTTTCACCCCGGAGGGCCCGACCGTTGCCCCGGTTGGTTCCTACAACAGTGAGGTGGGCGTGCCCCTGACCGTTTTCCGTGCGGATGAGTCCACCCGCTACCTGGTCATTGAGATGGGTGCGGACCACGTGGGTAACATCGAGTACCTGGCGAATATTGCGCACCCCGATCACGGTGCAATCCTGAAGGTCGGTACCGCGCACGCTGGCGAGTTCGGCGGCGTGGACAATATTGAGCGCACCAAGGGCGAGCTGGCTGAGGGCGTTCAGCCGACCGGTTCCCTGGCGCTGAACGCTGACGATGAGCGCGTGCTGCGCATGGCGTCGCGTTCGGTTGCACCCATTACCTACTTTGGTGTGGGCGAGAAGACCGACGCGAACGGCCAGCCCTACGAGCGCTACGTGGCGGCGTTGAACCTGCGCACCACCGACGCTGGCTGCCCCGAGTTCACTCTGCGCCTGCCCGACGGTAGCGAGTACGAGATTTCCTCGCAGCTGATTGGTGAGCACCACGTGCACAACCTGCTGGCTGCGGCGACTGTCGCCTACAACAGCGGTATTTCCGGTGAGAAGATTGCTCGCGCGCTCAATAAGGCAGCGGCAACTTCGAAGTGGCGTATGGCGCGCACCGACCGCGCTGATGGCGTGACCGTCATTAACGACGCGTACAACGCGAACCCCGAGTCGATGGCGGCGGCACTGCGCACCCTGGCGCAGCTGGGCCGCACCGTTGACCCGGCGACCGGCCAGCCCCACCGCACCTGGGCTGTTCTGGGCGCCATGCTGGAGCTCGGCGACGCCTCCGTGGAGGAGCACGACCGCATCGGCCGCCTCGTGGTGCGCATGAACATTTCCAAGCTGATTGCTGTGGGCGACGAGACGAAGCCCACCTACAACGCGGCTCACCTGGAAGGCTCCTGGGGTAATGAGGCGACCTGGGTGAAGACCCCGGAAGAGGCAGAGCAGATTCTGCGTGCCGAGGTTCGCCCCGGCGACATTGTGCTCTTCAAGTCCTCGAACGGCGCGAAGCTGGGCATTCTGGGTGACCAGGTTGCTTTCGCCGAGTACACCTTTGGCGTTGAGAAAGAGCAGGCACCGACCTGGCTTTCTGCCGGTGACTTTGTTGAAACCACCGATTTGAGCGACCACCTTGCCGTTCACCTGGACGGCACCGCTAAGGGCGACCGTACTTTGACCGAACAGACCACGAACGAAGGGTAGCGCTTTATGATTACCGTGCTGATTGCTGGAATCTTCGGATTCCTCATCTCCCTCACCGCGCTGCCGGTGTTCATCAAGAAGATGAAGTCCCTCAAGCTCGGCCAGCTCATCCGTGAGGAAGGCCCGGCGGCCCACCAGCACAAGGCGGGCACCCCCACCATGGCGGGTCTGATCTTCATCCCCGCGGCGATTCTCGCCTACTTCTTGACCCTGGCGGTGAGCGCGCTGCTCTTCGGTACCGCGCCGGTACCGACCGCTACCGCGTGGCTGACCATCGCCTTCACCCTGGGCATGCTCGGTGTGGGCGCGGCGGACGACATCATGAAGTTCCGCAATAAGGGCAACGAGGGCCTGACCGAGAAGCAGAAGACCATTGGTCTTCTGGGCGTGACCCTGCCCTTCGCGTACCTGGCGTTCCAGTTCCCGAATGAGTCGGGTGCACGTCCGGCGTCGACCGCTATCTCTTTCGTACGTGACCTGCCCATTGACCTGTTCGCGGCGGGCGCGGTCTTCGGCTCCATCCTGTTGGTTGGTTGGATTACCCTCATCTCCCTGTCCGGTACGAACGCGGTGAACTTCACCGATGGTCTGGACGGCCTGGCTGGCGGCATCATGATGACCATCTTCTCCGGCTACCTGACCATCAGCATCTGGCAGTACGTGCACGCCTGCTCCGCTGGCGCTGGCACTGCCTGCTACGATGTGCGCGACCCCGGCTCGCTGGCGCTGATTGCTGCTTCCCTGGTGGGTTCGCTGGCTGGCTTCCTCTGGTGGAACGTGTCGAAGGCACAGATCTTCATGGGCGACTCCGGTTCTCTGGCGCTCGGCGGCGCAATGGTTGCCTTCGCGCTGTTTACCCGCACCGAGCTGCTTCTGCTGGTCATCGCTCTGATTCCCGTGCTGGAAGTGTTCTCTGTGATCGTGCAGAAGTTCGTGTTCAAGACCAGCCGTAAGCGTTCGGTCGCAGCGGGGGAGAAGCCCCTGCATGCGCACCGTTACTTCCGTATGACCCCCTTCCACCATCACATGGAGAAGGTCGGCGTCAACGGCATGTACTCAATTGATAAGCGAGGCATTGCCCCCGGTACCGTCAGCAGCGGCGAAGTGAACTCCGTGTTCCGCCTCTGGGTTGTTAACGCCCTCTGCGTGCTCGTTGCCCTGGCGCTGTTCTTCGGTGACTGGTTCTCGCAGACTTCTGGAGTGATTCACTAATGTCAACTAATGAACAGCCGGATACAGCTCGCATTGAAGCGAACGCCGCCGCTATTGCGGTGAACCCGGTGTATGAGAACGAGCGCCTCGCGGAGCTGACCCACTGGGGTGCGCCCTGGGCTAACCTGCGCGTGGTCGTGGTGGGTATGGGCACCAGCGGCGACGCTGTGACCGACGTGCTTGCCCAGCTGGGCGCGAAGATCGTTGTCATCGACGGCGCGGATACTCCGGAGAAGCGTGAGCGCATCGAGATTTACAAGAACGCGTACGGCCCGGTTGAGGGCCTGTTCGGTCCCGAGCACATGCGTGCCCTGCCCCTGGTGGACGGTCAGGAACCCGAGCTCGTGGTGACCTCTCCGGGTGTGCGTCCCGACCACCCGGTGATGCTGGACGCTTATGAGCGCCGTATCCAGATTTGGGGCGATGTTGAGCTGGCATGGCGTTTAAACGAGCGTAGTGGCCTGCCGACCCCCAAATGGCTGTGCCTGACCGGTACGAATGGTAAGACCACCACCGTGGGTATGGTCGATTCCATCCTGAAGGCTGCCGGCAAGAAGGCTATTCAGGTAGGCAACGTGGGCATGCCCATCGTGTACGCCATTGCCGACGATGAGCCCTATGAGTTCTTCGCGGTGGAGCTGTCCAGCTTCCAGCTGCACTGGACCCATTCGATGTCCCCGTACGCTTCGGTGGTTCTGAACATTGCTGAGGACCACGTGGACTGGCACGGTTCGTTCGAGCGTTACAAGGCTGATAAGGCTCGCGTGTACGAGCACACTCAGGTTGCCTGCATCTTCAACACCGACCATGTGGACACCCTGCGCATGGTTGAGAACGCGGACGTTATTGAGGGCGCTCGCGCAATTGGCTTCAGCTCCACTGAGATGCCCGCCGTGTCGATGCTCGGCCTGGCTGAGGACATCATGGTGGACCGCGCCTTCTTGAAGAACCGTTACAACGAGGCGTATGAGCTGGCGGTTCTGGAGGATTTGGCTCCGGCTCCCGGTAAGATGCCTGCGAAGCACACCGTGGAGAACGCTTTGGCGGCTGCGGCTCTGTGCCGTGCGGCTGATATTGACCCGAAGGCTGTGGGCGCTGGCCTGCGTTCCTTCAAGACCGGTGCGCACCGCAACCAGCTGGTGGGCTACGCGAACGACATCATGTGGGTGAACGATTCGAAGGCTACGAATCCTCACGCTGCGAACGCGTCGATGAGCGGCTACCCCTCGCTGGTGTGGATTGCTGGCGGCCTGTCGAAGGGCGTTGAGTACGATGAGCTGATTGCTGCTCACGCTAAGCGCCTGAAGGCTGTGCTGATTATCGGTACCGATACTGCGGCGTTGAAGTCGGCGTTGGCTAACCACGCTCCGCAGGTTCCGACCTACAATATGACCGCCGCTGTGGCTGATTCTTCGGACGGCGTTGCCGTGATGAACGCGGCCGTTGCGAAGGCTACTGAGCTGGCGCATCCGGGCGATACCGTGCTGATGGCTCCCGCGTCTGCGTCGATGGACCAGTTCAAGAATTATGCGGTGCGCGGTGATGCGTTTGCGAACGCTGTTGCCGCCCAGCTGGCAGACTCTTAGGACGTTGCCTGCAGGGGCGTCTCGGGTAACCGGGGTGCTTTCTGCGGGTTCTTCTCGGGGGTGGGATGGTAACGGTGTCCCACCCCTGAACCTTTTTCGTGTATTCGCCACGACGGATCCGTGGCAGTTGAGGCCTATAGGAGGGCATGTGAGTACCAGCGCATCTTCGGAGCGTTCGGCTTCTTCAGCGCGTTCGACTACGAGTGGTCGTTGGGCGTCTTTGCGAGCCGGTTTGGAGGATTTCTCAGCGCCGTTCCGTGCTCGTGCCGGTAGGCTGTACCGTCGTGGTTTGAAGGCTGACCTGTGGGATGTGCCGGTGATGCTGCTGGTGACGACCCTGGGTCTGGCTATTTTTGGCTGCATTATGGTGTTGTCGGCTTCGAGCGTCACGATGATTTCGCAGGGCCAGTCGCCGTTCTCGCAGGTTTCGTCTCAGATCATGTTCTTGGTCCTTGGCGTGCTTGCGATGGCGGGTATTACGCGTATTCCGGTGGGCGTTTACCACAAGAAGTTTGTGGTGTATGCGATGCTGGCTACCGCTTTGGTCATGCAGCTTGCTGTGGTGGTTGTCGGCGTTGAGGTGAACGGTAACCGTAACTGGTTGAAGCTTGGCCCGGTGCAGATTCAGCCGTCGGAGTTTTCGAAGCTGGCGATTATTATGTGGCTGGCATGGGTGTATAGCCGCCACGGCGATATTTCTCGCAGTATTTGGCGCACGCTGTTCCCCTCGATTTATGGTGTGGGTGCCCTGGTGCTACTGATTATGCTCGGTGGCGATATGGGTACCGCCATGGTGTATGGCTTCATCTTTGTGGGCATGATGTGGCTGGCGGGTGCTTCTCGCAGCTCGCTACTGAAGATTGGCGGCGCGTTTGCGGTGTTGGCGCTGGTGGGTGTTCTCAGTAGCGCGAACCGTGTGGCTCGTATTTTCGGTATTTGGGGTTCGTGCACGAACGCTAACTGTGACCAGGCGAATTCTGGTGAGGTGGCGCTGACGACCGGTGGCTTCTTGGGTGTTGGTCTGGGCCAGTCGCGCCAGAAGTACAACTACCTGGCTGAGGCGCATAACGACTATATTTTCGCCATTATTGGTGAGGAGCTGGGTCTGCTGGGTACGCTGGCGGTTCTGCTGCTGTATGTGGGCCTGGTGTATTGCGCGGTTCGTATTATGCTGCGTACTACTGATCCGCTGGTGCGTTTGGCTACGGGCGGCATCATGATTTGGTTGACCTCTCAGGCGATTATCAATATGGGCATGGTGTCCCGTATTTTGCCGGTGATTGGTGTGCCTTTGCCGTTTGTCTCCTATGGTGGTTCGTCGCTGTTGTCCTCGTTGTTTGCGGCGGGTTTGTTGTTGGCGTTTGCGCGGCAGACTCCGTTGCGTGGCGCGACGAAACCGTCGAATATTGAGACCCAGAGTGCGCGTGAGGTTCGTCGTGCGAATGCTGAATGGCAGCGTCGTACGCCGTTGCAGGATGTGCTGAATCAGGAAGAGGCTGCTCGTGCGGCTGCCGGTGGTCACCTGTTGAAGGAACATAATCCTTTGAAGGTTGTTTTCGGTCCGGAGAGTACGTTGCGCCGCTGGTTGGGTTTTGCGCCGGATCAGCAGCGTGAGTTGTCTCGTATAGCTCGTGAGCAGCGGAAGGAGCAGGAGCGCCAGGCTCGGGAGCAGGCTCGTCGCGAGGAGGAACAGGCTCGCCGGGAGGCGGCGCAGGCTCGAGAAGAGGCTCGTCGTGCTCGTGAGGAGGCACGTCTGGCTCGTGAGGAAGCTGCCCGTGTGAAGGCGGAGCAGAAGGCTGAAGCTCAGAAACAGAAGGCCTCGCAGAAACCTGCCCCGCAGAAGCCTGCACCGAAGAAGGCAGCTCCGCAGAAGGCTCCCGCTCAGCCTCGTACCGGTCAGCAGGCTCGTGTTGCCCAGAAGAGTACTGCCTCTACTCGAGCGGCACAGGGTAAGCCTGCTCAGCCTCGTACTGCTCAGCCCCGTACCGCTCAGCAGCCTGCTGCTCAGAAACCTGCTGCTCAGAGGCGAGTGCAGCAGCCTCGTGCTACTCAGCCCCGTAGCGCACAGCACCGTCCGTCGGGTTCGCTACCTGCGGGTCTGCAGCCGCTGCATCCTGAGGACCGTCAGCGTCGAGCCCAGCGACAGGGTAATCCTCGACAGGGCGCTCAACGTCAGGCAGCGCCGCGACAGGGTACCCAGGCAAAGAGCGCTCAGAAGAACGGTGCTCAGCAGGCGCAGCGTCCGGCTCAGGGCGCGGCTCGGAACTCGGCTCAGCGCGGCACCCGCAAGCAGGGCTAAACCCCGCGGAACCCGCTCCGTGAAGCCTGCATATCGGGGGGCTGACATTCGGGGGAACGAGCTGCGGTTCGTGTCTCTACCCGTGATGAATATGCGCTGAATATAAGATAAAGCCCTCGCTATTGAGTTGTAGCTCAATGGCGGGGGCGCTCTTTTGAACAGGTGCGATAGCGTAAAATGATGCTGTACCGATGTGTTGGGAGAAAGACCTATGACGAAGAAGGCGCCCTCTATAGTCTTCGCCGGTGGTGGCACCGCCGGTCATATTAATCCGATGCTCGCGATTGCGCGTGCGGTTCGTGATCTTGAACCGAACGCTAAGATTCTGATGCTGGGCACTGCGGATAAGATGGAAGCCGAGCTGGTTCCGGCAGCTGGTTTCGATATTGAGTTCATTCCTCGTGCAGCGTTCCCTCGTAGCATTAACCGTGCCGCTTTGGCTTTCCCCGCTAAGTTCTTTGGTGGCCTGTCGAAGACCCGCCGCATCCTCAAAGAAGCAGATGCAGACGTGGTTGTTGGCGTGGGTGGCTACGTGTGCCCGCCGGCGTACCTGTCGGCGTTGAGCGCTAAGATTCCCGTGGTGATTCATGAGGCGAATGCGAAGCCCGGTTTGGCGAACCGCCTGGGTGGTACGTTTGCGGAGTTCACCGGTGTGGCGTTCCCTAATACTCCTTTCCCGCGTGCAACCCTGGTGGGTATGCCGATGAAGGATGAGATTGCCTACCTGAACCGTGAAGCGCACCGTTCGAAGGCTCGCCGTAACCTGGGCTTGGACCCGCAGAAGCCGACCGTGATTGTGACGGGCGGTTCGCTGGGTGCGTTGAGCCTGAATAATGCGGTGGCGGCGTGCCGTGACCACTTTGCGGAGTGGGACTTCCAGATTCTGCATATTACCGGCAAGGGTAAGGCTGTTCTGGATGAGAATGGTGAGCCGCTGAGCGCCCCGAATTACCGTCAGATTGAGTTCAGCAACGGCATGCAGGATGTGTATGCTGCCGCTGATCTTCTGCTGGTGCGTTCGGGTGCGGCGACCGTCAGTGAGGTTGCTGCGGTGGGTGTTCCCGCGATTTTTGTGCCGCTTCCTATTGGTAATGGTGAGCAGGCTCTGAATGCTCGTTCTCTGGTGGAGGCGTCTGCGGCTCTGCTGGTGAAGGATGCAGAGGTCACCGGTGAGTGGTTTGCCCGTGAGATTCCGGCTCTTATGGCGAACCCGGAGGAGCTGGAGCGCATGGGCGCTGCGGCGTATGAACTTGGTATCCGTGACGCGGCGCGCGTTATGGCTGAAGCAGTATTGAAGGCAGCTGAGAAGTAATGACTGAATTGATGAATCTTGAGATGGTGTTGCCGGCACCGCTGAACCCGCCGTTCCCTGAGCGTGCGAAGATGAGCGAGTTGGGCCGTGTGCACTTCATCGGTATTGGTGGCGCGGGTATGAGCGCTATTGCCGCTCTGATGCTGCAGGCTGGTGTGACGGTGAGCGGTTCTGATCGTGCGGAGTCGGCTACTGTTGAGTCTTTGCGTGCTGCAGGTGCTCGTGTGGGTGTTCCTCAGCAGGCTGAGAACATTGTGGACGTTGATACCGTGGTGATTTCTACTGCGATTCGTGAGGATAACCCGGAGCTTGTTGCTGCTCGTGCGCAGGGTCTGCGTGTGCTGCATCGTTCTGAGGCGCTTGCCGCTGTGATGGGTGAGGCTCAGGTGGTTGCTGTTGCCGGTACTCACGGTAAGAGCACGACCAGCTCCATGATTTCTGTGATGTTTGATCAGCTGGGTGCTGACCCGTCGTTTGCGGTGGGTACTGTGATTGCTGGTCGCGGCACGAACGCTCACCTGGGTGCTCAGGGCCCGGAGTCGATTTTTGTGGCTGAGGCTGATGAGTCGGACGGCTCGTTTGTGCGTTACCGCCCGGCTATTGCTGTGGTGACGAATGTTGAGCCGGACCACCTGGATTTCTATGAGACGGATGAGCGTGTCTTTGAGGCGTTCAACCGTTTTGTGGGTTCGCTGGCGCCCAACGGTGTTGTGGTGACCTGTGCTGATGATGCGGGCGCGGCGGCTTTGGCGGCTCGTTCTCGTGCGGCGGGTGTGCCCGTGGTGACTTACGGTGAGTCGGCGGATGCTGACCTGCGCATTAGCGAGATTACCAGCGCTGGTTCTTCCTCGTCGTCGCACCTGTCGTGGTCGTTTGAATGCCGTGGCGTGCGTTATGAGGGTGAGCAGGATATTGCTCTGAAGGTGCCCGGTATCCACAACCAGCTGAATGCTTCTGCGGCTTTTGCTTCGGCTCTGATTTCTGGTTACGAGGCTGCTGATATTGCTCGCGCGCTGGCTGATTTCGTGGGTGCTGACCGCCGCTTCACCCTGCGCGGTGAGGTTGCCGGCGTAAAGGTCTTTGACGACTACGCGCACCACCCGACCGAGGTGTTCCGTGCCCTGGAGACCGGTCGTACCGTGGCTGATGGCCATAACCTGTACGTGATTTTCCAGCCGCACCTGTTCTCGCGTACTCGCGAGTTTGCAAAGGAGTTCGCTGAGGCCCTGTCGATGGCTGATCGTGCTCATGTACTGGATATTTACCCGGCTCGTGAGCTGCCGATTGAGGGTGTGACCAGTGAGCTGATTACCGGTGCTGGTTTCTCTGAGGTTCGTTACGCTACCGCTGAGGACGCTATTGAGGATATTGTGACGTGCGCTCAGGCTGGCGATATTGTGATGACCGTTGGCGCTGGCGATGTGACCGCTTTGGGTGCGCGTCTGCTGGAGTCCCTGGAGATCCGTCACAGTGGCGAGTCGAAGAAGTCGGAGGCTTAGGCTGTGCCGATGAGTTCTGGTCTCTCTTCGGAGGGGCATTCCTCCTCGCGCGCGCCGAAGGCTCCGCGTTCGCGTGCTCGTTTGCGCGCCCAGCAGGTAGCTGAGAATGTGCAGGTTGAGGCGGCACAGGCTAAGCCCGTGCAGCCGCAGGCCACCCAGCCTCAGGTTGTGAAGAACGCAGAAATTGCTGAGGCTGTGAAGCCCGCGGAATCTGCGAAGTCTGCGGAAGCTGTGAATCCTGCCGGGGCTGCATCCTCGGAGGCTTCTGCTCAGCCTGCTGGTGCGCAGTCTGCCGCTACCCAGCCTTCCGCTGCTCAGCCTTCGAGCTCCGTTCGACACATACCGCGTAAGCCGGTGGTGCATAAGTCGCACAGCCAGAACGGTGCTGATTCTTCGGCTCAGAAGAGCGCGGCGGCGGTTCATTCTTCGGCGCAGTCTTTGAAGGATTCGGTGCGTTCTGCGCTGATGACCGGTCGTACCGTGTCTGAAGTTGAGCACGCGCCCGAGCTGTTTGATGTTGAGGCGTTTGAGGATTCTTCGTCTAAGACTGAATCCGCTAAGACTGCATCCTCGCAGTCGGTGAAGAGCGCAGAAAAGGAAGTAGCCGATCAGAAGAGTTCTGACAAGAAGTCTTCTGCCGATTCTGTTGAATCTCGCGAAGAGTCTGCCGCTCAGAAGGCTGAGGAACGCGCCGATAAGGCGGGGGAGAAGGCTGTTGAAGAGCCTCGCCCCACGAGTCGTTTTGGTCGTTGGCGTGCCGAGCGTGAGCAGCAGCGCGCCGCGGAGATTGAGAAGGAGCGCGAGCGTGCGAGCCGTCAGGCTCACCGTGAGCGTCTGCGTCATGATCCGGGTCTGGACGGTCTGCGTGCTGAGGAGCGCCCCCGTAAGGAGCGTGCGCCTCTGACTCGTGCCCGTAAGCTGCTGTACACCGCTTCGGCACTGGCTATTATCGCGGTGTTGTATGTGGTGCTGGTCTTCTTCTCGCCCCTGTTGGCGACTCAGAAGATTACGGTGCGCGGCACATCCCTGCTGGAAACCACCCAGGTGGAGCAGAAGCTTGAGCCTCTGCGCGGCGTTCCGCTCACTCGCATCGATGAGAAGAAGGTGCGTGAGCTGCTCGGGCAGGATAATGTGATTCGTAGCGTGCAGGTGGAGAGCCGTCCGCCGCATGAGCTGGTGGTGACTCTGAAGGAGCGTACCGCGGTTGCGGTTGTGAAGCAGGGCGATACGTACCATACTGTTGATAGCGATGGTGTGAGCCTTCTGGAGTCGGCAACCCAGCCCGATACGTCGGTGCCGCTGGTTCGTTTCAGCGGTGATGACCCGCAGACTTCGGCTGAGTTCCACACTATTTCTACCGCGCTTTCGGCGATGCCCTCTGAACTTCTAGCTCAGGTTAAGGAAGCCGGCGCTACGTCAACCTCAAGTATCACTCTAACCTTGAGGGATAATACTACGGTGCAGTGGGGAACCGCTGAAGAGAGCGAGTTAAAGGCTAAGGTCCTGCTCTCCCTGCGCCAGGCTATTGCTAAGCGTGCTCAGGAGGAGAAATCTTCCGAGGCACAAACGCAGAAGGTGACCGTCTATGACGTGTCTGCCCCGCGCGTACCGGTGACCCGTTAGGGGAACCATTCAGGCGCTTTATCCTCCCTTTTTGTGTGAAATCCGCAAAAAGAGGGGGTAATTGCGCTGTGTGACTAGGAACCGACAAAAACAGTTTGGTATCCTAGCAGATAAAGTCATTCTTTAGAGGAAACCTTCAGGCTTAGATTAAGCTGCGGGTCTTCCGAAGCTGGAACACGGAACAATCGAGGAATACATGGACGCTGGAACTCCCCAGAACTACTTGGCAGTCATCAAGGTCGTTGGTATCGGCGGCGGTGGCGTCAACGCAGTCAACCGCATGATTGAGGTTGGTCTGCGCGGCGTTGAGTTCATTGCTATCAACACTGACGCTCAGGCTCTGCTGATGTCCGATGCAGACGTTAAGCTGGACGTTGGTCGTGAGCTGACCCGCGGTCTTGGCGCGGGCGCAAACCCCGAGGTTGGCCGTCAGGCAGCCGAGGATCACGCGCAGGAAATTGAGGAAGTCCTCAAGGGCGCAGACATGGTCTTTGTGACCGCAGGTGAGGGCGGTGGCACCGGTACCGGTGGCGCACCCGTCGTGGCACGTATTGCCCGCTCCCTCGGCGCTCTGACCATTGGTGTGGTGACCCGCCCCTTCACCTTCGAAGGCCGTCGCCGCTCCAACCAGGCTGAGACCGGTATCGCTGCTCTGCGCGATGAGGTTGATACCCTGATCGTTATTCCGAACGACCGACTGCTGTCGATTTCGGATCGCAACGTCTCCATGCTGGACGCATTCAAGTCCGCTGACCAGGTTCTGCTCTCCGGTGTGCAGGGCATTACCGACCTGATCACCACCCCCGGCCTGATCAACCTTGACTTCGCTGACGTTAAGTCCGTCATGCAGGGTGCTGGTTCGGCTCTGATGGGTATCGGCTCGGCATCCGGTGAGGACCGTGCCGTGAAGGCAGCTGAGCTGGCTATCGCTTCGCCGCTGCTGGAAGCATCCATCGACGGTGCACACGGCGTTCTGCTGTCCATTCAGGGTGGCTCCGACCTGGGTCTGTTCGAGATTAACGAGGCTGCACGCCTGGTTCAGGAAGTTGCTCACCCCGACGCAAACATCATCTTCGGTGCGGTTATTGACGACGCACTGGGCGATGAGGCTCGCGTGACCGTGATTGCTGCTGGCTTCGACGCAGTGAACCCGGAGACCAACTCCAACGCTTCCACTGCTGCGGCTACTCAGGCTCAGCGCACCCAGGCATCCTTCGGCGGTTCCACCGCTGCGGCTGCTCCGGCTGCTAACGGCTACGGCTACAACGCACCCGCTGCTGCTCCGGCTTCCACCGGCGCTGCTGGCTTCGACGTTGACCTTCCCCCGGTTGTGGAGGAAGCTCCGGCTCGCCGCGACACCCTGGACGTCCCTGACTTCCTGAAGTAGTCTGCCCGGCTGTGAACGCCTAAGCGTTGCACGGCTGAGAGTCTTATGAAGCTATAGGGGAGCTGAGAAACACGCACATTGTGCTGTTCTCGGCTCCCCTTTGCTATACCCGCCGTTATACCCGCTGACATCTGATGAAGGAATAGAAGATGAGCGATAACCCCAAAACTTCGCTGCTTGCCTCTGCCGATACCCGCACCCTGGGCCCCTGGCGTGTGCGGGTGGGTTTCACCTCCCGTGCAGCGGGCAACCTGGGCCTGCATGTGGACGATGAGCTCGGCGGCGGTATGGATGCCTCCCTGGTGCGCACCCTCAACCACCGTGCCGCCCTGGAGGAGGCGCTGGGTACCGAGCCGTTCTTCTACCTGAACCAGGTGCACGGCGTGCAGATTGCCTACCCGGAAGACTATGCGGTGGAATCCTACGCGCCCGGTGCGCCGCAGGAGCGTACGGTTGAGCGTGCCCGCGCGGTGCTGGAGAACTCCCCGGTCGCCGATGCGGCGATTAGCAGTGAGGGCGTGCCCCTGGCGATTATGGTGGCGGACTGCATTCCCGTGGTGCTGGTGGGTGAGCGGGTCGCGAACTGGCAACCGATCCTGGCGGTGGCTCACGCTGGCCGCCGCGGCCTGCTTGACGGCGTGCTCCAGCAGACCGTGCAGCGGATGCGTCAGCTCGGCGCGGAGAAAATTACCGCCTGGCTGGGTCCGAGCATCTGCGGTAGCTGTTACGAGGTGCCCGAGGCGATGCGCACCGAGTCCACCGAACTGATTCCGCAGGTGCATTCGGTGACCAGTCAGCAGACCCCCGGCTTGGATCTGCCCGCCGGCGCTCGCGCCGTGCTGGAGGAGGCGGGTGTGCAGGTGAGCATGGACTGTGCGCAGTGCACGTTTGAGGAGCCCGAAGTGTATTCGCATCGCGGGTTCACGAACCGCGGTGAGAAGCCGGGCCGTATCGCGGGTCTGGTGTGGATTGAGAAGGCGGCAGAGCCTGCCGCCTAGAGCTGCTAAAGATAGGGCCGCTAAAGATAGAGCCGCTGAAGAAGAGAAGATGTCTGAAATGAACGTAGAAGAGAACCTGCAGTACACTCCCGAACGCGCCGAGCAGCTGCTGCAGAACTACCGCCGCGTGCTTGAGCGTATCCGCACCGCGGAGCAGGACCACAGCGCCGTGCGTACCGAGGCGAGCGCCCCGGTGCAGCTGGTGACGGTCACGAAGTTCTTCCCCGCCTCCGACGCGGCGGCGCTGCTGGATGGGGGAGTGACCCTCTTCGGTGAGAACCGCGACCAGGAGGCGAGCGGGAAGGCTCGTGAGCTTGCCGCCTACTGCGCCCAGCGTGAGGTGCAGCCCCCGCATTGGGCGTTTATCGGTCAGCTGCAGACGAACAAGGCGAAGTCTGTGGTCAAGTACGCCTCCAGCGTGCATTCGGTGGACCGCCCCTCCCTGGCGGACGCGCTGGCGAAGGCGTACGCGAACCAGCTCTCCCACTTTGAGGCGGGGGAGGCGCCCGCACCCGCGGCGGCGGAGCAGGGCGCGCTGACCTGCCTGGTGCAGGTGTCCCTGGCGGAGGTCGCGACGGCTGGCCACGCCGCCGAGGGCGCGCGCGGCGGTACGAGCGCCTCCGAGCTGCTGGAGCTGGTGGAGCGCATCGAGAATCACGAGCACCTGCGCTGCGGTGGCGTGATGGCGGTGGCACCGCTGGGCATGAACCCGGATGCGGCGTTTGAGAAGCTCTATGGTTTGGCCTCGCTGGTGCGTGAGCAGGTGCCGCACGCGACCGAGATTTCCGCCGGCATGAGCGGCGACCTGGAAGCGGCGGTGCGCTGGGGCTCGACCTGCGTGCGCGTGGGTAGCGACATCATGGGTAAGCGCCCGGCGCTCTAGGCCCTTTAGCCGTTAGTCTTTTCAGCTGATGGGTCTGCTGGCGGCGGCATAATCATCGGTGCCCTGACCACCCGCGCGGGGTGGGCGCTGGTAATATATACATGCCGGTGCATGACGTACCGTCACGCACACACCTTCTGACGAAGCACCACGGCAGACCCTGTACACCACAAGCAAAGAACAGCGAGAGAATCATGGCGAAGCAAAGCCGTCTGGCGGGTTTCCTCGGCCTGGAACGATACCAGGACGCCGAGGCGACGTCGGAAGAATCCCCGCAGGCTGTGCAGGCTGACACCCGCAAGGAGGCGAACGCCTCCGCAGGGCAGGCTGCTACAGCACAGAAGACCGATAGCGCCAACAGGCTCTCAGCACTGCCCGGCTCGGCACAGTACAGCGATGCCGAGTCGCAGAGCGAAACCTACCATCTGCAGGACGAACCCGCCTATACTGAACAGGAAGAGTACCTGCAGGCTGATAGCTACGATGACGGTACAGAAACCGAGTATCTGGACGCAGAAGAACCTGCCGACGGACGAGCAGCCGTAGATGCAGCGGCACACGCCACCGCTCATACACCTGAAACCACAGCTGATCTGGCGGAAACCGAACAGACTTGGGACGACGCCAGCGCAGACAATTGGGAGGACACCCCGGTGCCGAATACCGAATACACCGAGCAGTACGCCGATACGTACTCCAACGACGGCTACTACGAACAGGGCTACGAGCCCGAAGAAACCAACGGATACACCTACGGTTACGAGGAAGAAGAGGACGAATTGCGTCGTATCACCACTATCCACCCCCGCTCCTACAATGACGCAAAGATCATTGGTGAGGCATTCCGCGAGAACATCCCCGTGATTATGAACGTGGAAGAAATGCCCGATGCAGACGCAAAGCGCCTGGTGGACTTCGCATCCGGTCTGGCATTCGCACTGGAGGGCCGCATTGAGCGCGTCACCGCTAAGGTGTTCCTGCTGACCCCCTCCAACCTGGAGGTTCTGGGCGTGGCTAACTCCGAGGTTCCCGCCGGCTTTGAGACCGACGGCGAATTCCCCTTCGACCAGGGCTAAGGACTGATAGATGGGTTATATTTTCGCCCTCATTACGATTATTCTGTACGTTCTCTACGTCTCCATGCTGCTGCGCATGCTCTTTGACTGGGTACGCATGTTCGCTCCGGAGTGGCGCCCCAAGGGCATTGTGTTGCTCTTCGCCAGTGGCGTGTACGCGGTGACTGACTGGCCGATGAACCTGTTGCGTCGTCTGATTCCGCCGGTGCGTGTGGGTAACGTTGCGTTGGATACCGGTTTTCTGATTCTGATTGTTCTGCTGTCTTTCCTGTTGAACATCATGACGACGATTACCGCGAAGCTGTCCTGATGTAGCCCCTCCATCGGAGAGATACGAGAACTAGGCATGAGAGCCCCGCTTGCGCTTGGCATCCTGACATGGGATGACGTGCTGGCGGGGTTTTCTGCGTCTGGGTTCTGCGCCGGGGGTCCGCTTGGGGAGCGTCAAGATGTCTCTGCAAAAACCTTCTTGAAATGCACCGCAGGGCAGAAAACATAAGGGGGATAGCAGGGACTAGGGCGGATACGTCACGTGGTGAATCCCACCCTTGCGCAGAGCGAATATTTTACGATTCAACCGACGTATAACCGGGCACAGAAACCAAAGAATAGTAGAATTGGTGCCAACGACTGCATCGCGGCATAACCATGCCCTGAATCATCGGGACCCTAAAATATTGGGGCCACGCCCTATCTGGCTGGTGAATCCGCGGCACTCAACATCACCACCAAACCCCGTAGGGATACCCAGAGGAGAAGCCCATGGCAATCACCCCCGAAGACCTGATCACTAAGAGCTTCAAGATCGTCACCGAAGAGTCCGGTTACGACCGCAACGAGGTCGACGACTTCCTGGACGAGCTCGTTGTCGAACTGCGCGCACTGTACTCCGAGCGTGACGCTCTGGAGCGTCAGGTCGAGCAGCTCTCCGCAAACGCTCCCGATTCCCCCGCAGCGGCTGTGGCACCCGCACAGTCCTCGGCTGCATCGGCTGCACCTCAGGATGCGGCGGCACTGCTCGCTATGGCTCAGAAGGTTCACGACGACTACGTGGCACAGGGCGAGAAGGCTAAGGCTGAACTGCTCGAAGAGGCAGAGAGGAAGGCAGACGCTATGGTGAGCGAAGCTCAGCAGCAGCGCGAAGAGGTTCTCTCCCGCCTCACCGACGAGAAGGAAGAGCTGGAGATCGCTGTTGAGGCTCTGCGCGGCTTCGAGAGCCGCTACCGCTCCAAGCTGCTGCAGCACCTGGACGCACAGGTTCAGGAGCTGAAGAACCTCAAGTCCATCGAGGCTTCCGCATAAATCAGCGTGCCTAAATAAGCTAACGACGCTTTGAAGCGTATGCCGCCCGGATTCTTTCTCTTCCACCGCTATTCACCGGGGAAGATCGAAAGAACCGGGCGGTATTCTCATGCCCGCCCGGCACGGCCTAAAAACCCAGCGTGCAAAGCGGGGGAGAGCACCCGCCACATCACCCCCGAATACTCGATGCACTACCCCTATTTGCTAAGCTAGAGGGGCACTATCGAACGCGAGCGCGCCCTGCCTCCGTACCATGGGGCCTCCGCGCCGTAGGCGCAACAACCGGCACAGACCGCAGCAACCGGCACAGACTAGAGGAGAGCTATGACCAACACCCCCAAGACTGCTGAATCCTCAGTCGCACAGGTAGCCGATAACGCCGCCGAAGAAGCTACTGGTCGCCGCGTGCGCATCCTCTCGGCTCGCTCTGCGGGCATCCTCGCGCTCGCGCTCGCCGCCGTCGTGTTCGCTATCGACCAGGGCACCAAATACCTGGTCGTCACCCAGATGCAGTTGGGGGAGCGCATCACCGTTATTGACGGGCTACTGTGGTGGTACTCGATTCGTAACTCCGGTGCCGCGTTCAGCATGGGCGAGAACGTCACCTGGATTTTCACGCTCGTCATGGTTGCCGCCGCAGCCGTGGTGCTGTACCTGCTGCGCCGCACCCGTGCCCTGTCCTGGACCCTCGCGCTGGGCGGTCTGCTCGGCGGTATCTGCGGCAACCTTTTTGACCGTCTCTTCCGTGAGCCCGGCTTCGGTTCCGGTCACGTGGTTGATTTTATTTCCGTGCCGAACTTCGCGATTTTCAATATTGCAGACTCCGCAATCTGCGTGTGCATGGCGTTCATCGTTCTGCTGAACTTCAAGGGCCTGAACCTCAACGGAACCCGTGTGCAGGCTGACGACAAGAATGCGGCAGGGAAGAGCGCCAAGTAGCTCCCCGTTCCGGCATACGCGCCGACGGTTACGTTGCCGACACACGTGCCTACTAAGACGTTCTCACACAGACGACCCCTCACACAGACAACCAAAGCAAACACCACCCGAAGGAGAGCCGCATGAGCGAAACCACCAACGCCGCCGAAGATACGGCACGCATCCGCGCCGAATTCACCGTTGAAGGCGCGCTCGCCGGCGCCCTCGACGCGCCCCGAACCCGCACCTCCGGGTGGATTCGTGACGGCCACGTGACCGTGACCAACAACGGCAAGGCCGTGAAGATTGGCAAGTCCTACAAGCTTTCCGCGGGCGACGAGGTCGTCGTGGATGCACCCGCGCCGCGCGATCTGGCGGACATCCGCCCCGAAAAGGTGGACGGCTTCCGCATCGTGCACCTGGACGACGACATTGTCGTGGTGGATAAGCCCGCAGGCGTGGCGGCACACCCCTCGCCGGGCTGGCACGGTCCCACCGTCATCTCTGCGCTCATGGGCGAGGGTATTTCGGTTGCCACCTCCGGCGCGGCAGAACGCCAGGGCATTGTGCACCGCCTGGATGTGGGCACCAGCGGCCTGATGGTCGTAGCCCGCAGCGAACGTGCCTACACCGAACTCAAGCGCGCCTTCAAGGAACGCACCGTGGACAAGGTCTACCACACCCTCGTGCAGGGTCTGCCCGACCCGCTGCGCGGCACCATTGATGCGCCCATTGGCCGCCACCCCGGCAATGAGTGGAAGTTCGCCGTGGTCGAGGACGGTCGTAACTCCATCACCCACTACGATGTGCTCGAAGCCTTCGGCCCCGCATCCCTGGTGGAAGTGCACCTGGAAACCGGACGCACCCACCAGATTCGTGTGCACTTTTCCGCGCTGCGCCACCCCTGCTGCGGTGACCTGACCTACGGCGCCGACCCGCGCTTTAGCGCCGAACTGGGTCTGACCCGCCAGTGGCTGCACGCGCACCGCCTGGGCTTCGACCACCCCGGTACCGGAGAGCGCGTGACCTTCACCAGCGAGTACCCGCTCGACCTGTCCTACGCGCTGACCGCTCTGCGTGACGGCAACGTCAAACTCGGCTAGGCAGAGCCTCCCGCGCCCCGCCGCACACAGCTTCACATTCACCGCCCATCCTCCAGCCCACACCTCCAGGAGATATCCGTGGCAACCAAAGAATTTACGCACCTGCACGTGCACACCGAGTACTCCATGCTCGACGGTGCCGCGCGCCTGGGTGACCTGTTCACCCACGCTAAAGAACTCGGCATGAAGTCCATGGCGACCAGTGACCACGGCTTCCTCTTTGGTGCCTTCGACTTCTGGCGTCAGGCTAAAGCGCACGACATCAAGCCCATTATCGGTGTGGAGGCGTACCTGACCCCCGGCACGCACCGCACCGACCGTTCGCGTGTGCGTTGGGGCGACGGCTCCCGCGACGACGTCTCCGGTGGTGGCGCGTACACCCACATGACCATGTGGGCTGAAACCACCGAAGGCATGCACAACCTGTTCCGTGCCTCCTCGATTGCGTCGCTGGAAGGTCAGCTGTACAAGCCGCGTATGGACCGTGAGGTGCTGCAGACCTACTCGAAGGGCCTGATTGCGACCACCGGCTGCCCCTCCGGTGAGGTGCAGACCCGCCTGCGCCTGGGACAGTTCGACGAGGCGGTCCAGGCTGCGAGCGAATTCCGCGATATTTTCGGCAAGGACAATTTCTACTGCGAAGTCATGGACCACGGCCTGGACATTGAACGCAACGTTCAGGAGGACCTGCACCGCCTCGCCAAGAAGCTGAACCTGCCATTCGTCGCCACCAATGACCTGCACTATACCCGCCAGGAAGACCACACCGCCCACGCGGCGCTGTTGTGCGTGCAGTCCGGCTCGACCCTCACCGACCCCAAGCGCTTCAAATTCGATGCGGATAACTTCTACCTGCGCTCGGCAGAAGAAATGTACGCCCTCTTCGGCGACATTCCCGGCGCGTGCGAGAACACCCTCGAAATCGCTGAACGCTGCAACGTGGAGTTCAACACCAAGGCAAACTACATGCCGAACTTCCCCGTGCCCGAGGGCGAAAACGAGGAATCCTGGTTCGTGAAGGAGGTCGAGAAGGGCCTGCACTACCGCTTCCCGGACGGAGTGCCCGACAAGGTGCGCAAGCAGGCTGAATACGAGGTGGGGGTCATTACCTCCATGGGCTTCCCCGGCTACTTCCTCGTGGTCGCCGACTTCATCAACTGGGCTAAGCGCAACGGTATTCGCGTGGGTCCCGGCCGTGGCTCCGGTGCAGGCTCCATGGTCGCGTACGCGATGCGTATTACCGACCTGAACCCGCTCGACCACGACCTGATTTTCGAGCGATTCCTCAACCCCGACCGCGTCTCCATGCCCGACTTCGATGTGGACTTTGACGATCGTCGCCGCGGCGAAGTCATCGACTACGTGACCGAAAAATACGGTGAAGAGAAGGTTGCACAGATCGTTACCTTCGGCACCATTAAGGCGAAGCAGGCGCTCAAGGACGCCTCCCGCGTGATGGACCAGCCGTACTCGGTCGGCGAGCGCCTCACCAAGGCGATGCCGCCGGACGTCATGGGTAAGAACATCGCCCTGGCGAACGTGTACAACGAAGAGGATAAGCGTTACGCCGAGGCGGCAGATTTGCGTGCCCTCATCGAGGACCCGGTCGATAAGATCTACGGCCAGGTGTTCGAAACCGCGAAGGGCCTGGAGGGCCTGAAGCGTCAGTGGGGCGTGCACGCTGCGGGCGTGATTATGTCCAGCAAGGACCTCGTGGACGTGATCCCCGTGATGCGCCGCGAAGCCGACGGCCAGGTTATCACCCAGTTCGATTACCCCACCTGTGAGGGCCTGGGCCTGATCAAGATGGACTTCTTGGGTCTGCGTAACCTCACCATCATCTCTGATGCGGTGGAGAACATTAAGGCTAACCGAGGCATTGACCTGGACCTTGAATCCCTCTCGCTGGATGACCCGGAATCGTACCGTCTGCTGGCGCGCGGCGACACCCTCGGCGTGTTCCAGCTCGACGGCGGCCCGATGCGCTCGCTGCTCAAGCTCATGGAGCCCGAGGAGTTCGAGCACATTTCGGCAGTGTTGGCGCTGTACCGTCCGGGCCCGATGGGCGCGAACTCGCACACCAACTACGCTCTGCGTAAGAACGGTAAGCAGGAGATCGAGCCGATTCACCCCGAGCTGGAAGAGCCGCTGAAGGACATTCTGGACACCACCTACGGCCTGATTGTGTATCAGGAACAGGTTATGGCGATTGCTCAGAAGGTCGCGAACTACACTCTGGGTGAGGCAGACTTGCTGCGCCGTGCGATGGGTAAGAAGAAGAAGGCGGAGCTGGATAAGCAGTACGCTACCTTCCACGACGGCATGATTTCTAACGGCTACTCTGAGGGCGCTATTAAGGCGCTCTGGGATATTCTGCTGCCGTTCTCTGACTACGCGTTCAACAAGGCGCACACGGCGGCGTACGGTCTGGTGTCGTACTGGACGGCGTACCTGAAGGCGCATTACCCGCAGGAGTACATGGCTGCGCTGCTGACCAGCGTGGGCGATAACAAGGACAAGCTCGCGCTGTACCTGAACGAGTGCCGCGCCATGGGCATTACCGTGCTCGCGCCGGACGTGAACGAATCCACCCTGACCTTCGCCCCCGTGGGTGAGGACATCCGCTTCGGTATGGGCGCGATCCGTAACGTGGGCGCGAACGTGGTCGAAGGCATGATTGCCGCCCGCGAGGAGAAGGGCCGTTACGAGTCCTTCAACGACTTCCTGAAGAAGGTGCCGCTGCAGGTGTGTAATAAGCGCACCATCGAGTCGCTCATTAAGGCGGGCGCTTTCGACGACCTGGGCCACACCCGCCGTTCGCTGTCCCTCATTCACGAGGCGGCAGTGGACGCAGCCGTGGCGGTCAAGCGTAAGGAAGCGGCGGGTCAGTTCGACCTCTTTGGCTCCCTCGGCATGGATGACGCCCTGGGTGATGAGCTGACCGTGACCATTCCGGAGGTTCCGGATTGGGAGCGCCGCGAGAAGCTGAACTTTGAGCGTGACATGCTGGGCCTGTACGTTTCGGACCACCCGCTGCGTGGCCTGGAACGTGCGCTCTCGGATGCCGCAAGCCATTCGGTGCACGACATTATTGGTGAAGACTCGCACGTGCGCGACGGCGAAACCGTCACCGTTGCGGGCATGCTCACCGGCGTTTCGCGCCGTATCGCCAAGTCCAGCGGTAACCAGTACGCCTCCGTGGAGCTGGAAGACCCCTCGGGCGCAACCATTACGGTCATGTTCTTCTCCCGCGCCTACGAGACGATGGGCGCCGCCCTGGCGGACGACCTCATCTGCTCGATTCGTGGCCGCGTGCAGCGCCGTGACGACGGCAGCGTGAACATGAGCGCGCAGGAAATGCAGATCCTGGAAATCAGCGATGACGGCCGCGCCGCACCCATCACCATCGTGGTACCCGAGTACCTGGTGACCGAGGCGAACCTGAAGGAGCTGAAGGAGACCCTGCGCGACCACAAGGGAACCGCGGATGTGCGCATGCTCATCCGCACCCGCGATAAGGAGCAACTGGTGTTGCTGGATGCGAGCGTGCGCGTGGAACCGAACCCGAGCCTCTTCGGTGAAATCAAGACGATTTTCGGTCCGAGCTGCATTCGACGCTAACAACGCACGCTAACAATGCACCCCCATGAGGGGAATGGCAGGGTGGATTCTGCATAGCAGAGTCCACCCTGAGCGTATATTCACTCACAACATACGGTGTACCCGCTGTATATCACGGTAGAATAGGTATAAATATTCTTGAGCGCTGTATACGCGGGCGCCCCTAACGCCCAGCCAAGGAGAAACGAATGTACTGCCCCTATTGCAAGCACACCGACTCGCGCGTGGTGGATTCCCGCACCACCGATGACGGCGCCGCAATTCGCCGCCGCCGCCAGTGCACCTCCTGCGCTCGCCGCTTCACGACCGTTGAAACCACCACCATTTCGGTGATTAAGCGTTCGGGCGTGACCGAGCCCTTCGACCGTTCGAAGATTGCCGCCGGCGTGCGTAAGGCATGCCAGGGTCGCCCCGTGGGTGAGGACGATTTGGCGAAGCTCGCCCAGGAGGTTGAGGAGCTGATTCGTGCCCGCGGTCTGGCGGAGATTAACGCGCACGAGGTGGGTCTGACCATCCTGGAGCCGCTGTCGAAGCTGGACGCGGTCGCCTACCTGCGTTTTGCGAGCGTGTACCAGGCCTTTGAGAACCTTGAAGACTTTGAGGAGGCGATTGCGCGTCTGCGTGAGGACCGCATCGCCCAGTAACTAGCTAGCACAGTAACTGACTAGCACAGCCACTAGCTAACCCAGTAGCTAATGAGCTCAGCCGCCGCTACATGAGCGGCGGCATACAGAAGGGACCGCCTTCCGAATGATTCGGAAGGCGGTCCCTTCGTACGTATGTGAAGCGCTATCCGAGGCGGATAGCAGGAAGCAAGCCCTTACGCTTCGCCGCGGCGCTGACGCGGCCGCGGGTCAAGCAGGTTCAGGAAAACCTTACGCTTCGCCGCGGCGCTGACGCTCCGGCAGCATGCCGCCAGCCCACAGTGCCGCACCCACAATACCCGCGTTGTTACGCAGGGCAGCCATGACCATGGGGGTACGAATCTGATCCTCAAAGTAGGGCATGAACTTCTCCGGGTTCTTGGAGATGCCGCCGCCAATGATGAACAGGTCGGGGGAGAAGAGCATCTGTACGTGCTCGAAGTAGCGGTACAGGCGCTTGCCGTACTTCTTCCAGGACAGCTCGTGCACCTCGCGGGCACGAGCGGAAGCCTGAGACTCGGCGTTGTGGCCGTCAATCTCCAGGTGGCCCAGCTCGGTGTTCGGGATCAGCACGCCGTTGTTGATGAGGGCGGAGCCGATGCCGGTGCCCAGGGTGATGACAGCAATCAGGCCGTCACGGTTACGGCCCTGACCGTAGGTTGCCTCAGCCAGACCGGCTGCGTCAGCGTCGTTGAGACCGTAGACGGTACGGCCGCCCAGCGCCTCGCTCATGACCTGCTCCAGGTCGGTGTTAATCCAGGAATCGTCCACGTTAGCTGCGGAGAAGACCATGCCGTTCTTCACCACTGCGGGGAAGTCGATGCCGACAGCGGACTCGGGGTCCGGTGCCAGGTCGCGACCCTGCAGCTCGTCGACTACGCGGCGTACAACCTCAGCCACAGCGGCGGGGGTTGCGGGCTTGGGGGTGTCAATGCGGAAACGGTCCGAAACGAGGTTACCGGTGCGCAGGTCGACGATGCCGCCCTTAATGCCGGTGCCTCCAATGTCCACACCAATCTGCAGGTCCTTGGGGGTGGGTTCGGGCAGGTCGTTGATGAGGCCGGGCTCAGCGTAGTTAGCCATGATTTCCTTTCTTTCCTTCGCCTGAGCGGAGGAACATATCTGCGCTATCGAGTGATAATGAATAGATGGTCCGGCAGGTTAGCCGTAAAACTTAGATGCCTAAGACAACAACTTAGGGCAGGGTGAGGATGTCCGCGCCGTCAGCGGTCACCACGAGGGTGTGCTCGAACTGCGCGGTGCGCTTGCGGTCGCGGGTGACCACGGTCCAGTCGTCGTCCCACAGGTCCCATTCGATGGTGCCGAGGGTCAGCATGGGCTCGATGGTGAAAATCATGCCCTCACGAATCTCGGTGTCGTAGGCGGGTGCCGCATCGTAGTGGGGGATGATGAGGCCCGAGTGGAACTCACGACCCACACCGTGACCGGTGTAGTCGCGAACCACGCCGTAACCGAAACGTGCCGCATACTTCTCAATGACGCGACCAATCACGTTGATCTGGCGGCCCGGCTTCACAGCCTTAATCGCACGGTTCAGGGACTCTTCGGTGCGTTCAACCAGCAGGCGGGACTCTTCGTCCACGTTGCCGATGAGCAGGGTCTTGTTGGTGTCGCCGTGCATGCCGTCCAGGTATGCGGTGACGTCCAGGTTGAGGATGTCGCCGTCCTCCAGCACGGTGGAGTCCGGGATGCCGTGGCAGATGACCTCGTTTAGGGAGGTGCACACGGACTTGGGGTAGCCGCGGTAATCCACGGTGGAGGGGTACGCGCCGTGGTCGCAAATGTATTCGTGGACCAGCACGTCAATCTCGTCGGTGGTGGTGCCGGGCACGCAAATCTTGGATGCTTCAACGATGGCGCCTGCCGCGATCTTGCCGGCTGCGCGAACCCGCTCAACTTCCTCGGGGGTGTACATGTTCGAGTCGTTACCCTCGTTGGCGGTGGGCTTACCCACGTACTCGGGGCGAACAATGTGCGAGGGGACCGGGCGCATGGGGCTGACGCGTCCGGGGGTCAGACAACCGACGGGTGCACGACCGGGCTCTGCGGGAAGATTATGCGAAGTATTCGTTTTGGTTGAAGACATAGTTTCATCTTACCGGGCGGGGGCGGTTTGTGTCCCTAGCGCAGGCGCTAAAAAGCGGCGGATACACAAGCCGTACCTTTTTCCCAGATTGTGAATAAAATTCCATACACCCTAGCGGCAAAACCGCGCGGCGGGGAGCGGAGGAGAAGACAGGGGAAAAGGGGAGGAACACCGCGAGAAGCTTCGCCCGCCTCATTGCCACGAACCTGGGCGCGTGAGATGCTAGACATACTGACTCAATACCGTCGAAGGAGAACCCATGAGTGAGAAGAAAAGCCACCTGAGCGAAGCCATCGAATCGGCGGTCGAAAAGACCCTGAACTCCGCGACCGAAGCCACCAGCCCGCACCCCGAAGAGTACTGGTACAACCTCAAAACCGGTCAGGTTGAACGCGGCCAGCAGAGCGCCGTCACCTCCCTGTGGGGCCCCTTCAAAACCTACGAGGAGGCGGCACACGCCATGCACCGCGCCCGCGAACGCAACGACGCCTGGGAAAAGGACGGCGGCTGGCTCTAAAGAACGAGCACCCTCAGCCTTGCCCAACGCCCTCAGCAACGCTCAAGGCGCACGCCGCCTAACAGACATACAGTCTGAGACGAAAGACCCCCGCACTCGGAGCACCGGATACGGGGGTCTTTCTTCTCAAGCTTTCTTCATAAGCCTTTTCTCAGGCTAAAGCCTACTCAAAAGTGTGCTCAGCCGCCGGGAACTCACCCGAACGAACCTGCTCACGATAAGCACGCGCAGCATCCTCCATGACCTGGCCGACCTGCGCAAACTGCTTCACAAAACGCGGCACGCGACCGGAACGAACACCCATCATGTCCTGCCACACCAGCACCTGACCGGTCGTCACATTCGATGCACCAATACCAATAGTCGGCACAGCGCCCACAGCCTCATCCACCAGCTGCGCAGTCTGAGCGGTCACCATCTCCATGAGCACGCAGAAAGCGCCAGCCTCAGCCAGCGCTACCGCATCCTCACGAACACGCTCAGACGCATCACCGCGGCCCTGCACACGGAAACCGCCCAGGGCATGCTCCGACTGCGGGGTGAAACCAACATGCGCCACCACCGGAATACCGGTACGCACCAGGGCACGAACCCACTCAGCCATCGAGGCATCCGCCTCAATTTTGACCGCGTGCGCGCCGCCCTCCTTCATCAGGCGAACAGCGCTCGCCACCGCCTGCTGTGGGGATTGTTCATAGGAACCAAACGGCAGATCAGCGACCACCATGGCGCGGGATGCACCGCGGGAAACCGCCGCAACCAGAGGAATCATCTCATCCAGGGTAATGGTCAGGGTGGACTCGTAGCCGAGCACCACATTCGCCGCTGAATCACCCACCAGCAGCATGTCGACGCCGGCGCGATCAAAAATCTGCGCCGTCAGAGCGTCATAACAGGTCAGCATGGAGAACTTCTGACCGGTCGCCTTAGCCTGAGCCAGGTGAACGGTACGCACCTTCTTGACGGTGTCCAGGTCAAAAGGCTTCGATGCAGAAGCAGTCGCGGGAGCAGCCGCGGAGGTAGCGGCAGGCTGTGCCGCGTAGGGCGAAGAGATCTCGGAAGAACGCTCAGTAGTCATGCTGACTATTCTAACCCTGCACGGCTCCAACCTGGCGTACCGCTCGCCCCGAACCTAGTTCCAGATGAGGTTAATGTAGTAGGTCGGGAACGACGCAGCGGCGTTCTTATTCATCAGCTCCGGAACAGCGGAAGAAGCATCACTAAACTCACGCGGCAAATCGCGCTGAATGAGCGCCTGCTGCACCAGAGCATCCCAGTACAGCTGCATGATCGAATAGGTGCAGACTTCCTTCACGACGTCCTCCGCGTAGGACTCCCACGCCGGGAGCGCCGCATCGTTATCGAAGAAGCCCTCATAGCCCTGGGACAGGCCCGTATCGCAGGCATTCACCGCGTTCTTCGCGTACTGCAGCCAGTAGCTGCGGCTCAACTCATCGGTGGTGTTGAATGTAAACGCCTCATAGTCTGCCTTCAGCAGGGCGTAAGACGCCTGAATAGAACCGGCAAGCGGGGCGTGCGAAGAGAAGACAATAACGTCCAGAAGAGCAGCAATGTACTCCATCTGCACCTTCTCGTACGCAATGCCGGAAGGCTGAACCGGACCAGAATGCATCTGCACCAGCGCCTCCACCGCGTTGATGAAACGCTCAACGTCGGCGGTCGCCTTCACCATCAGATTCAGCAGACGCTGAACACACTGATAATCCTCAGAGATCTGCGAGAACACTCCAAAGGACAGGATGCCACGCTCAGAAGCGGCCGCCGCCAGAATCTGGCTCGTCAACCGCTGGCTCTCCGCCTCCGCCTTCGCCACGCTCAGCAGTAGGGCACCGCAATACGCCAGGGCGCGGCCATCCACCAGCTGAGGCTGCTGCCGATGCAACGGCAGAAGACGCTCATGAATCTGACGGAAAATCGCGCTCTGCGCCAGAGCCTTCTTGCCCAGCTCCTCAGTCTTCAACAGCACGGTATCCGCCGAGAAATCACGGGGCACGAAACGGCGCGCATTCGGCGCAGTAAATGGTGAATAGGGGCGACCCATCAGCGGCTGCAACAGCGACATCGTGGTAAACAGCGAAAAACGAGCCGACACCGGGTACAGCGAATCAGGGTAGTTCGGCGCATCCACCGCGTTCACACGCTCGGTGCACAGCGTCAGCCACGTCTGCTCCACCGCCCGATCAGATCTAACGCCAAGACCCATACCCAGGATGCCCTCGCCGAACGCCTCCGACGGAAGCTTGCCGGGGTTCATGGCACGCGCCTGCATGAGCGCCACAGCCAGCTCCACCGTATAGTTCGTGCGGCGCTTCTTGCCCGCCTCGTCAAGGTGCTGGAACGGACGCACGCCCGCAATCTTCTGACCGCGCGCCAGCGTATGCAGCTCCTTGCTCATCGCGAACTGCTGCGGGTTACGCTGCATCATCTTCGACACCTCGTAGGCGCTCTTACGGTTCAGCTTCTCACGGCGCTGAGCACCCTCAGCCGACAGCGCATCATACTTGCCGCGGCTTGCGTGAACATACCAGGAACGAATTACCTGAAGCGGCAAGAAGAAGAAAGTGTACTTCCACGACCAACTAAAAATAATGATCGGAATAGCTGCGCTTGACCCCAAACGGCCCGTGTAACCGGTCCAAATGAACTCCACAAACGCACCAACCAGCGCCCACAACGCCAGGGTACGAACCCTAAACGCCACACGGGAGGGACGGTCCAGCAGGTAGGTCGCACCACCGGTCTTGTTATTCTTCATGACTGTCGGGCCAAAGACTGCAACCGCAAAAAGACAGACCAGATACAACACCAAGAAAACAATGGGGGCGGCAATAAGTAGCAGCCACTCAAGCCCGGTGGGGTCAGCAGCAACCAGCGTGCTTGCCGCTAGAGGAATCTGTGCGGGCGCCACCTGTGCGGGCAGCGCCTGCGAAGCTGATGAGAGAAGAACGGAATGTAGCATACCCCCATTATCGCAAGGCGACCCCGACCACGCCCCGCGAACCGTCATCTGCCAGGTATCTGAACAAAGCCTAGACCCGCACCGCAGAAAAGTGGGGGAGCGGCCCCGGTACCGCCCAGAATCTGAGCTACCGCGGCACACGAAAAGAGAATTTACACAAACGAAACCTCCCACCCACCCGCCACACAGCAGAACCCGATAGGCTAGATAACAACAGGACACACGCCGGGGCAAGGAGGCGCCAGCACCGCTGGTACACAACCCGCCGCAACCCCTTGGAACCCCAAGGGACATGCAGGACCTTCCGCAACAGGGTCTTCTTCACCTCGGCAGCAAATTTAGCGCGCCTCCGCCACCCACAGACGGGTACCACGCGGATGCACGCCCGCACCGAGAGGGCAACTCATGGACCGCCAACAGGAATTCGTACTGCGCACCATCGAAGAGCGCGACATCCGCTTCATCCGTCTCTGGTTCACCGATGTGGTCGGCACCCTCAAATCCGTGGCGCTCGCACCGGCTGAAGTAGAAAGCGCCTTCGATGAGGGCCTGGGCTTTGACGGCTCCTCGATTGAGGGTTTCTCCCGCATCTACGAATCCGACATGCTGCTGCAGCCGGACCCCTCCACCTTCCAGATCCTGCCCTGGCGCGGCGAGGAAGACTACACCTCCCGCATGTTCTGTGACGTGCTCACCCCCGACGGCGAGATCAGCGCCTCCGACACCCGCGGCGTGCTCAAGCGCGTGCTCAACAAGGCCGCCGAAATGGGTTTCACCTGCTACACCTCGCCCGAAATTGAGTTCTACCTGCTCGAATCCTCCAAGCTCGGCGCGGACGGATTCCCCGTGCCCGTGGACCACGAATCCTACTTCGACCACACCCCCGGCGGCATCGTGCAGGACTTCCGCCGCAAGGCAGTGACCATGCTCGAAGAGGTCGGTATCTCCGTCGAATTCAGCCATCACGAAACCGGCCCCGGCCAGAACGAAATCGACCTGCGCCACGCCGACGCCCTGCAGACCGCCGACAACGTCATGACCTTCCGCACCGTCATCAAGGAAGTCGCTTACTCGCTCGGCATGTACGCAACCTTCATGCCCAAGCCCTTCACCAAGTACGCCGGCAGCGGCATGCACACCCACTTCTCCCTCTTCGAAGGCGACACCAACGCATTCTTCGAAGCCGGCGCCGAATACCAGCTGTCCAAGACCGCACGCCACTTCATCGCCGGTGTGCTCAAGCACGCCCCCGAATTCACCTCGGTCACCAACCAGTTCATCAACTCCTACAAGCGCCTCTGGGGCGGCGGCGAGGCGCCCTCCTACGTCTCCTGGGGCCACAACAACCGCTCCGCCCTCGTGCGTGTGCCTCTGTACAAGCCGAACAAGATGCAGTCCGCCCGCATCGAGTACCGCGGCCTGGACTCAGCATCGAACCCGTACCTCGCCTACGCGGTGATTCTCGCCGCCGGTCTGAAGGGTATCGAAAACGAGTACCCGCTCATGCCCGCCGTGACCGAAGACCTCGCCGCCATGACCAACGCCGAACGCCGCGCCATGGGCTACAACCCGCTGCCCGCGTCCCTGCGTGAAGCCATCAATATCACCGAAGAATCCGAGTTCATGGCGGAGGTTCTGGGCGAGCAGGTCTTCGAGCAGTTCCTGCGCAATAAGCGCGCCGACTGGGACCAGTACCAGGCTCAGGTGACCCCGTACGAGCTCAAGCACAACCTCGGAATCCTCTAACGGCTGGATTTTCTCACCTCCTCATAGGATGAGTGAGCGCTGACAGCCTCAGGGCGGTACCCGCTACCGGTAACACGCCGGCGGGTACCGCCCACAGGTCTATCAAATGCACCTATCGGCTGCACCGTTCACCGCCGATTTTTAGCCGCCGATTTTTGCTGGCGAAATTTATACTTTCCACCCCGGATCTACTCTCCACCCACAGTTCTCTAACCCCAGTTCTCTACCCACGGTTCTCACGCTATGACTGACAGCTCCCACTACCCGGCCACCGGGCTCATCCGCATTATCGACCCCGCCAAAGAACCCAAACCGCTCACCGACATCGCCCCCGACGCACTCGACGACGAGCAACGCGCCGAAGCCGAACGCAAAGCCCAGCTACGCCTGCGCACCCGCATGATCGCCACCGGCTTCCACGACCCGTCCAAGGCAGAACGCTGGCTCAACGCACCCGAACTGAAGCACGTCTCGCAGGATGCGCTCTTTGCCGGGCTGCGCCTCGCACCCTCACCGGATATTGCCCTGCCCGCCCTCGTGCGCCTCATCGAGAAGCACCCGGCGGTCGCCGAACGCGCCAACCGCGGCGAAGAAGAATTCGGCATGTACCGCCTGCTCGGCGCATCCCAGGCGATTGGCGATTTTCTCTACCGCCGCCCCGAACACATTGACCCGCTCTTCGACACGCAGGTGTACCCGGCTGAGAGCGCGCTGATTCGCTCCCAGCACCCGGCGTCGATTCTGCCAGAAACCGATGGGGAATTCCTGACCCCCATCACACCGCTGGACACCCCCTACCGCCGCGACATCCTTACCGCCCTCGGTGCCGACCCCCACGCGGAGCGTCCGCGCGCTGCCGCCGAACAGACCGGCAAAGACGGGTACGTGACCCTGCGCGTCGCCTACCGCGCCGCCCTGGCGCGCATCGCCCTGCTCGACGTGTGCTGCGAAGACCCGGTCGAAATGATGCCGACCATTGGCCGGCACCTCGCCGATTTGGCTGCCGCCGCGCTGGAGGGTGCGCTCGCCATTGCCCGCACCGAAGTTGCGGAGGGGCTGGGCCCCGGCCTGGCGGCCCCTCGCCGCGGCGAGGCTGTAGACGCCCTGGACTTGGCGATTATCGGCATGGGTAAGTGCGGTGCCCGCGAGCTGAACTACATCTCTGACGTTGACGTGGTGTACGTGGTCGCGCCGGTCGAACCCGCGCCCAGCACCGGGGCAGAGGGGGAGACCACCCCGCTCAAGCTCACCGAGAACGAATGTTCCACCATCGGCACGGAACTCGTGCACGCCCTCACCCGCGCCATTATGGGCCCCGCACCCGAACCCGCTCTCTGGGAGGTTGACGCGAACCTGCGCCCCGAGGGTAAGGACGGCCCGCTCGTGCGCACCGTCGAATCCTACGTTCAGTACTACAAGCGCTGGGCAGAAAACTGGGAGTTCCAGGCTCTGCTCAAGGCTCGCCCCATCGCCGGTTCGGCGCAACTGGGTGCCCGCTACGCCCGCGCCATTGACCCCTTCGTGTGGGAGTCTGCCGCCCGCGAATCCTTCGTGGAATCCGTGCAAGCAATGCGCGCCCGCGTGACCGACAATATCCCTTCGCACCAGGTGGACCGTCAGATTAAGCTGGGCCCGGGCGGCCTGCGCGATATCGAGTTCACCGTGCAGCTGCTGCAGCTTGTGCACGGTCGAACCGACCCCGCCGTGCGCACCAAATCCACTGTAGACTCGCTGGCCGCGCTGACGGCGGTCAGCTACATTAGCCGCACCGACGCCGAGGCGTTCAGCCGCGACTACAAGAAGCTGCGCGTGCTGGAGCACCGCATCCAGCTGCAGCAGCTGCGCCGCACCCACCTGATGCCCGAGAAGGACGCCGAACAGCGCGCCCTCGCCCGCTCGATCCTGTCCCCGGAACGCAACGGCACGCTCTCCGCCGAGCAGATGCTCAAGGCGTGGCAGAAAATTAAACGGAACGTCCGTTCACTGCACGAGCGAATCTTCTTCCGCCCGCTACTTGCCGCCGTCTCCACGCTCAGCCGCGACGAAGTGGTCCTCAGCGAACAGGCCGCACAGGACCGCCTCGCCGCACTCGGCTACCGCGACCCGCGCGGCGCCATGCGCCACATCAAGGCACTCACCACGGGACTTTCCCGCAGTGCAGATATTCAGCGGCATCTCATGCCCGTGCTGCTGGGCTGGTTCGCCCGCGGCGTGGACGCAGACGCCGGCCTGCTCGGCTTCCGCATCGTCTCCGAATCGCTCGGCAGCACCAGCTGGTACCTGCGCATGCTCCGCGACTCGCCCGCAGCCGCCGAGCGCCTCAGTCAGCTACTCTCCAGCTCACGCCCCATGACCGACCTGCTGGAGGACGCCTCCGCTTCTATCGCCTGGCTGGACAAGGTCGCCGACCTCAAACCGCTGGGGGAGGAAGCGCTTGCCTCCGAGGTTTCTTCGCTGCTGGCACGCCACGATGACGCCGCCGAGGCGATGCGCGCCGTGCGCTACCTGCGCCGCCGCGAAACCCTGCGCACCGCCATGGGCTGGACTCTGGGTATCGTCGACATTGAAGACACCTGCGCCGGTCTTGCCGCCATTGACGAGTGCACGATCGGTGCGGCGCTGCAGATTGCCCTGCGTGAACTCCAAACGGCACCGGAAGGCGCCGAACCCGCCGAAGCTGAGGCGACAGCGGGGGAGAAGCTGCTCACCCGCATCGCCGTCATCGGCATGGGCCGCCTCGGCGGCGCCGAGAACGGCTTCGGCTCCGACGCGGACGTCATGTTCGTTCACGAACCCCTCGACGGGGCCGACGAAGACGCCGCACAGGAACAGGCGGCACGCATCGTCAACCGCACCCTGGCGCTCCTCAAACAGCCCGTCAAGCCCGCCATTCGCGCCGAACGGCCCCTCGAAGTGGACGCCGACCTGCGCCCCGAAGGCAAGCAGGGCGCTATCGTGCGCTCGCTGGACTCCTACCGCTCCTACTACGAACGCTGGGCGGAAACCTGGGAGTTCCAGGCGCTCACCCGCGCCCGCCCCATCGCGGGCGACGAGGCGCTCGGCGAGGCTTTCGTGGAGCTCATCGACCCGTACCGCTACCCGGCAACTTTCACGCCCGAACAGGTGCAGCAGATTCGCCGCATGAAAGCGCGCGTTGAAAACGAACGCATGCCGCACGGCGCCGACCGCACCCGCCAGCTCAAGCTCGGCCGCGGCGGACTCTCCGACGTGGAATGGCTGGTCCAGCTCGTACAGCTGCGCCACGCGCACGCCGTGCCCGGGCTGCGCACCACCTCCACCCTGAAGGCGCTGAACGCCGCGGTTGAGGCGGGGCTGGTCGAGGCCGCGGACGCTGAAATCCTCAGTGGCGCCTGGCTGCTCGCCACGAAGATCCGCGGCGGCAACGTACTGCGCGGCGTGCGCCAATCCGACACCCTACCCTCGGGACGCGCCGACTTGGAAGCAATCGCCCGCTGGTGCGGATACCCCGCCGGCAGCGCGCGCGCCCTCGAAGAGGACTACCTGCGCCAAACCCGCAACGCCCGCAAAGTCTACGAGCGACTCTTCTTCGAAGAACTCTAAAAATCACAGGCGCGGAATTCATGGGGGAGGGGCGGGGAACCAATTTTGGCTCCCCGCCTCTCTTTTTCGTTCTCTTTTGAAAAAATTTTGCGGACGTTCTGCAGACATCGTGGAGGACATCGTGTGCCCGCTGCTGCCCTCACGGGAACAGTAACCACCCCAAAACCCCAAAAATGTGACCGGCACCATGAAAATAAATTTTGCTCGCGCACCTCAAAAACGAGCCCAAATACCCCGTTCTGCCCCGGAAACATGCGGAACACAAGGCATTCTGCAAAGGATTTGGCAAACACTCAAAAACCCCGTATAGTATTTACCTGTCAGCACGACGGAGCGAAAAACTCCTCGTCATGATTCAAATTGAATACGCTGATATGCGGTTGTAGCTCAGTTGGTAGAGCACCAC